>SVLF01000003.1 GCA_015068085.1 Oscillospiraceae bacterium
TACATAAGTACGTCGAGAGGTCCGATTTGTTCATAGCATAAAGTGTAACTAAATCCTCAAATTCGGCTTCTGCCGAATTTTCAATTTACTTTCAAACTTTCAAACCATATACTTTTACACTTTATGCGGTCGGGGCTGTTTTGCTACAGCCCCTTCGCAAAAATGATGGTGGGGTGGAATGGTAGCAAAAATCAATATGCAACGCCGTAGGCGAGCATCGCCGATGCAACCTTTTTAAATCCGGCAATGTTTGCGCCGATCATAAGGTTGCCCTCATGGCCGTAGAGTGCCGCAGCGTCTGCCGCGGCGTTGTAGATGTTTTTCATTATATCCTGAAGCTTGTGGTCAACCTTTTCAAAGGACCACGAATAGCGCAGGCTGTTCTGCGACATTTCAAGAGCAGAGGTTGCAACGCCGCCGGCGTTTGCCGCCTTGGCGGGACCGTAGAGCATTTTGTTTGCAAAGTAAACCTTTATCGCTTCCGGTGTTGAAGGCATATTCGCGCCTTCGGAAACGCAGTAGCAACCGTTTTTCGCAAGAAGCGCGGCGCTGACCTCGTCAATTTCGTTCTGCGTTGCGCACGGAAGTGCGATATCGCACGGGATGCTCCATATACCGCTGCAACCGGGTGTGTACGTTGCACCGCTGTGATACTTGACATACTCGCTGA
Organism: Oscillospiraceae bacterium; assembly: GCA_015068085.1. GTDB lineage: Bacteria > Bacillota > Clostridia > Oscillospirales > JAAYXM01 > SIG480. Next base: position 671 of record SVLF01000003.1, read on the forward strand.
TGCGCTTGCGGTTTTTTTCTTTAAGCTCGCGCACCGTTTCAATATCAATTCCGTTCGGGTCGTAAATATAGCCGTCAGAATCGCTCATTGCAACAACTTTTGCGCCAAACTCTGTCGCTTTGATGTGTGCGTAAATGGCAACGTTACCGGAGCCTGATATAATAACGCGCTGACCCTTGAAGGATTTGCCGTTTGCATTGAGCATCTCCTCGGTAAAATAGCAAAGACCGTAGCCCGTCGCCTCCGTTCTTGCGAGGGAGCCTCCGTAGCGCAGTCCCTTACCCGTTATTGCACCGGTAAATTCGTTCACAAGGCGTTTGTACTGACCGTAAAGAAAGCCTATCTCGCGGCTGCCAACGCCGATATCTCCCGCGGGGACGTCTGTATTTTCGCCGATGTGCTTTGAAAGCTCCGTCATAAAGCTCTGGCAGAAGCGCATAACCTCGCCGTCGCTCTTGCCCTTGGGGTCAAAATCCGCACCGCCCTTTCCCGCGCCGATGGGAAGTCCGGTGAGAGAGTTCTTGAAAATCTGCTCAAAACCGAGAAACTTTATAACCGACTGGTTTACGGACGGGTGAAAGCGAAGCCCGCCTTTGTACGGACCGATCGCAGAGGAAAACTGGACGCGGAAGCCACGGTTAACCTGAACTTTTCCGTTATCATCAACCCACGGCACGCGGAAATATATAACGCGTTCCGGCTCGCAAAGGCGTTCGAGAACGCCCATTTTTTCATATCTCGGGTCGGCATCGCACACGGGCTCGAGAGATTCAAGAACTTCGTGCACTGCCTGATGAAATTCAGGCTCTCCCGCATTTCTTGCAACAACGCCGTCGTAAACACGCTGAAGATATGCGTTTTTGAATGACATTAAGATCCATCTCCGTTTCGGGTTTTCTTATAGTATGTGCAATAGTATATCACGCAATTTATTTTTTGTCAACTTGCAAAAATCCGTTAAATAATTAATTAACAAGGCTTTTTGTGGATTTTTTTGAAATTTTAGCAAAAATAAATTGCAAAACGGTGTGCCCGCCTTGCAATTTTTAGTAAAAATGACAATTAATCCACAGAGAGGAAAAATAAGAAAAGAGTAAAAAATCCCCGTCACAGTTATTTTGATGACTGTGACGGGGATGCTTTGCGGGGAAATTACAGTTTTTCTTCAAGCTTTTTGCAAAAAGTGCTCATCTTGATATCGAGTGCGGTGCAGATGCGGTACAGGGTTTCAAGCGTGGGTTTGCGTTCGCCGCGCTCGATTGCGCTTAAGTGGCTTCTGCCGATATCGGCAAAGCCGCTCAGAACTTCTTGAGAAACACCTTTGTGTTGCCGGAAGAAAGCGACTGTTTGTCCTACCTTGACAGAATCCAATGTAGGAATGTACATTCTTCTTCACCTCAAAAAATAGTATATGATATTATTTAAAAAACTTTGCGTACATATGTTGACAAATGAACACATATGTGTTATACTCATTTTTGCGAAAACGGGAAAAGTATGGCGGGGGGCTCACATCCGGCGGTAAAATTTTTCCGTAAAAATAAAAAGAAAAAGGTGAAAAACAATGGCAAATTCAAAAACAACAAAAAAAGCATTGTTCACGAGCATGATGTCGCTCTTGCTCTGTTTCACAATGCTCATGGGAACAACGTTCGCATGGTTCACAGACAGCGTGAAAAGTGCGAACAACATTATCAAATCAGGAAATCTTGATATTGATGTTCAGTACACGCTCGGCGACAAAGATGACGCAGGTGAACTGATTTGGAAAGACCTTGACGGTGCAGTCGATTTGTTTAAAAAAGGACTCTGGGAGCCCGGACACACTGAGGTCGTTGTTCTCAAAATCGAAAACAAGGGTTCTCTGGCTCTTAAGTACAATGCCAATATGAACATTATCAGCGAGACTGTCGGCAAGACCAAGGATGGCGCAAACATCGTTCTCTCTGATATTCTTACCGTAAGTACTTGCACACAGCAGTATACTGATGGCAACGGTAATGTCGCAAGCGGCGCGGATATTTTCCCCGCAATGGCTTTTAACAATGAAGGCGGTATGGAAGGTTGGATTGGATATCAAACCACTTCTACTTTCAAGGCCGGCAATGTGCTTAAGAGCGACAAACAGCTTCAGCCCAAAGAAGCTGACTATATTGCCGTTAAGGTTGATATGGCTGAGACTGTTACAAATGAAGCAAACCATAACGGTATTGAGGTTCCTGCTATCGAATTTGGTATCAACGTTCTTGCAACTCAGTTTACTTATGAAAACGACAGCTTCGGCAATCAGTATGACAAGGATTCTGAATATGACTACGACTATGTTGTAAGCACTTCTGCTGATTTGGTATATGCTTTTGCAAACGGCGGTACCGTTAAACTTGAAGGCGATATTCAACTGGACGAAGTTCTTCACCTTAGTGAGGGAACTGAAGTATATTTGAATATGAATGGAAAGACGATAAGTACAAATGCTACCTCCGTTGACCCGGTTTTCTATACATATAAGAATTCAAAACTTACCATTGACGGTAACGGCAAGGTTGAATTAACTGAACCCTCTATGTCACTGATCGTCCCCGGTGGAGATGTAGTTATTGAAAACGGTACCTTTACAAGAAACGTTCCCGCCGGAACCCCTGCAAAAAATGTAGGCGCTCTGTTTGTTGGTGCTAAGGTTTCGCCATGGGGCTCACAAACTGTGACAATCAACGGAGGATATTTCGACGGCGGTTATTATGATGCGAATGCCGCTGATATTGATGAGATACTTGCAGGGACAAAACCATTCACTGAAACTGCCGATGATATTGCAAAGCGCGGTAACTCTAAGGATGCGAACATTGTCAGAGTTGCGCTCAAGAACAATATCAGCAAGACACTTAATCTTTCCTATAATCTGATGAAAGTTCACGGCGGTACATTTGTAGGTATGAACCCCGCCTGGGGCGATGAAGGATGTATGCTTCCTACAACACCTGATTATCTCCGTCCGTGGTCTTATTATCAGGGAGCGCTCCTTGATGGTCAGACTTTCAATGAAAACGGAATTGTACTCCCGGAAGGTTATGCAATCACAAAGGGAGCTACAGAGGATGGCAGACCTACATACACTGTAAATTACAGCAAATAAAATAGTCAACCTTTCTTTGGCGGTGCGGCACGGGAGTGTTGCACCGAAAAGGTAAGAGGAGACGGAAGTGGGCGTCCGTCTCCTCATTTTTTTATTTACTTTTTCAGATACAGAAGAAGTGCGGCAATATCAGCAGGGCTCACGCCCGATATGCGTGATGCCTGTCCGACTGAGCCGGGTTGTATTTTAGTAAGCTTCTGCCGGGCTTCTGTCCGAAGTCCCTGAAGCGACATATAATCTATCCCGTCCGGGATTTTAACGCTTTCAAGCTTTTTAAACTGCTCTATCTGTGCCTTCTGACGCTTTATATACCCGTCGTACTTAAGCGAGATCTCCACCTGCTCGCGCACATCATAGGGAAGCGCAGTTCTCGTTTTGTCAAACGGCGCAAGGCTTTCATATGTAAGCTGCGGACGGCGTATGAGGTCTGCGACAGATGCTCCCGTGACGAGCGGAGACGTTCCGGCGCTTTCAAGGAAGCCGTTAATCTCCTTACCCGGCGGGATTATAGCCTTTTCAACGCGGGCAAGCTCGCGTGCGCTTTCCTCGCGCTTGCTAATCATCCGGTTATACTTCTTTTCGCTGACAAGACCTATCTCATACCCAAGCTCTGTAAGGCGGAGGTCTGCATTGTCCTGACGGAGATACAGACGGTATTCCGAGCGCGAGGTCATCATACGGTAAGGCTCATTTGTGCCCTTGGTAACAAGGTCGTCAATAAGCGTACCGATATATGCATCCGAGCGGTCGAGGATAACAGGGGATTTTCCCTGAAGCTTGCGGGCGGCATTAATGCCGGCGAGAAGTCCCTGCGCCGCGGCTTCCTCATATCCCGACGAGCCGTTGAACTGTCCTGCGCCGTAAAGCCCCGAAACGGTCTTTACCTCAAGCGTGGGGAGAAGTGTAAGCGGGTCGATGCAGTCGTATTCTATAGCATAGGCAAAGCGCATTATCTGCGCGTTCTCAAGTCCGCGGATGGAGTGGACAATGAGAAGCTGGATATCCTCGGGGAGTGAGGAGGAAAGCCCCTGAATGTACATTTCATCAGTACCAAGTCCCATCGGTTCAATAAAAAGCTGGTGCCGTTCTTTTTCCGCAAAGCGCACAACCTTGTCCTCAATAGACGGACAGTAGCGCGGGCCAACGCCCGCTATGTTTCCTGAGAAAAGGGGCGAACGGTGCAGATTTTCACGGATAATGCGGTGAGTTTCGGCGTTGGTGTATGTCAGATGGCATATTGCCCTGTTTTCAATTTCGTGTTCTGTGTCAAATGAAAAGGGATAGATATCCGTATCGCCGGGTTGCGGCTCCATTGCGGAAAAATCCACACTGCGCGCGTTGATGCGCGGGGGAGTACCCGTCTTGAAACGGCGAAGCTCTATCCCTGCGCGGAGAAGGTTGCCCGTAAGCTCTGTTGCGGCAAACATTCCGTCCGGTCCGCCCTCACGCGCCGTCTCGCCAACGGTTGTTTTTCCGCCGAGGTATGTGCCGGTTGCAAGAATAGCCGCGCGGCAGAGATAACGCCCGCCGGTTGCGGTAAGGACAGATGTAACTGCACCGTTTTCAATGCCGATATCAACAACCTCCGCCTGAATAAGGTCAAGGTTGTCCGTTGCTTCAAGAACGCGCTTCATTCGCGCCTGATATGCACGGCGGTCTGCCTGAGCGCGAAGCGAATATACCGCGGGACCTTTGCCTCGGTTCAGCATGCGGTATTGAATACAGGTATCGTCAGCCGCGCGTCCCATTTCTCCGCCAAGAGCGTCTATCTCGCGCACAAGGTGTCCCTTTGCTGTGCCGCCGATTGCGGGATTGCACGGCATATTCCCGACGGAATCGAGATTTATCGCAAAGCACGCAACGCGGCAACCGAGCCGTGCGGCAGAAAGCGCCGCTTCAATGCCCGCGTGCCCCGCGCCTACAACGGCTATATCATATTTTCCTGCAATATATTCCATAATCTCCTCCTGCTTCCAGTGCTCTTGCATATTTAGAACGGGTTTCGGGTTTGAGTGCATACTTTTTCGCAAGGGCATTGCCAAAGGTAACAAGTTCTTCTTCGCTTCCCGAAACAAGCTCAAGCTCAATTTCCGAAGCCATAGTAAAAGACCTACTTTCTGCGTCCTGCAAAATACATCGGAAGCACGAGTAAAAGCTCACCGACTGTGAGGGCGGCAAATGTAATCCACTGTGCAAGGAAAAGTCCGGTTGACTGAGTCAGCACGCGGAAAACAAACGGCATTAAAAGACCGAGAACCGTACCCCAGATGTATGCCAGGCGGGACGGATTTTTCTGAAGGAAGCCACCGCGCACAAGCAAGAGAGCGGGGAAGGTGTCCGTGATAAGATTTACAAGAAGAATCTGGAGTGCAGTGAGAGGGAAACCAAAGCCGCATGCGGCAGACAGGAGAACGCATATAAGCTCAGCTGTGTTTGCCGCGGCGAGATACGTTACAGCGCGGCGGATGTTGGTGCGGATGATTTTGCCGCGGATTATCGCGCGGTCGGCAGAAAAGCTGCCGTCAAAAACGACATCGGAAGCGTCTTTTGCCGCATCGCTCGCGTGCAGGTCGCTCATACCGACATCCGAGGAATCAAGCGCCGGCGCATCGGAGATTCCGTCGCCGACGGATGCAACCGAATAGCCATAGGATTTGAGAACATTTATTATACGCACCTTGTCCTGCGCGCGCAGAGACGCAAAAACAAAGGTATCGTTTATCCGCTCGGAAATATCTTCGTCGGAGAGCGAGGAAAGCTCGCGTGAGCAGATTATGTTATCGCACGGAATTTTCAGTGCGGTTGCGCCAAGGCGCGCTTTTTCCGCATCGCCCTCGGTGAGAAGAAGCACGCGCACGCCTGCCGCGTTAAGTGCCGCGGTGTCGGGATTTGCCGCCTCATTTACTTCTGCGCGTGTTGCCGCAATGCCGAGGAAAATAAGGTTTGAGTCACACGGAACATCATCGCCCGAGCGAAGTCCGAGCGCTGTCTGTGTGTAACCTTCTTCTTCGAATGTGCGGATGCACTCTTCAATTTCTTCACGGTCGGAGGCCGTGAGCGTTCTCACGCGCCCGAAATCCCATATAAGGCTTGAGCGGGAGAGAATTTCTGCAGCGTTTCCGCCGGTGTAGGATATCGTTGTTTCTCCTGCACGGTGGAGAGTGGTGGTAACCTCGCCCATATATTCACCGATGCGCGGAAAGCTTGCCGCTACGTTTTCCGCATCGCACTTGTGCGATGCAAAAGCATACAGCGACGGATTTTTAAGCTCACAGAGAAGAAGTCCTTCAAGAAACGGAACGGTATCCTCCTCCTGCGGGGAATGGATGCGTCCGCTTGAGTATGTAGCCGCAACGCCCATTTTCGGAAGCTCTGTGGTGAAGATGTTTACTTCGCCGAGCATTTCCGCGGCGCGCATATTCTTAGCCGAAAAGCCTTCCGAGCGGAGCTTTTCCGCACCGCGGGCAAGGCTTGTGAGAACGATTGTACCAAAGCTTTCGGGAATGGCGGCAACCGCAAGGGAAGCAGAGGCAAGAAGCGCCGTCATAAAACCTGCGTCATATGCAAGAGATATTGCAAAAACCGCAACGCACGCAAGGCTTGTTATAATGCTTAACCGGCGCGTAAGCTTTTCTATGCGTGAGAAAGACGGAGAGGTGTCTTTCTCCGGAACGTCGAGCGGGAGCGTAAGACGGCTCATTTCGGTAGACATACCCGTTGCAGTGACAACGCCGTCACCGCGTCCTTCAAGAACAACCGTGCCTTCAAAGGCGCAGTTGTCGCGGAACTCTATGCGGACATCGCTTGTGCTCTGATAGTCACAGTCTTTTTCCGCGCGGGCGCGTCCGGTAAGGGAGCTCTCATCAATAACAAGGTTTTCTGTTGATATAAGGCGCAAATCCGCAGGAACAACACGTCCGGGCTTGAGCGTGACCACATCACCGACAACAAGGCGGTCGGAGGAGAGCTTCATTTTCGCACCGTTGCGCAGAACGATGGCGTGCGTGACAGATGCGGAAACCGAGCGGTCAAGAGTTCTTTCCCCGCGGCGTTTGCACTCCGCAGAAAAAACAGTGTGAAGGATGATGACCGCCGCAATGAGAAGAGCTTCAAGCCATCCGCCGAGCGCGGCATAAAGGATAGCGGAAATGAAGAGAATGATTATAACGGGACGGGAGATTGAGCGCGCCGCAAATTTAAAAAACGACGACCCGTCGCTCTTTGCCGTGCTCTGCGAGGTGCGGTGATGCGCCTCTTTATCGGAAAGCCCCGTTTCCGGATTAACGTCAAATGCCTTTAAGGTTTCTTCTATACTGAGCTTATGATACAAGGTAAATCAACTCCATAATATACTATTATAAATTATACAATATAATTCGCCCGTTTGCAACAAAAAACGTGCGGAGAAAAAACATGAAAACTCAAGATGGTTTCATTTTGCACTTCTCTGCAGTTTTTACTTCTCAAATACTTGACATTTGCGCCTAAATACGATAAAATCTTATGATACGGAAATATTGTTTAATAGGTAAATAAAGAGATATAAAGGCAGTGATTACAATGGAAAAGATTACAGCACCGCGCGGCACGAAGGATGTACTTCCCGAGGAGAGCCGCGCATGGCAGATATTGGAGGATAAGCTTCGCTCTCTCGCGCACCGCTTCGGCTTCCGGGAGATTCGCTTTCCCACATTTGAGGACGTTGCTCTTTTTGACCGCGGCGTTGGTGACACAACAGACGTTGTGCAGAAGGAAATGTACGACTTTTACGACAAGGGAGACCGCCACATAGCGCTCCGTCCTGAGGGCACGGCGAGCGTCGTGCGTGCGTTTATCGAGCATTCTCTCCACGCTAAAGGTCTTCCGCTCAAGGTGTATTACATCGCACCGAACTTCCGCTACGAAAAACCGCAGGCGGGAAGACTTCGCGAGCATCATCAGTTCGGTGTTGAGTGCTTCGGTGCATATGATGCATCAGCTGATGCCGAGGTTATCTCTCTCGGCGCAACGCTTCTGCGTGAGCTTGGTATCACTGACACCACGCTTCATTTGAATTCCTGCGGATGCAAGGAATGCCGTAAGGAATATCACGCCGCACTTAAAAAGTATTTTGAAACAAGAAAGGGCGAGCTTTGCGAAACCTGCAACGACCGACTTGACCGCAATCCTATGCGTATTCTTGACTGCAAGAGCGATATATGCAAGTCTGTCGCAAAGGATGCGCCGAAGATTACGGATTATCTCTGTGACGAGTGCCGTGCGCATTTTGATAAGCTTCGTTCTTATCTTGATGCAACGGGAATTGAATATGAGCTTGACCCGATGCTGGTGCGCGGGCTTGACTATTACACAAACACCGTTTTCGAGTTTGTTTCGGGAAGCCTCGGTGCACAGTCCACAGTTCTCGGCGGCGGCAGATACAACGGCCTTGTCGCAACTCTCGGAGGACCGGAGACTGCAGGCCTTGGCTTCGGCTGTGGAATAGAGCGGTTGCTGCTGACTCTTGAGGCAGAGGGAAAGCTTCCTTCCGACCGTCTTGTTCCGGATGTGTTTGTTGCTTATGCAGAGGAGCGTGCGGAAAGCGTTTCCAACTCTTTGGTGTATGAGCTTCGCGCGCTCGGCGTATCGGCAGAGCGCGACACAACCGGCCGTTCGCTCAAGGCGCAAATGAAATACGCCGGAAAAATCGGAGCGAGATACGGCGCGGTTATCGGCGGCAGCGAAATTGACAATGGAAAAATCACCCTTAAGAATATGGACAGCGGTGAGCAGATAGAATGCGCGCTTACGGCAGATGCGATAAAAGCTTCAATTGGAGGTTAAAATAAAATGGAAAATATTACGGGAATGAAAAGAACAAAATACTGCGGAGATTTCCGCGCAGAGCATATCGGCGAGAGTGCAACCGTTTGCGGATGGGTTCAGCGCATGCGAAACCTCGGAGGTCTTATATTTATCGACCTTCGCGACAGAAGCGGAATTGTGCAGTGTACATTTGACGAAGCAGAAAATGCAGAGCTTTTCAAAAAGGCATTCACGGTAAGAAGCGAGTTTGTTCTCACAATCCGCGGCACGGTAAGAAGCCGCGGTGAGGGCGCAATCACAGACCGCATCCCGACCGGTGCAGTTGAGATTCTCGCCGAGGATATGCGTATTCTCTCAAAGGCACAGACACCGCCGTTTGAGATTGTTGAAAACAGCGATGTAAACGACGTTCTTCGTCTTAAGTACCGCTATCTTGACCTTCGCCGTCCGGATATGCAGAAATACATCGCGCTCCGTCACCGCATCACAAAGATTGCGCGTGACTACTATGACGAAAACGGCTTCTTTGAAATCGAAACCCCGATTCTTACAAAATCCACACCGGAAGGCGCACGAGACTATCTCGTACCAAGCCGTGTTCATCCCGGTAAGTTCTATGCACTTCCGCAGTCTCCGCAGCAGTATAAACAGCTTCTGATGCTCGCGGGATTTGACCGCTATATGCAGATTGCGCGTTGCTTCCGTGACGAAGACTTGCGTGCCGACCGCCAGCCGGAATTTACGCAGATTGACCTTGAAATGAGCTTTGCCGATGTTGATGATGTTATCTCGGTAAACGAAGGTCTTATCGCACGTCTCTGGAAGGAAATTCTCGGTAAGGAAATTAAGCTTCCGCTTCCGCGTATGTCATACAAGGAAGCGATGGAGCGCTTCGGTTCGGACAAGCCTGACACGCGTTTCGGATTTGAGCTGCAGGATATTTCCGACATTGCGGCAAAATGTGAGTTCAAGGTGTTCTCCGGCGCAATCGAAGCCGGCGGCAGCGTCCGTATGATAAAGGTTGACGGCGGTGCAAGGTTTGCCCGTAAGGAAATCGACGGTCTTGCAGAGTGGGTTAAGACCTACCGCGCAAAGGGCCTTGCGTGGCTGAAGCTTGCCGAGGACGGCACGATGTCAAGCTCGTTTGCAAAGTTCCTTTCAGAGGATGAAGTTAAGGCTATAATCGACCGTGCAGGAGCAAAGAACGGCGATGTTATCTTTGTTGTTGCAGACGGGAACAACGAGGTTGTTTTTGCATCTCTCGGCGCACTGCGCTGCGAGTGTGCACGCCGCCTTGACGCGATTGATCCGGATCGCTACGATATCTTCTGGATTGTGGAGTTTCCGTTGTTTGAGTATGACGAGGAAGAGGATCGCTACGTTGCAAAGCACCACCCGTTCACAGCTCCGATGGACGAGGATGTTGACACAATGATGTCTGATCCCGCATCTGCCCGTGCAAAGGCATATGATATCGTTATCAACGGCTATGAAGCCGGCGGAGGCTCTATCCGTATCCACTCCTCCGACCTTCAGGAGAAGATGTTTGAAGCACTTGGCTTTACGAAGGAAGCCGCAAACGACCGCTTCGGTCATATGATAGAGGCGTTTTCTTACGGCGCACCTCCGCACGGCGGACTTGCATTTGGTCTTGACCGCCTTGTAATGCTTCTTTCCGGCACGGACAACATCCGCGACGTTATTGCATTCCCGAAGGTTCAGAACGCATCCGAAATTATGATGCAGTCTCCGGACTTTGTTGAGGATGTTCAGCTTACCGATTTGCACATCGCAGTGACGGAAGAAAAAGAATAATTCACAATTATTTAACCAAAAGAGCGTACATTTCTGTTATCTTATTTATTATGTACGATATACGCCCGCGTCCTTCGGGCGCGGGCGTAAACTTTATTTTACCGGGAGTTTGAGAGAGTATGATTAAGATTACAAACCTTACCAAACGGTACGGACCGAAAGAAGCGGTCCGCGGGATATCGTTTGAGGTAAAAAAAGGTGAAATCGTCGGATTTCTCGGTCCTAACGGTGCCGGAAAATCCACGACGATGAATGTCCTTACGGGATATCTTTCCGCAAGCGGCGGAAGCGCATCCATCGCGGGCTTTGATGTGCTTGACGATGCGATTGAGGCGCGCCGTCACATCGGTTATCTTCCCGAACAGCCGCCTTTGTATTTTGATATGACGGTTGATGAGTATCTCAATTTTGTGTATGAGCTTAAGTCTGCAAAACAGCCGAGAAATCGCCATCTTGACCACATCTGTGAGCTTGTCGGGCTGTCTCACGTGCGCCGCAGACTTATCAGAAATCTCTCGAAGGGATATAAGCAGCGTGTCGGTATTGCGCAGGCGCTCGTCGGAGACCCGGATGTGCTCATTCTTGACGAGCCGACCGTAGGGCTTGACCCGAACCAGATTGTAGAGATAAGAAACCTTATTAAAAATCTCGGTGAGACGCGCACGGTTATCCTCTCCACGCATATCATCCCAGAGGTTGCGGCAGTATGTGAGCGCGTTATCGTTATTAACGACGGACTTATCGTTGCGGATGACAAAACCGAAAATCTTATGCATAACATCGGCGGCGAGAATAAGTTCTCTGCCCAGGTTGACGGTGATCCGGCAAAGATAGTTGATGTTCTGCGCGGAGTTGAGGGCGTTACGGATGTGGCATATGATAACGGAAGCTTCATTCTTACCGCAGACGAGGGCGCGGATATCCGCAAGAATGTTTTCTATGCCGCGGCAGAGGCAGACCTTCCGCTTCTTTCCTTTGCACCGGTTGATGTATCTCTCGAGGCGGTATTTGCCCGCCTTACAAAGAAAGGAGAGGAGAAGTAATGACAGCTATATATAAGCGCGAGCTGCGCTCGTATTTTACCGGCGGTATAGGCTATGTTTACTGTGCTGTTTTTGCGCTTGTTATGAACATAGTATACTGTATGAACAGCATCGGTTATTATCAGAGCGGCTTTCTCTATATCTTCAATATTATGCTCATTGCAATGATTCTTCTTATCCCCGTTATGACCATGCGTATATGGAGCGAGGAGAAAAAGCAGAAGACAGACCAGCTTCTTCTCACCGCACCTGTCACCACAATGCAGATTGTGCTCGGAAAATTCTGGGCAGCAATGACGGTTTTCATCATTTCTCTTGCCCTTACGCTCGTTTATCCCTTGCTTGCGTATCTTTACGGCACACCCGAGCCTGCGATAACGATAGGAAACTATGTTGCAATCATCCTTGCAGCAGGGGCATACATCGCAATTTCTCAGTTTATGTCCTCTCTCACGGAAAGCCAGATTGTGTCGGCTCTTCTGTCTATGCTTACGCTCTCTATGTTCTTCTTTTTAAACCTTATATTCACAAACACAGATATTGATTTTATTTCAAAAATCGCATCGTTTCTCTCGATCATCACACGCTATGTAAACTTTTACAGAGGGATTTTCTCCTTCTCTGATGTTGTTTACTTTATAAGCCTTACAGCAGTGTTCCTGTTCTTTACGTCCCGCGTAATAGAGAAACGCCGCTGGAGTTAAAGAGGGGAGAGATACGGATATGAAATTTGATTTTAATATGAGAAAATTCAAATACGGCTCGGCGTCCACAGTGTATATCGCGCTGTTTGTCGCGATTATTATTGTGGTGAATATCTTTGCGCAGTTTCTCACCGACCGTTTTTCTTTAAAGCTTGACCTTACAACAACCGGAGAGTTTTCTCTCTCGGAGGATACAAGGGAGATGCTTTCCGGAATCGAGGACGAAATAAAAATTTACATCCTATCCACTCAGGCAGGGATGGAAAAGAACGAGCAGGCAACCCGCACGCTCGAAATGATTCAGAGATACAACACCCATTCCGGCGGTAAGGTAAAGTATGACTTTATCGACCCGAACAAGAACCCGCAGTTCTTTGAGAAGTATCCGAAGGCAAGAAATTCTCAGGCACGCGCACTTGTTATCGAGGGGCCTGAGCGCTATACCGTAGTTGAAAGTGCAGAGTTTGCATACACCTATGGTGAAAATAACACCAATAAAGTGTATTATCAGAGCGAAGAAAAGCTCTCAAGCGCAATTCTTTACGTTTCATCGCCCGAGGTTTCAAACGCAGGCTTTGTAACAGGGCATAATGAAGCGGACGTAAAAGCACTTGAAACCATATTTAAGGGCAATAACTTTGACACGCGCGATGTTGACCTTCTCTCCGGAGTACCGGCAGAAGTCAACAACCTCGTCATCGCGGCACCGACTGCCGATTTCACTGCAGAGGAGATTTCCGCACTTGAAAGCTTTCTCTCAATTGACGGAAACAATCTCTATGTTTTCTGGGGAATGCAGACGCCGACGCTTCCCGTGCTTGAGCGCTATCTTGCAGAGTGGGGCTTTAAGTTCCCGGCATATCTTGTCTGCGATGAGAGCAATGCATATATGACACCGGCGTTCCCGGTGGGTGAGACGGTAAAGAACGATCTTATCGACGATGCGGCGCAGGGGCAGCTTATGCCGATATTCCCGCGCACGCGCCCCATTGAGCTTATCTTTACGGAAAAGAGCTATATGCGAACGGTTCCGCTTTTGCAGACGCAGAAATCATCCTATGCAAAGCTTCTTTCAAACGATAAGCCGATAGAGGTGCTTACTCGCGAGAGCGGCGACACATCAGGTCCGTTTACCGTTGCGGCAATAGGTGAGCGCGCGCTTGGCAATACCGGAAATGAGGGCATTGCAAGAGTTTGCGTTTTCGGAACGGAAGGCTTTGCCGATGAAGAGGTTGCCGGAATTGCACGTGCGTATAACAACACGTTCCTTTCTCAGCTTGTTACGTATTCAAATCCTGACACGCTGACTATGGCGATAAAGCCGAAGGTTGTTTCAAGCTATGACCTCAATATAACCGAATCCGGTGCAAAGGTACTCAGAATAGTTCTTATCGGCGTTATTCCGCTTATTATAATTGCCATCGGTATATTCGTTTTTATCCGCAGAAAAAACAGATAATGCAATGGAGGTTTAGTTATGAAACAATTTAAACCTGTTTTAATATCCTTTGCAGTGCTTGTGGTTGTTGCGGCAGTTGCCTTTGCGGTTATAAAGCTGTTTCCGCAGATAAGTGATGATATCGGAGACCCGATAAACAACAACGTTTCAAGCTCGCTTAACAAAATAATAGACCGCTCGTCAAAGGATGTTGCATCTGTTGAGATTACTACCGATACGGGTGAGAGCTTTGCCATAGATTACGGTGAGGACTCCATCGGTGCGCAGACCGCAACAATGAGAAATGCAGATCCGCTTCTTGCCTATGACGAGAGCGATATGACAACCCTTTCGGGATTTGTCGGGCTTTTAGTGGCGCTTGAAGAGGTCGGCACGGGTGAAGACTCAATGTTCGGCTTTGATAAGCCACAGCGCACGATAAAGGTAAACTTCAAGGGCGGCGAGCCGGTAACGCTTCTCATCGGAAGCGAAACTCCGCTCGGTACGGGCGTTTATATCCGACGCACTGACCGCGACACGGTTTACACCGTTGGCGGAAGCACAACGGATATCCTTATGATGACAAAATCAGATTACCGCGATGTCAAGCTGTTTGATACGGTATCGTCCGTTGACCTTCTTACGGAGGTTACGGTTTCCCGTCCCGGAAAAGCGGATATAACAGTTGTCCGCAAGGAGGATGCAGGAAAGGTGCCCGAGGATCAGGCGGAGGCGGCGCTTCACACTGATTATAAGCTTACAAGCCCTGTAAACCGCGATGCAAACCCCGATACTATAAATTCGGCGCTTCTTGATAAGGTTATTGCAATAAAGGGCGAAAGCCTTGTTGAGGATTACCCCAAGGATCTTTCAAAGTATGGGCTTGAAGCTCCCGTAAAGCTCAAATTCAAAACGAGCGAAGACCTTTCCGTATCTCTTCTTATCGGCGACAGGACACCGACAGGCGGCAGATACGTAATGCCCGAGGGCGTTCCGACCGTCATCGCAACGGAAGGTGATATAGACCTTACATCTTTAAGCCATGCGGATATTATTATGCAGCTTATATGGTTCTATAACTCTGAGGACATCGACACCGTCACATATTCGCTTCCCGGAGGGGAAACCCACACAATGAAGCTTGAGGTAAAAGACAACAAGCTCATCGGAACGTATGACGGAAAGACGATGCAGAACAAGAACGCCACGAACCTGTTCCTGCGCACAGTCCGCTTTACCATTGCAGGCGAATTCGCAAGCGGTATGCAAAAGGGCGAGAGCGTTATAAAGGTGCAGACGAAGCTTAAATCCGGTGCAATAACCACATTTGAGCTGTTTTATGTTAATGAGCGGCAGTATGCCGCATCGGTGGACGGAAAAGCACCGGAGTATGTTGTGGGCGTTTCCGAGGTACGCGAGCTTTTGGAGAGCTTCGAAATCCTCGCCAGAAACGAAGATATCCCCGATATGTTTTAGATTGTTCGTTTTTTTTCCTTTCTTTTTAACCCCGGAGCGGCAAAATCCGTTTTGCTACTCCGGGGCTGTTTTTCAGAAAAACATAGGAAATAAATTTTCATTCTGCATATACTTATATTATCTTCCGCAATTCGATTATTTAATGTTTTTTGTATTGACACTTTTGTGTTTATATGCTAAAATGTAATCGAAGATAAGGTGCGAGGGTAGCACCTTCCAAAAAAGAAATCCCCATCAAAGACCGGGTGTGAGGGTAACACCTTTCAAAAAGAAATCCCAACGGAAGATGTGCCCTTGCGCGATAAGCGCAAGGGCTTCGTTCTTTTTATGCGAGGAAAGATAATGAACACTAAAAAAGATTACCAATTAAATTATTTGTCAGAAAAGTTTTATGAAAAATATAACAGTATGGATTACCCGGAAATTGAAAACAAAGAGAACCGACCGTATATGGTAATGTTGATTAAAATAGAGAAAAACACATTTGCAGTGCCGTTCAGAACCAATGTTCCGCATAGCAATTGTTACAAGTTTAAAAAATCGACCAGACCTACAAACACCGTAACCGGGATTGATTATACAAAGGCAGTTATCGTAAATGACAGCGAGTACATAGGCGCGGCAGCGCGCATAAACGACATGGAATACATTGAACTAAGCAATAACGTGGCATTTATCATTAAACAGTTCGGAAAATTTGTTGCTGACTATATTGCTTACGTAAACGGTAAAAATAATTATTATGCTGAAAGAAAGTTCAGATACACAACGCTCAAATATTTTCACACCGAACTCGGGATATAAAAGCAAGTTCTGTAAAGTTGAGAAATACGGAATAATTAAAGATAAGTCACGTGCAGAACAAAACGATGAAGATTCATAGGAGAACAAATTTATGAAAAAGTGTTTGTCTTTTATATTGGCACTTGTGCTTTGCGTATCACTTGCGGGGTGTGCAAGCACCTCACAAAATCAGAATAAAGAGACGTTGCAACTGAATCTTGAGCCGTGTGTCGGCAAGACACTTCCGGAGGTTTGTGAGCTTCTCAATGTGGAAGAAGCAGACATTACGGAAAATCCGCAGATTATGAGGCGTGATTTTAATGCAAAAACCGAGTTTGCCGGACATCAGTTTACACGATACCTCTGCTTCGGAGATAAGGACGGCGAAAAGCTTTTCTATGGCGGCGGATATGAAACTATCGTAGAAAGCAAGGGCGAAGAACTCGCGGTACTGATTGATGAGCTGAAAAACACGCTCATTGATACCTACGGAGAACCGACAACGTACCCGGGGTATGGCGGGGCGCTCGGAGATAAGCGCGATTTTTCAGATGTTACCTTTGATGTTTTTATAGAGGACTGGAGCCTAAATGATTCAAAGGCCGGGCAGATACGTCTGACCGTAACGATACACGAAGAGCGTGCGGTTGTTATGGTTCAGTATTCGGCAGCTTCCTATTAAAACAAATTATTGCTGTCATATCGTGGCGAACAAATAAACCATACCAAAAGCCGTGCGGGATTTCCTGCACGGCTTTTGGTATGGTGTTGCAAACCGCCTGCGTTCCGGTACAGAAAAGCCGCCTATAAAGCCAAGCGGTAATAAATTACAGCGAAATTATGCATACGGGGATGCGCGGAAAACGCAGTTTTCCATTTAGCATCGACGGCATAATGAGCGCGATAATTTATCCGCTGCTTTATCCAGCGGCATAAGCGTGGGGTTACAAAGGGGTTCGCAAGAGAACCCCTTTGAATGTATGCTATATTTCTTTTTTTATAAAATCAAAATAACCCCATTCGTAAAACTGCTTGATAAGCGCGATGGGAATCGGCATAAACATACCCACAATGCCGAACATTTTAAGCCCCACATACATTGCAATGAGCGTTACAAGAGGGTGAAGCCCTATATGCTGCCCCACGATTTTCGGCTCTATCATATTTCTTACAACAAGAATTATAGCATAAATAACCGCAAGACCTATTGCGCGGAAATAATCCTTTGCAAACAGACATATTATTGCCCATGGACCTAAGATCCAGCCGGTTCCGAGAATCGGAAGCGCGTCGATTATTGCCGTAACTGCCGCGATAAGAAAGGAGTTCGGAACTCTCAGCACGGCAAGACCGATTGCAAGCTCCACAAAGGTTATGCAGATGAGAACAAGCAGAGCGCGAAGATAGCTTACAAGCGTGTTTGAAACCTGATTTCTTGTCTGGCGATAGCGCAGCCTCCACCTCATCGGCGTTATGTTTGCAAGCTTTGCGCGGATAATATCATAGTCACAACTTAAGAAATATGTGGAAACGATTGTCGCAATAACGAAAAGAAGGATAGACGGCATCGCGGCGGCAACATTCGTTGCCGAAGAAATAACCGGACCGATAAGGTTCTGCAATGCCGAGACGAGGTTTGAAAGCCAGCTTTCAACATTGCTGTATATAAAGTCCTGCGTTTCGAGAGGGAGACGGGATAGCACATCAATGAAAATTTCGTTAAGCTTTGCCACAACAAGGTTTATATCAAGATTGCGCAATCTTTCAAACAGCACGACAAGCTCTTTGATGATTGCCGAGAACGAGAAGTAAAGAGCTGTTCCGATAATTCCGTAAAACAAAACGGTGAGAAGTCCTGCCGCAAGGGGACGGGGAAAACGAAGCTTTTCCTTTAAAAATTCAGCGGGACGCGCAATTATCCGCGATACGATGAAGGCGATTATGAACGGAGCAAGCCAGCCAAGCGCATAGTTAAAAACAAACCACAGCGCAAGAAGCCCCAACGCAATATATAAAAGAGAGAGAAAAAGACGAAGATGCCTGTTTTCCGGCATATCGGTCACCTGCCTTTGATGTATTTCTTTCATTATTATATATCATTTCATGTGCAAATAAAAGGATTTTTTTGGCATATTGATGAAAATTTAAAAAATCACCGAAAATTTAAGATTTTACTTGAATTGCGAAAAAAAATATGGTATGATAATATCCGTGCTGCAAAAACAAATGACCGCGAGAGGGGGATTTGAGTGCAGGATAATCACAAATACTATATTGTTGAAGATTCCGCACTGCCGGAGGTTTTGATAAGAACCGTGAAGGCAAAGGAACTTCTCTCTCAGGGACTGGTAAAAACGGTGAATGAGGCAGCAACGCTTGCGGGCGTCAGCCGAAGCGCGTTTTATAAGTATAAAGACCTTATCTCCCCGTTTAACGATATGTCGCTTGGGCGCATCATCACGTTCAGTATGCTTCTGCGTGATGAGCCGGGGGTGCTGTCCCGCATTCTCACCCATTTTGCTGCAAACGGCGCGAATATTCTTACCATATATCAGACTATACCGAGCGGAGGCCGTGCGCCGGTTACAATATCGGCGGAGACGGAAAAAATGAAAACGAATATGGACAGCTTTATCGAGCAGGCGATGGAGCTTCCGGGCGTTATTTCATTCGGGCCTCTTGCAGGACAATAAGAAAGGAGATACATCATGAAAAAAATTGCTGTTTTAGGTTATGGCACGGTTGGTTCCGGCGTTGTTGACCTCTTTGAAATAAATGCAGCGTCCATTGCCAAAAAGGCAGGGGAGCCGATCGAGGTAAAATACATTGTTGACATCCGCGATTTCTCGCAGGACAAAAACGCGGAGAAGTTTGTAAAGGACTTCGGAGTTATCGAAAATGACCCGGAGGTATCCGTTGTTGTTGAGACCATCGGAGGTACAAATCCGGCATATGATTTCACAAAGCGTGCGCTTCTCGCCGGGAAAAGCGTTGTAACCTCAAATAAAGAGCTTGTTGCAAAGCATGGCGCGGAATTTCTGCAGATTGCAAAGGAGAAGAATGTAAACTATCTCTTTGAAGCATCTGTCGGCGGCGGTATTCCGGTTCTCCGTCCGATTGCACAGTGCCTTGCCGCAAACGAAATTGACGAGATTTACGGTATTCTCAACGGAACCACAAACTACATCCTCACCCGTATGATAAAGGCGGGGCTTACGTTTGAAAAGGCACTTTCCGAGGCTCAGGAAATGGGCTATGCCGAGCGCGATCCGAGCGCGGATATTGAAGGACACGATGCCTGCCGCAAGATTTGTATTCTTGCATCCCTTGCTTTCGGCAGACATATATATCCCGATTATGTCAAGGCTGAGGGAATCACAAAGGTAACGCTTGACGATGTACGCCTTGCAGGAAAGGCAGATATGGTTATCCGTCTTCTCGGAAGAACAAAGCTTGCGCCGGACGGAAAGGTATTTGCATACGTCGGTCCGCATCTTGTTCCGAAATCATCTCCGATTGCATCTGTTGAGGATGTTTTCAATGGCATCATGGTTCACGGAAATATGGTGGGTGACACCATGTTCTACGGTCCGGGCGCAGGTAAGTATCCGACAGCAAGCGCAGTTTCTGCAGACGTTATCGACGCAGTTGTTCACGCAGATAAGCGCCGCGATATCGGCTGGGATGATGCAGGGGAGGAAGCTGTTGCGGATATGTCTGCATTCACTTCAAAATATTATGTCCGCATAGAGGGCGAAAGCGCACGAAGCGCCGCAACCCAGAGCTTCAAGGACATTGAGTTTATCGACGATAGCCACGCTACTGCATTTATAACAGCAGAGATGTCAGAGGCAGAGTTTGAAAGAAAGCTTGCCGCGCTTTCTGAAAGAAGCGAAGTTTTGTCACGTATGCGCGTGTTGTATTAATATAATATAAAAGAAATCCTGAAAGGAAGAGGTATAAATGAGTCTTATAGTACAGAAATTCGGCGGCTCATCGGTCGCTGATACCGAGCGCTTGTTCAACGTTGCGGATATCGTAACAAGCACATATGCGCGCGGAGATGATGTTGTTGTTGTCGTCTCGGCTCAGGGCGATACGACGGACGACCTCATCGAAAAGGCAAGAGAGATAAATCCCAATCCGTCAAAGCGTGAGATGGATGTTCTTCTTGCAAACGGCGAGCAGATTTCAATTTCCCTGCTTGCAATGGCAATCGAAAAGCTTGGATATCCCGTTATCTCCCTCACCGGCTGGCAGGCAGGTATCCATACGGGTATGAACTACGGCGCGGCACGTATCAAAAAAATTGATACCGAGCGCTTAAAGCTTGAGATATCCAAACGCCGCATCGTTATTGTTGCAGGCTTCCAGGGTATCAACCGCTTTGACGACATAACAACCCTTGGTCGCGGCGGATCGGACACAACGGCTGTTGCGCTTGCTGCAGCACTGGGCGCTGACCTCTGCCAGATTTACACCGACGTTGACGGTGTTTACACTGCAGACCCGAGAAAGATTCCGACGGCAAAGAAGCTTGATGAAATTACTTATGACGAAATGCTTGAGCTTGCATCCCTCGGTGCACAGGTTCTTCACAACCGCTCTGTTGAGATGGGCAAGCGCTTCAATGTTGATATGGAGGTTATCTCCAGCTTTACCCGTAACCCGGGCACAAAAATTAAGGAGGCACACAAAGTGGAAAAAATGAATGTTAGCGGCGTTGCACGTGATATGGATGTAGCGCAGATCTCTCTCGTAAATATGGCAGATGCTCCGGGCATCGCATACAAGGTATTTTCAACTCTCGCAAACAAGGGCGTAAATGTTGATATCATCCTTCAGTCAACAGGCAGAAACGATGCAAAGGATATCGCTTTCACCGTTCCCAGCTCTTCAATAGAGCTCGCAAAGAAGGTTCTCGAAGAGAACAAGGCAAGCATCGGCTTTGAGGATATTAAGGTTCGCGAAGACCTCTGCAAGCTCTCTATCGTCGGCGCAGGTATGGTAAACAACCCCGGCGTTGCTGCAATGATGTTTGAGGCACTTGCTGCTGCAAACGTAAACATTGATATGATTTCCACAAGCGAAATCAAGGTTTCCGTTCTCATTGCAAAGGACGATTCCGAGCGTGCAATGCGTGCAGTTCACGACAAGTTCTTTTAATAGGTAAGAAAAACAATCATCCCGTGTGCGTGATTTTTCGCACACGGGATGTAATTTTATGCCTGAATACTTTTTCGCCTGATGCGATAGCACCTTTCAAGATATTACGCTCGATGCTTTTATAAGAGCACAGAGCGTTTTTGCATCTTCTGCAAGGATATCTTCGGTGTAGTTCCGCACATATTCAATCAACGCAAGATGTTCAGTGTCATCACCTTTTAATATATCAAATCGTTCTTTCCACTTTTCAAAGCCGTCGGAGAGCGGGAGCATTTCGCGTCCGCCATCAAAAACGCGGTACTGATAAACGTGAATGTTTGTGAGCTTGCCCGAGGCGTGTATTGCAGAAAGAGACGGCAAATGTGCGCTTTCAGGAAGATTTAAAATCTCCTGCCAATATGTACAGAAATTTTCTTCATCAACCTCGCGCAGAAAGCGAAGCTGGCTTTCTGCGCAGTCGGTAAGTCCGCCGTCGTGGCACTCAACGGACAATTTTATGCCAAGCTCTGCGGCGCGGCGGCTTGCATCCTTTGCTTCTTCGACAAACGCGCGGCGTTCCTCCGACGTCATATCACACGACGGCTTGCCATTACCTGCCCAGATGCGCATATCCCGCGCACCGAGAGCTGAACACGTTTCCAGATGCGGGGTAATATCTTCGCCTGTTCCGAGATGAAAGATTGATCCGTAGGTGGAGATAAGCCCGGCATCACGTGTCATTTTTCCGACTTCTTCGGCTGTCCTGACGTCACCTGCCGGAACGTGGACACTGCCAATCCATTCAATTGCTGAAAGTCCGACTTTTTTTGCAAGCTCAATAACTTCTTCCGGTGCTTTTGGCTTAAAGCAAACCGAACACAAACCTGCTTTTATCATAGTATGACCTCCACATTGTTATCTGTGTATTTAATGCGTTTCCCTGTGCAGTTAAAGCGCTCGAGATACTCAAAATATTCTTCTTTGGAAGAAAAACGCGGTTTGAAAGCATTTATAATTTCAGTAGCTCGCGCAGCGTTGTTTTCGAGAAGTAACGCCAACATCTGCATCTGCCATTTTGCCGAACCGATGCAAGCGGTCTCCTTGTCAGATATTTCAAAATTCGTGCCGTGCAGAAGCCCTGATGCACCGGGAATTGACGGCTCCATAACCGGCATAAGGCACGAAAGGTCGCCGAGGTCCGAGCTTGCTGTGCAGAAGCTTTCGTCTCTGTAAAATTCAAACCCCAGCCCTTCTGCAGCTTTCTCCGCAATATCCGCCATACCGTCGGCGGTCAGAAGTGGAGCATACCCCGGGGTATTTTCAATCTCAATATTCGCACCGAGTGAGAGTGCCGCGCCGATAAGTGCGCGGTTTACTTTTTTGTTCGCATTGTCAATTCCGTCGAAGGATGCGCCGCGCACTGAGCTTTCAATAACGACCTTATCCGGAATTGCGTTTACCGCATTTCCTCCGTTCGTGATTATCGGATGGACGCGTATTACGTCTTCTTCGCGAAAGGTTTCGCGTACCGCATTTATCGCATTCAAACCAAGATTTGCGGCATACAGCGCGTTTACTCCGTTCCACGGCGCGCCTCCAGCATGGGCGGAAACACCGCGATATGTAATCTTTTGCGTAATGAAGCCGACGGAACCGGGGGTGATTGATGCGCGTTTATCCGATGTTATGTGAACCATAAACGCCATATCAACGCCGTCGAAATATCCGCGGTGCAAAAACTCCGGCTTTCCGCCCATGTGAGTAATCACTCCGCGCCTGATAAGCTCTGCGCGGAAATCGCGCTCGATAAGCTCCTCTGCCGGTACTGCGCATAGACGAACTTTTCCACAAAGCCTGTCGGTAACCCCTGGCTCACGGAGCGCTGCCGCGATGCCGAGAAGCGCGGCGCACTGCGCATTGTGCCCGCAACAGTGAACAACGCCGCTATCGTTTGCTTCGTTATGTCCCGGGCAGATAAGTGCATCCATTTCCCCGAAAATAAGAATTTCAGGTCCCGGACGTCCGGTGTCAAGCACCGTATAAAAGCCGGGAATATCGTCTGCGCGGTGTAGGGAATATCCAAGCGCTTCAAAAGCATTTTCCAGATACGCCGAGGTTTTCACCTCACGGTATCCGGTTTCGGGATTTTGCCATATATATTCGTTTGTTTTAAGTATCAGATCACGTTTTTTTTCAACCGCATCTATGTATATTGAGTTCATCATGTAAGCACCCCGTTTCTTAAGAACAGTATAGCACACGTTTCTCAAAAATGCAATTTCTCACATAAGCAATAAAAATTCCGAGTAAAGCCTTAGAAAAGGCTTGTCTTGCGGGATTTTTTCGTCCGTATGCATTTTCAAAATGTCAAAAAAGTGTTAAAGCATGTCACAAAAGTGCAAAGACATTTTGTTACATAAGTGTTAAACTAAAGGCAAGATGGATCAGAAGACGTTTTTTACATGCTGGCAGCAAAGTTTTAAGATTCGGAAGGAGAAAAAAGAAATGGTAAAGATAGACGGAAATCGTTGTCATGAGGTGCTTATTGACAAGATGAAACCGGAACTCAGTTTTGACCCGTCAAAAGACTATGGAGCATGGCGCGAAAAGGTGCGTGAAAAGCTTTTGGAGCTTCTTGGAATGGAAAGAATTGAAGCAAATGCATGTGAGTTAAAAATGCAGATAGAGCGGGATGAACAAAAGGACGGCTACCGTCTTATCAGATTTGTTTTTGAAAGTGAACCGTCGGCTCATGTTCCGTGTTATGTTCTCATTCCTGATACAAAAAAGGAAAAGTATCCGCTTGCAATATGCCTGCAAGGACATACTACCGGTTTTCACAACTCCATCGGTGAAAAGCTTACGGAAGATTCAAAAATCCCGCCGCGTCATCACGCGATGGGGCTTCAGGCGGTCGAGCGGGGATTTATGGCACTGTGCATAGAACAGCGCGCAATGGGAGAGAGAAAACCTAAGGATACGCTTCACAACTGCGGCTTTGCGGCATATAACGCGTTTCAGCTTGGCAGAACGATTATAGGCGAACGCATCTGGGATGTACGCTGTGCAATAGATCTTATGGCGAATTTTCCGCAGTGTGATCTGGACAAGATTCTTGTCACAGGATGCTCTGGTGGTGGAACAGCTGCGTTTTATGCAGGTTGCTATGATGAGCGCATAAAGCTGTGCGCACCCGGATATGCCTTCTGCACATTCCGCGATTCAATTCTGGATATTCTTCACTGTCCGTGTAACTGTATTCCGAATGCCTTCCGTTTCTTTGAGATGGCAGATCTCTCGTGCCTTATTGCTCCGCGTCCCCTTGTTTCTATTGCAGGGCAGAAGGATCCGATTTTTCCGATAGAAGGATCAAAGCGAGCCATTGAAACCGCAAAGCGCATATATGAAGTGGCAGGCGCACTGGGAAAGGCAAATCTGTATATTTCTCCCGGAGAACATTTGTGGTATGAGGATATAGCATGGGAAGGCATTATTGAGAACCTTCCATGGTAAAAACACAGGACAGAAAGAGTGATAGGTTTGAAATATAAAGCATATTCTCTTGACGGAACGTGGGAGATGGCATATAAAGAAGAAAAATACACTGGGAAAGAATGTCCGTGGGGAAACGCAAAGCTTAACCTGAGTGAATTTTCGGGTATTGTGCGAAGTGCGGTTCCGGGATATTGGGAGGACATGACGGAAAGCTTTTCGAAAGCGCCGTTCTTCTCGCATTTGAGAATCAACCCACAGTACGGCATACAGAGATATCCGATATTCGGTGATCCGCCGGATATGGCATTGCCAAATATAAGCGGGAATTTCTTTTACAGAAGAACATTTTTCTATGATGCGAAAAAATTGCCCGCCGTGATACATTTTGAAGGAGTTCAGAACTCCGTGTCATTGTGGATAAACGGCGAATATATAACCCGTCATGAAGGGTATAGCACTCCGTTTGATATTAGGCTTCCCGAAGGTGTACTCAAAGAAGGGGAAAACACGATAGAGCTTTCTGTATCCAACCACCGTCTGAGTGGCTATGCGGAAGAACCGGTTTCGGGGCTTACTTCGCGTGCTGCAAATGAGTGTACGGGTGGAATAACGGGTAGTGTGGAGCTTCGTGCATATATGGGGGCACTCCGTGACGTCGCGCTTTTTGTGTCGGATGACTGTGAGAAGATAACCGCAGAAATTTTTGTGGAAGGCGAAAGTTCATTCGCATGGAGCGTGTGTGACGGTGAAAAGGTGATGAAAAGCGGAAAAACGACAGAAAAAAGCTTTTGCTTTGATACAGCAGACCTCGCACGCTGGAGCCCGGAAAAACCGAAGCTTTACACGCTCTGCATCAATGACGGAAAAGCAAGCCTGCAACATGTTTTTGGTGTGCGCCGCCTTCTTGCAGACGGAACGCATTTTTCGCTCAACGGAAGACCGTATTATCTGCGCGGGATATGCGAACATTGCTATTTTCCGGATACTGTTCATCCGAATCATGATAAAAAGTATTATCGCAGTATCATAAAGGAGATTAAAAAGCTTGGGTTTAATTTTATCCGCTTTCACACATATGTTCCCGAAGAAGAATATATGCAGGCGGCAGATGAGCTTGGCATGCTTGTACACATAGAATGTCCGAATAATACAACTGTTTCCGAGTGGAAGGAAATAGTCAGCTTTTGTCGCCGTCATAGCTGTGCTGTGATATATTGCTGCGGTAATGAGCTTCAGATGGATGATGATTTTATTGAATATCTTTCTGAATGTGCAGACGTTGTTCACAAAAACACAGATGCGATGTTCTCTCCGATGAACGCAATGCGCGGGCTTGAATATTTCTTTGTAGAACCGGAACAGAACAGAGAACTTGTAACAACGCCGTTTTTGCATCATCCGCGCAGGTTCCGGCGAGTGGGCGAGTTCTCGGATATGTTCTCAAGCTATGCTACAGAGCAACACAGCTATGAATCGCTTCGGTGTGACCCTGCAGAGCTTGATGCAAGAAGCCCTGTCTATGGCAACAAGCCGCGTGTTTCCCACGAAATATGCATAGACGGAACGTTTGCGGATTTAAGTGTAAAGGACAGGTATAAGAACACCCGCATCGGAAAAACGGAAATGTTTTCATCAATTGAGAAGCATCTTGAGGAAAAGGGAGTTCTTGAAAAAGCTCCGCTATATTTTAAAAACTCATCGGAATGGCAACGCAGAGTGCGCAAATACTGTTTTGAATCGGCGCGGAGGAGTGAACATATAGCGGGATATGATTTCTTAGGTCCAATTGATACGCACTGGCATACCTTTGGTTATGACGTGGGTATGATGAATGAGTTTTACGAGCTGAAGCCCGGAGAAACCGTGCGAAATGTCAGAATGTACAACTCGGAAACTATTTTGCTTTCAGATATCGGTAAAAAGCGAAACTTCAAATGCGGAGAAAAGTTCGGATGCAATATTCTCTGCTCATGTTACAGCGAAAAGCCGATAAAAAATGCCCGCCTCACAGTAAGGCTGGCTTCAGAAGATAAGGTATATGTGCGCAAAGATATTGAAGTAGGTACGGTGTCTAACGGATGTGTTTCTTCTTTGTACAGTTTTTCAGAAGTTCTTCCGCACACAGAAAAGCCGGAAAAGTTTAAGCTTTACGTAACTCTTGACGGTGATGGGAAATTTGCTGAAAATGAGTGGGAGCTTTATGTTTTCCCAAATGTCGGAAATGCAGAAAAGGGGAATGTGTACGTCGTCGAAAATATATGCTTTGAAGAATTTGCTGAAAAGCTTCGCGCCGGAGCGGATATTCTTCTCCTCGATAAAAAGCTTTTCCCGACACTGGAAACTACTTTCCGTATCGCGCTTGCGGGAAGAACGGGAGGGAATCTCGCAACGGTGGTGTATGACCATCCTGCGCTTGAAGAGCTTCCGCATGAGGGATTCTGCGGATGGCAGTTTGCAGATATGCTTGAGGGCGGTTCGGCGGTTACATTTGCAGATAACAGCGTTCCGTTTAACCCGATGATAGAGGTCGTATCAACTCATAAAAACTTTATCCGTCAGGCGGCAATGTTTGAGTTTAAGGCATATGAGGGAAGAGTGGTATTCTGCGGTCTTGAAATGCGGGATAGCGACCCGGCATCCGTCTGGCTGAAAGAAAGTATTCTTAAATATATGAAAAGTGAGCGTTTCTCACCGGAAGATGTGTTCACGGAAGAAATATTTCTTGCACTTAAGAACGGCAAGGCGGAGAGATACCTTGAAAACACAAACCTTGCCGCGAATCCGAATGATATAACTTCAAAAAGAAAAAGCAAAGAAAAAATATAATATGCAGAAAAGTGTTTTGGCAATGTCACTGCGGTGAAAAAATGTGTCGCAAAACTGCAAAGACTTTTTAACACTTTTGTAATAGTATATTATTGTATAAAAATCATAAAACGGCACTTTTGTGCCCGCAAATATATGTTTTTTATGCTGATTATATAAAAAAGGAGCAATGTGAAAATGAGAAAGAAAACTTTAAGGCTTCTCGCGTTTATTATTGCGGCGGTTATGGTTGTCTGCATGGCACCGATTGCCTCTGCGGAAGGAGCTACAACCTCCGAAATGTCCGAGGTTAAGGTTGTGTATGAGTTGAATACAAGCGGCGTTCCGTCAGGGAAAACGACCTTGCTAAACACAAGCAATGAAACGATAAATTACAGCGATACAAATGGTTTTTGGAGATATGCCTCGAATAAATATATGGCTTATTCGCAATTGACAGCAGACTATTGTTCTATGTATTGTCAAGGCGAAGGATATATAGCATTCGAAATATATGTTCCGACAGAAGGAAAATATAATATGGAGTTAGAGTATGCCGTTGCATCTTCTGGTCTTGAGAGTGGCTCGATTCACATTATACCTGCACAGGTTTCGGATATTGAATCAGCAATAAATTCAGATGCATATTCTGTAATTCCTGATTTTACTAGTTGGGAAAGCGGAGCGCCTACGACTATAGGGTCTGTGGCAAAAGGAGAATGCAACATAGAAACTGCAGGAGAGCATTATCTTGTTTTTGCGTATAAAGGCTATAATCGTGATAAGCGTGTTATTCGTGCGCAGTCCCTCACTCTCGATGGTGGAACAAATACCGTTCCCATGATTTCAAGCCTTACGGCAACAACGGAAGACGATGTTACCACCGTTACGGCAGCAGCGACACTTATGAGCGATGGAACGGCTGCATCCGGTGTTACATATTCCTATTCGGTTGCAGAGGATGATGCGGCATTTGCAACAGTTGATGCAGCTACCGGCGTCGTAACCGGAAAGGGAAATGGAACGGCAACAATTATTGCAAAAGCAACAACGGATAACGTACATTTTTCCTCTAAATCAATTGAGGTACCGGTGAAAAACCCCAATATGTCCGGCGTTAAAGCTGTGTATAATTTTAAGCTGGGTGCGATTACGACAGGAAAAAAAGAGTTGATAAGCAATGGTGATGCCGGAGCGATTGACTACAATGATACAAATGGATTCTGGAGATTTGCAGAAAAGAAAAATGGAAATGATATAACAAAAACACTTACAGATAATTATCTTTCAATATCTTCCGCCGGTGCAAACAAAGGATATATAGCACTTATGATAAATGTTCCGGTAAAAGGCGAATATAATATTAATTATGAGTATTGGCAGAAAAGTGACGAATTGAGCTTCGGAACGTTATATATTATTCCGGCAACTCAAAACATAGCAGATGTAATTGCAACGACAGAAGATAATGAGTATTTGTTGTCTGATTCCATAGATTACTATAAAGATACTACTACTGTAACTAAAGAAGAAAAAGATTTGGGTACAAAATTTTTTGATGCAGGAGAATACTATGTTGTTTTCTCGCAAAAAATAGCAGATGATAAACCGTATCGAGTAGGCGCCCTCACGCTCGACGGCGGCAAAGGCACAGTTCCGATGGTGAATATCACCTCCGCACCCGAGAGCATTGAGGCAGGGAAAACTGCAAGTATCACTGCAGAATCTACTCTCATGAGTGATGCTGTCACTCCTGTAACCGATGCAACTATCACATATTCCGTAGATAGTGAGGGTGCCGAGATTGCTGAAGTTTCTGCAGGCGGGGTTATCACAGCAAAACGCGCCGGAACGGCAACGGTTATTGCAACCGCAACAAAGGATAATGTATCTTCCTCAAAGTCAGTCGAAGTAACGGTAACCGCTCCGAAAGCCGGTGAAGAGGTAACCGATACAAAAGTGAATATCTATGTAACCTCGGCAGATCCCAATGCGGGAAGCGCAAAGCTGCTCGGTGATTATGAAACGGTAGCCGAAGTGGAAAGAGGAACAACTATAGAGGTTGAAGCAATTGCGAACAACGGATATGAGTTTGCATATTGGAAGAATAAGGCAGGCGTTGTTCTTTCTACAGAACCGAAGGCAAAGTTTAATATATCAACGAACACTGCGATTTACGCAGAGTTTACAGCTCAGCCCGTTGAGGGTAATGTTCCGGTATATTTCTATAACGGAAACGGACTCCTTCACGGCAGTGCAAGCGTAGCAGAGGGAGCAACCTTTGCAGAAGCAAAGGAAGATATTGAAAATCCGAAGCTTACCGGATATGATTTCCTGCACTGGAGCATATATGCAGATAAGAGCGCGATTGCAGATAATACTCCGATAAAGGCACTTACCCGCGCAGTCGCAATTTACGGTGATAAAGCGAATGTCAGCTTCACCGTTAAGAAAAACGGAGTGGATTATGCGACAGGTAAGAAATACGGTGATGAAATAACCGTCACATCCGACGATCCGAATTTCAAATGCTGGAAGGTTGGAGACGAGGTCGTGAGCTACAGCCCGAGCTATAAATTCTGTGTTTATGCAGATGTAGATCTCGTTGAAGAAACTGACGGAGCTGCCGCTCCGGTTGCAGTTTTGACTAAAGCAGACGGCAATGATATGCTTATCTACAGCGTTCCGGAAAAATATACTATTCTTGAAGCAGGGCTTCTTTTCGGAACGAGAGCGGGCATCAATATAGACTCGGTTGACGGCTCAAAGGCCATTGCTGTTAAGGGGACAGGTCAGTTCACCGCACTGCCGGCAGATGAAAGCCATAGTGTAACCCGAGGATATCTTATTTTCAAAACGCCCGACGGTGAAACCCGCGTGCTTTACGCAGATTAAAAATACCTCAAAAAGACTAAAAAACGGAAGGGCTTAAAGCCCTTCCGTTTTTAGCTTTATTGCAAGGAAAACCGCCCAAAAAATGGGTGGCACTTGTGTGAAAAAAGTTGTCACAATTCTGTAAAGACATAGTGTTAAGAAAATGTTAAACTATAATTGCGGATAGGTCTCAGAAAATGACCTCGCGGCTCGCGCTTGCGGCGTTCTTGCGATACTCGTTGGGGGAGCTTTCCTCGTGTGCCTTAAATGCACGCGAGAAATAATGCTCACTCTGGAAACCGCAGTATCTTGAAATTTCACCGATTGTCATATTTGTGTTGACAAGCAGGGATTTTGCTTTGTTCATGCGAAGTTCGTTGATATACTTGTTCGGCGTTGTTCCAAATTTTTCTTTAAAGATTCGGAAGAAATGCCGCCTTTCAAAGTGGGATATTCTGACGAGGTCATCAATTGAAATATTATCCGAAAAGTTGTTGTAAATATAGTTTGCGGCAAGATCAATTCCGCTTTCGCTCATCGCGGTAATATGTTCATTCTCAGCCTTTGAGGTGGAAGGTGTTTGCGGTGCGCTGTCGAGCGCTGCAGATAAAAACAGTTCAAAATATGCATTGGCACGAAGTTTTCCGAAGCCCGTTTCGAGAGAAAACTCGTATGCTGACTGGCTGAGGAGTTGTTTGCACGACATAAGGTCGCGCGGTTCGATCTCCGGCGAAAGTGAAGAAACAAAATCAGCAAGCTCTTTGTCAAGAATTTTGAAGTAGAATATTACATATTGTGTGTTCTTTGTGTTGTGGCATGTGTGACGTACTCCCGGTGCAGTAAAATAAAGATGCTCCGGCTTGAAGGGAAAAGCTTCTCCGTCAAGCACAAGCTTGCCTACGGAATTCTGCGTGAAGATAAGCTGATAAAAATCATCGTGTGTGTGCATCTGAGGCATCATGGATGTATTTTTCGGAGACTGCCACTTTCCGACCTTTACAATATTTACCGACATGAGCTTCACCTCTTATTATTCTGAACTTATGCTTTGATTTTAGCACAAAGCGTTTGATAAATCAATATAAAAATTAAAGAAAAGGAGAATGCAAAATGAAGAAAAGAATGTTGAAGACGGTTTCGTTTTTGCTGGTTGTGGCATTGTTGTTGGGATTTGCGCCTGCAGGGACAGTGTTTGCAACATCTGAACTGTCGAATGTAAAGATTGTGTACAGTCTGAAAAGCCCTTCCGGTGCTCAGGTGAATGTAGATACCTTTGGCTATAAAGAAACTCACGGCTTCTGGGAGTATTACTCGGTAGCCAAAGGGTATGAAAATGCCTATAGGGTCGCAACAAGGGATTATCTGTCAATGCATAGCTATGGTGCGCATAACGGATATATCGCGTTTAAGATAAATGTTCCCGCAAAAGGCGAATATGAAGCGAGCTTAAGCTTCTGCAGCAATTCCGATGGTGTAAGTGCAGGCACGGTACATATTATTCCGCCGAGCGAGGAAGATATACCTGCGGCAATAGGCTCCGGGAAATATCTTGCGATAGAGAATATTCCATTTTACAGTGCTTCAAAGGTTACCGGTAATACGATTTCGGGGAAATGTACCATTGAAGCTTCCGGCACGCATTACCTTGTGTTTTCACAGACAAGTACCACTTCGGCAGTTATACGTCCGGAGACACTTACGCTCAACGGAGGAACGAATACCGTGCCGATGTGCGCGGAGCTAAAAAGTGATAATGAAGAAATAGTAACAGATGAAAGTTTTACTATTGAGCTTTCGAAGGTTTATATGAGCGATGGAGCGTTATATGATAAAACGCCGCTCATCGGAACGCCGGAAAGCGATAACCCTTCTGTGGCAACCGTCGACAAAAACGGAACTATTACCGGCGTATCACCGGGTGAAGCTGTGATAACGCTTCCGGTAACAGCAGAGGGTGTAACAGTCAATGCTTCAATGAAGGTTACCATTGTTGAACCGTCACCAATTGGGCAGGCGACGTTAAGCTTATCTAAAACAGAACTGAAGCCAGGCGCATCCGCAACATCTTCTGTTTCCGCAAAGCTTGAAAACGGCGAAGCCGTCAATATGGAGAAAACTACAGTGGCTTACAGCACAGAAGATACCGATATTATTTCTGTCGATTCTGATAGCGGAGCAATAAAGGCGCTGAGCGCGGGGACGGCAACCGTTACGGCGGCGGTGACATACCGAGGAAAGACTGCTTATGCACAAGCTGATATAACCGTTCTTCCGATTGCGGCACCGTCCGGAGTTCGGGTGGAATACAGTATGGAAATCGCATCTATACCCAATGACGGACAGATGGACAGCACAAAATTTTCTGATACAAAAAATTCGTGGCAGTTTGAAGGTAAATACAACAACCCGTCAATACAGAGAAACACAATTTACGGAACAATAGCATACCCCAATTCCGGCGCATGGTGGGCGGTAAGAATGTATGTGCCGAAGGCGGGCTCATATTCATTAAAGCTTGACCGCGGTCTTCGTCCTCAGGGAGGTCTTGTGTTCTTCTATTTCGGAAAGGCAAGCGAGGGTGCATCCGAGATTGTAAAAGGGGAACACATTGCAGAAGAAAAATTCTATGCTACAGCGGATACAGCATCAGAAGAGACCGATAGCCTCGGAACGGTAGAAATTGATGCTCCCGGCGAATACATAATGGTTATGCGAACACCTCTTGCAACGGATTTTGCCACAGCGGGGCTGAATGCATCAAACCGCCGCCACTTCATAAAAAAGATAATTCTTGACGGCGGAAATGAAACTGTAGAAAAAATGCGTTTTACGCTGAAACCGGAATATAACGAAGTGTACGTTGGCGGAAACGTAAAAACAGCGCTTGACAATCTTTATTTAAGTGACGGCAGCACTGTCTCAATGGTAGGTGCGGAAATTAACTATTCTTCTTCTGATGAAGCTATAGCTACAGTTAATGAAAAGGGTGTTATTGTCGGTGTATCCGATGGGAATGCTGAAATTACGGCAACTGTAACCCTTGAAAGCGGAGAAAAGGTAACTGCAAAAGCAAATATAGCGGTTGTGACGCCGCCAGACCTTGAATCGGTAACCGCATATGTTGAAAACTCTGAGCTTGAAGTGATTTCAAATGCGCAGATAAATCTCTCCGGCAAAAATGCCGATGGAAGCGACACGTTGCTTCATATGACAACCGTAACATATGAAACAAACAATTACTCCGTTGCGAGTGTCGATAAAAACGGACTTATAACTGCAAAGACTCCAGGAGATGCGGTGATTACCGTAAATGTGCGCCAGGGTTTTGTGACAAAAAGCGATACCGTGGACATAACGGTTATAAACTCGCGTGATGAAGAAAACCCAATGGAGCTTTCAAATGAGATGGTGTATTATGACCTTCGGACAAGCGCACCGTCAGGAACAGCTTTGTGGGATCTTACATATAACGAAACGAAAAACTGGATTTTCTACGGCTATGCAAATGGGATGCAGGAGAATACCAGCACAGCACGAGTTCGCCTTTCCGGTTCTTACGGAATTCAGGCGCAACCGAATGCAATAGGCGCAGCGTGGGCGGTTAAGATAACTGTTCCCAAAGCCGGGCGCTATGCCGCAACGCTTATTCACGGTGTGAATGCAAATGGTGGCATTGCAAATGTTTATGTTCTGCCGGTGACCGAAGATACAACGCAATGGACAGATGGCAGGTACAGTGTGGGCACCGTTAATTTTTACAGAACAGCCCTTGGGTATGACCTCAGCACAAATTTAAAGGATATAGAATTCCCGCAAGCAGGGGATTATCTCCTTGTTTTTGAGAGCGCAGGAAAAGGCGCGGGCGGTGCTCTTCAGCAGTTCCCAAAAGCACTCAGCATTGATGGAACGGGAGTTATAAGCTATGTTGAAGTTTTCCTTGAGGAAAGTGAAATCAACGTAGGCGACAGCATTCGTATGCTTTATCGTATAAAGCTTTCGGACGGCACATGGCTTTCAGAGAGCGATGACGTAATCTTCTTCTCATCAGATCCGGCAGTGGCATCTGTTACATCAAAAGGCGTTGTGACCGGTAAGAGTGAGGGCGAGGCATATATTACGATAATGGTTAAGCGCGGAGGAAAAACAGAAACCCACAGCTCTCCGATAAGAGTGAATGATGTAAGCTCACCTGCCGGAATTGAGCTTCGCGGACCTGCAACAGTTTATGTTGAAGGAACAGGAAGCTTTGTTCAGCGCGCAGTGATGGAAAGTACGGGAAAAATTTCACTAACCCCTGAGCAGGTAAGCTACAGAATTGTTGGCGGTGACGGAGTTGCAAATATCACACCTGACGGTAAAATTTCCGGCGTTTCGGAAGGCGAGGTGGAAATTGTTGCATCGGCATTTTTCAGGGATACTTACATCGAAAGCGAAGTTGTAACAGTTAATGTTATTCCCAAAACCCAGAAAACCGAACCCACTCTTTTCACATATGATATGAGAAAGAACGGTATAGAAAATGTCAAGAAATATGACTGGGCAGAGGCTGAACTTGATTGGTATCTCAAATACGCAGATGTATATGTTGACAATGCAGAACAGCTTTACAATATGATGATACCGGAGGGGATTCCGAGAGCAAGATACTGCGCGATGAACGGAAATGACCCGACGTATTCAAGCTGTAAGTATTGCGGTGATAATTTCCTCGAATCCCGAGGAACATCGTATTTTACGGTGGATGCATTCAACCGCCCGTGGAAGGTGCAGTGTCCGACCTGTAAACGTCTGTTCCCGAGCAATGATTTCGGAAGCTTCTATGAGCTTGGCGTAGATGAACACGGTGCATTCAAGCGTGAAGTTGCGCTTGAAGAAAACGGGATTCTTTGCAAAAGAGGCGAGCGTGACAAGAACGGCGTTTACGTACCGTATAAGGAATATGAAGATAATCCGTATGGCTACGGAGACCCGAAAGGATATCTCTATAACGAGCTGTATACCGAGCTTTATGAAACAGGGCTTGATCCGGTAACAAAGGAGCCGATAACTCATGCGTGGGGCGATTTCACAATCGACGTAAACGGAGACGGAAAGCCGGATTCCGGATATTTCTGGGGAGTTGATGACGGCTACGGTTATTACACCGGAAAGGAATATAAAAGCGGCAGCAAAACAATTCCCGAGGTTCACCCGTATGTTGCAAACTATATGTATCACGGACCTGCGTCTATATCAAATATGGCGGTAAGGTGCCTTGCACATGCGTATATGCTTACAGGCGATATTAAGTATGGACGTCTTGGGGCAGTAGTGCTCGACAGGCTTGCAGACACTCTTCCCGATATGTCCACCGGCCAGTATCCGTTTCTCGTAACAGACGGCGGCGAGGGAATAGGTAAAATTCAGGGCGCACTTAATGACTGTACTGTGCTCAGAATTTTTGCACAGGGCTGTGATGCACTTTATCCTCTTATAGATGATCCTCAGGTTATTGAGTATTTAAGCGCAAAGTCTGAAAAGTACGGGCTGGAAAATCCGAAGCTTTCAGGCAGTGATATCTGGTCAAACTGGGCAGACGGAATACTTCGTGAGACGTATAAATCCTGCCTCAATACAAAGCTTCGAGGAGGCTTTGGACATAAGCATGAGGCTCTTGCAACCGCTGCTGTTGTTCTTGACTCAATGCCTGAAACCGAAGAAATGCTTGATTGGCTCTTCAAAGCCGGATTTGAGGATAAAGTAAATCTTATCTGCAACGGCGGAAACACAAACGTAGAGCTGATGGCAACGCTTGACCGTGACGGATTCGGAAACCATGGTTCTCCAAACTATAACAAGACATGGATAGAGTTCCTTATGTATGTCCAAAATGCAATTGACGATTATGACAGATATGACAAATACGATCTGTTCGATAATCCTAAATTCGCGAAGATGTTCACTGTATTCACTCCGTTTACACTCGTTTCAAAATACACCGCGCAGATAGGGGACTCGGGCTACACCGGCTCACAGACGTTTGAAACTCCGGCAATGGAAGATCTCGTATATGCTTATAAACGTCTTGGAGACAAGAGTATTGCAAAGCTTTTGTATCTGCAGAACGGAATGACAACTGAAGGAATACACGATGATATCTTTGTGAAAAATCCGGAGGCAATCGCAGATGAAATAGAAGATATTGTGGAGAGCGAAGGACAGTACCTTGAAAGTGAAATGTTGACGGGTGCGGGGTTTGCAGTTTTGCGTGACGGTGAACTGATAAAGTCTGCCGGAACGAATGCAACATATGATTCTCAACGTGATTTCTGGATGTATTTCGGAAGAACTGAAGGACACGGACATACGGGAAGCCTGAATCTCGGAATTGATGCTTTCGGGTATAACTTTGCTCCGGATTTCGGATATCCCGAGGATGCGAACACCTCGCCGCGAAGACTGTGGCTTGACGGAACTCTTTCGCATAACACAGTTGTGGTTAATACAAAAAATCAGAAGGCGATGTCAGAGTCTACATCTCCACTTCATTTTGACGCAGGGGAGAATGTCGGCGTTATGGATGTTGATTCCTCGGCAGTGTATGACGAGACTCGTGTATACAGACGTACTCTTGTTTCGGTAAAGGTTTCCGACGAGATATCTTATGGCGTTGATTTCTTTAAGGTTCTTGGCGGAAATGATCAGATTTATACTTTCCGTGCCCATTCCGATGAGATTTATGAAACAGAAGGGCTTACCCTTACAAAGCAGGTAGATGAAACGACTGGGGAATACAAAGGAACTTACGCAAGTGAAGAGGTAGAAATAGGGATGGATCCGGGCTTTATTGAGAACGGAACACCAACCTATCCGACAGGCTTTACGTTCCTTAAAAATATCCGCCGTGATGAGACAGGAAAAGATAATTTCGCAGTGGATTTTAAGATTCGTGATTTCCAGAAGGTGCTTCCGCATGATATGAATCTTCATCTCCGTATGACGGCGCTAAATGATTTTGAGGCAGATGAGGTTGCGATAACTTCGGCATTTGTTCCAAGAAAGGGAGAAGCAGCGAAGTATTACGACACCCTTGAACAGGTTCTTATTCGTCGCAAGGGAAGCGGAACGCTTAATTCCTTGTTCACCACAGTTTATGAACCGTATAAGGATGCAAGATATATAAAGAAGATTGAGGCTCTTCCGATAACTCCGGTTGACGGCGACCTTTCCGCTGTTGACGCGGCAAAGGCAGTCAAGGTAACTCATACAAGCGGAAGGATAGATTATATCGCATACTCAACAGATGAAAAGCGCTCGTATACGATATATGACGAAAGTGTAGGACGTACTCTTGAGTTCACAGGATTTGTAGGAGTTCTTTCGTATAAGGATAATGAGCTTATCTATTCCTACATTCACGACGGCGCAAGATTTGGGTCGGCAGAAAGCAACCTTGTCCGCCTTACAGGAACGGTTACCGGTTTTGAAAAAGAACTTACCCGTTCAAACTACATTATCGTAAAACCGGATGCGGACATAGCAACAACAGAGCTTGCAGGTAAGTACATCAATGTTAAGAATGACGGTGTGCGTAACGGTATGTATAAGATTATTTCTGCATTGCCCGAGGGTGATGATGAGATAAAGCTTGATATCGGCGGCGTAAGTACAATTCGCGCGTACCGTGATACTGAAAATCCTGATGAAGGCTTTGTGTATGACATTGCCGAAGGACAGGTGTTTACAATCGGTCTCACCGATGAAGTTACAAACAATCCTGAGTTTACTCCAGTTTCTGATAAAAGCACATCGGCAGGCTCGTCGATAAACGTTACAGTCAATGCAACAAGCCCGATAGGTAAGAGTATAACCTACAGCGCGCTTCAGCTTCCGCGCGGCGCGAGCTTTAATGCGGATGCAGCAACCGTTATATGGAAGCCGGACAGCTCACAAATTGGCGATAACCGCGTATCAATCCTTGCAACTGATGAGGACGGACGCGAAGAAACGCTTCACTTTGTTATAACGGTTTACGGAAGCACAACGGGAAAACCGTCAACCGACAACACAACAGAACCTCCGTTAGCAGACGGCTCCGGAACAGCGAGTGATAGCACAGGTTCAGCCGGCGGAGGCGGTGGCGGCGGTGCCGCACCGACCGACAAGCCTGATGATGAAACCAAGACCGATGACGATGAAAGCCTTCTCCTCGAGGAGAAGGTGCCGAGCGCAGGCGAGGCAGATGAGGTTGAAAAAACGCAATTCATCGACCTTGGTAACCACGCATGGGCAGAGGGCGCAATAAACACACTTGCGGCAGATGGAATAATAAAGGGAACGTCTGCAAGCACGTTCAGTCCCGCCGATAACATTACCCGTGCAGATTTTGCTCTGCTTCTCGTCCGTGCGTTCAATCTCACAAGTGACAATGATGAGAACTTTGCAGATGTTTCTGGAAGTGATTACTTTGCATCTGAGCTTGCAATTGCACGCAATACTGGTCTTGTTAACGGCATCGGTGATAACAAGTATGCTCCGCGAAGTAGCATCACCCGTCAGGATATGATGGTAATAGTGTATCGGGCACTTGAAGCCTCCCTTGCCCTAAAGGGTAGTGAAACGGAGCGGAATGTCGGTGCGGCAATGAATGATAGTCCGGTGGACTATCAGAACCGCGACGTGACCGAGCCGGGCGAGATGGGACCGTCGAATAACGGTGGAGGGATTCTCCACTCGCAATATCCCGATTTCGGCACTGTTGCACCTTACGCCCGCGAAGCAGTCTCCGCACTCGTCGGTGCAGGTCTTGTTAACGGCAAAAACAATCTCATCGCGCCAACGGATTATACAACAAGAGCCGAGGTTGCGGTGCTGATAAAGAGAATATTGGATTATACAAAGTGATTTTGGAGAATGTTTTATGGTTAATGTTGGAATAATCGGTTGCGGTAAAGTTGCCACTGCACATATCAATGCGCTGTTGAAAATACCGGAGGCAAAAATATCGGCAGTGTGCGATGTAGATGAAGAAAGATGCCGCAAATTTGCCGAGAAGACTTGTGCGAATGCATACACAAGCTATGAAGAGATGACTGATAAAGAAAATCTCGGGCTTGTGATAATCTGCTTACCGCCTGCCTTTCATGGAGCGTGTGTGAGATATTGTGCCGAAAAGAAAATAAACGTTTTTGTTGAAAAGCCGATGGGGATTGATGTTTCTGATTGTCGCTCAATGATTGAGGTATGTGAACAGAACGGTGTTATGCTGTGGGTAGGGCATATGCAATGCTATTCGGAAGAAAACGTTATTGCAAAAGAAATTATTGCATCGGGAAAATACGGCGATCTTATCTCGATAAATGAGGTAAGAACCTGCCGTTATCCCGGACCTGTCTCACCAAAATGGCTTATGAATAAAGCTGTATCAGGAGGAGGCATTCTGTATAACTTTGGCGCACATACGCTTGATATGGTAAAGTACATAACAGGAAGCAAGGTTGTTTCTGTGCAATGCGGTGTAAGCTTGCACGAAGAAGGAACAGAGAATGCGGCGAGTGGGATGCTGAAGCTTGAAAACGGGGTTTCAGTAACGTTCAATCTTATGGGAAACTGCGATGTCAACAGGTATGAGATAACGTTGTATCTCAGCAAAGGAGAAATTCGGATAATTCCGCGGCAAAGTATCAGTGTATGCGGTGCGAATGGCGTGTTTGAAACAATTTCGGAAGCAAGCGAAGAAGCAACAGGAAAGTCTTGGCAATATCTGCAACTTTGTGATGTTATAGAAGCAACCGAAAACAAAGAAGCAAAAGTCGGCGGTGCGTACGGACTGGGGATCATACAGGACCTCGAAATGTTGTACAAATCTGCCGGGATTATGTAAAAAAACGGAGGAGAGATTATTATGAAAGAGTTTGTAAAAAAAATAACTGCAGTTTTATTGGCAACGTGTATGATTTTTGCACTTGCTGCGTGTGGGGGCAGCGGAACACAAAAAGATGTTTCTGAAACTCTTGCAGGTGCAGAGATAGAGGTTGTTATTCCGTCGCATCCCAACTGGCCGTATCGTGATGATTGGAAATCATGGCAATATGTAAGAGAAGCCACCGGTGCAGATATTGATGTTGTGGCATATCCGAACTCTGATTATTCAACAAAGGCATCGCTTATTATGGCAGATCCTGAAAACGTGCCGGATCTTATGTGTATGCCCGATATGAGCTATGTAAGCAAATACGTGTCGCAGGGCGCATTTGTGGCAATTGATGACTATCTTGATGAGATGCCGAACTATACAAAGTTCTGGGATTCCGTTCCGGAAGAGGAAGCGGAAAGCATGCTTAAGATGCGTCGCGCGGTTGACGGTAAAACATATTATCCGCAGGTTTACGGGCGTCAGAATACCATAAACCTCCGCACATGGCTTTACCGTAAGGATATTTTTGAAAAGCACAATATAAAAATGCCTGAAACAATGGATGATTTGTACCTTGCAGCAAAACAACTCAAAGCATTGTATCCGGATAGCTTCCCTATATGCATCCGTGGATTCTTTAACAACGGTGCGGATCTTATCGGAGCATCGTGGAGCCCGAACTTTGCGGTCGGCGCGTATTACGATTTTGAAAAAGAAGAATGGCATTACGGTGCGCGAGAGAACACAATGCGTGAGATTATAGAATACTTCAGAATGCTGGATGAGGAAAACCTTATAACTCCGAATTATGTAAATATGAGCGCAAGTGAGTGGTCAGAGCTTGTTTACACAAACAGAACATTCATCTTCCCGCAGTATCAGGTACAGATAGACATCCTGAATGCGGATAGCCGCGGGCATAATCCCGATTTTACAATGGCAGCAATGCTTCCACCGAGAGCTGATACAGAGCGCGGGCAGAATATGGTTGCAAAGAGCAATGTTGATCCGTGCGGATATGTTGTATTCAACAGCGGTGATGAAAAAAGAATTTCTAACGCGATATCCCTTCTTGACTGGTTCTATTCCGATGAGGCATGCGAGCTTCTTTCGTGGGGTAAAGAAGGAGAAACTTATGAAGTTGTAAACGGCGAGAAAAAGTATATTCTTGAAGATGGCCAGAACGTTGAAAATGCATATGGCTTCCAGACAAACAGCCTTATTGTACGCATAAAGCCGGAAGCGGTTATGGCAGGATTTTCGGATGAACAGCGCGAAAGCACGGAATTTATTCTTGAGCATACCGAAAAAGACTATAACCCCGTTCGCTGGGTCGGTTTCAATGAAGAGGAAGAGGCTGTCCGCGCAGATGTGGGCGCTGCTCTTGATACGTATACAAAAGAGATGATTTCAAAGTTTTTAATCGGTACAGAGCCGCTCTCAAAGTGGGATGAATATGTAGCAACAATCAACGAAATGGGTGCTGATAAGCTTCTTGCAGCCTATGAAAGTGCATATAACAGAGTAAAATAAAAAAAGGATTGTAAAAAAGATCCATAAAAAAATCGAGGATGAAAGTCCTCGATTTTTTATGCACAAAAGAAACGGTCGGAAAGAATAAAGATATTACCGTATACAAAAAGCAAGCACCGTTTACATTGCGGGTAGAGCTTTGCGAAAGAGGAATCTTGCCGTTTGTTGCAGGTGATCCGAGGATAAAAATAATTGACGGCCGCACATATGAGAAAACGACAGACACGATAGCAGACCTCTTGATGTTGAGGTAATTTTTCTCATCAAAGATGTAAAAAACACAACCGCCCGGGTGTAGAAGCACACCGGGCGGTTGTGTTGTACGGTATTTACCGGCAAAATACTGCTAATTGCGACAAATTGCTTGACTGAAGCGTGTGTTGTCATGCTTGGATTTTGTGGTTTAAACAGCATTTGCCTGAGGGGGGATGGCTAAGGTAATAACAGTACTTTTTTAATTTTCTCTTGACATTCGGAGAGGATAAGAGTATAATACAGCCATAACTTAATTCACTCAGTAAATTAAGTTATGGCTGTATTCATCATTCAACAGGGAATATTTGCTCAAACATATAATCACAAAGGCCGTTCAGCATCAATTGCTTTTTGTTATTGGCAAAGTGAACATCAAATTGCCTTAATAGTGAGCTTGTTATTTTGTTTCGTATAGAGTTTATAAGATATTCTTTTTGTGTAGCATCCATAAGATCTACATAAGATCCTATGAGAACTATGTGGCTGTCGCAAATGTTCACGGAGGTAGATATGCCTATTGCGAGATAATCAAGAATTTCGTCAGTCAATTTGCAGTTACTTTTTTCAAATAACTGCTTGACAATTGCCTCAAGACAGCCGGTTTGTCCGCAACGGCATTGAACATCAGACATAAGCTTTATATGACCCAGTTCGCCGTGCATACACCACTCACCATGCTGACAACTGCCGTGTATAAGACTTGAAACACCTATGCCATCTGTTCCTAAGGTAAAGAGCTGAATGTGTGCGTAATTTTTTTTCAGATGTGTTCCGGCGGAAAGCACAAGGATGTTTCCGGTTCTTTCTACATAAATATTCTGACCGAAATTTTCAGTAAAAAGGTCGTGTAAATTAATATTTTGCCATCCAAGTTCTACGGAAGAAAGTATTGTGCAGTTTTTTGGATCTATAATACCGGGCATTGCAAGAAGAAGCCCGGAAAGGCAATCCTTGGGTATTTTGCAATTTTCAAGAATATTGTACATAGCTGAGCTTAAAGTATCCACGAAGGAAGATGGGGAAACCTGCTCCTGAAAGCTGAGGGTTGTTTCAAAGTAGATATCGCCGTTTAAATCCATAAGATATAAGCAGTGAAAGCTCCAATCAAAGGCGAAAAACAAATGCCTCTTTCCGTTGAAAATTAAAAAAAGAGGTTTTCTGCCGCCTGTTGACTCACCTTGCACAGTTTCCATAAGAATATTTGATTCCTGAAGATTCCTTACGATTTTAGTAACTGCAGCGCGGCTTATATCAAGGTTTTCCCATATGTCGGTTCGAGAAACAAGCCTGTGTTTTTTTACGTAATGTACAATTGTGTTTCTGTTTCTGAATGCTGCATCAGCATGAGATAAAAAAGAGTTCGTCATAATAAATCACCGA
Source organism: Oscillospiraceae bacterium (assembly GCA_015068085.1). Lineage (GTDB taxonomy): Bacteria > Bacillota > Clostridia > Oscillospirales > JAAYXM01 > SIG480. The sequence continues at coordinate 44,250 of SVLF01000003.1, forward strand.
TTGTCAGTATAGTATATTTAGAGAAAAATGTCAAGAAACTAATCAAAGTGTCTGTTTGTCTTGCGCAGCTAAAATAACGGGAAAATGTGTAAAAAATATAAAGATTTTTAAGAAAGGGTGTAAAGAATGAAACTGAAAAACAAAATTGCCGTAATAACCGGCGGAGCTTCCGGCATAGGTGAAGCAGGAACGCGCCGTTTTACTTCGGAGGGTGCGTATGTTGTTATTCTTGACGTAAACGAAGAGGCAGGCAAAGCTCTTGAAGCTGAGCTTTCAAATGTGTGGTTCATAAAGACGGATATTTCAGATGAAGTGTCCGTAAAAGCTGCATTTGAAAAAATAGCAGACAAATTCGGAAAAATAGATGTTCTTTATAACAATGCATCTGTATTTTTAGGCGGACGTGATACGGTTCTCGGTGATATCGAAGAAAGTATCTGGAAAAAGGTTCTGGCAATAAATCTTGACGGTACATATCATTGCACAAAATTTGCGCTTCCGCTTATGAAAGAAAATGGCGGCGCGATAGTAAATACAGCGTCAAGTGCAGGTGTTGTTGGTATCCCCGGTTGTGCTGCATATACAGCAACCAAGGGTGCAACGGTCACTTTGACACGCTCACTTGCAGTTGATTACGGCAAATACAACATCCGTGCTAATTGTATTGCACCTGCGGCGATTGAAACCGCAATGGTAAAGGAAAGCAACCTGAATGACCCGAACTTTGATAACGAGTTCTTTTTAAAGCAGATAACACCGCTTCGCCGTTGGGGAAAACCCGAAGATGTCGCGGCACTTGCAGCATTTCTTGCATCCGATGATGCAAGCTACTTAAATGGCGTTATAATCCCCTGTGACGGCGGAATAACGATAAACGGAAACGTGAACAAAGAAGTTTAAGTTAAGGAGAAGGTAGAAATGGAAAATTGCAGACAGATTGCAAAACAAATCAGAATTGACTGCGTGCGCATGACAAATAGCGGACGTAGCGGTCACGTCGGTAGTATGCTTTCGATGGCAGAGCTTATCGCCGTGCTTTATGAGAAAATCCTCAATGTGGACCCAAAGAACCCTGATATGCCGGAGCGCGACCGTTTTGTGCTCAGTAAGGGACACGCAGGTGCGGCTGTGTATTCCGCGCTTGCTCAAAAGGGTTTTATTCCGCGCGAATGGCTTTCCCGTTATTACTGTGACGATGGAAAGCTTATGGGACACATCAGCCATAAGGTTCCGGGTGTTGAGTTTTCAACCGGATCCCTCGGTCACGGACTTCCTGTTGCAGTTGGTATGGCAATTGCTGCACGTTACGCAAAATCACCGCGCCGTGTTTTCTGTATGACAAGTGATGGTGATATGAACGAAGGCTCCACTTGGGAGGCAATTATGTTTGCCGCCCAGGAAAAGCTTTCAAACCTTACTATGATAGTGGACTATAACCGCGTTCAGGCTCTCGGTCATTCCGAGGACGTTATCGACCTTCGCTCACTTAAAGATAAACTCGAACTTTTCGGCTTCGCCGTACGCGAGATTGACGGTCACAACTGTGAAGAAATATATGATGCTTTGTCAAATCTTCCGCTTAATGAAAACAAGCCGAGTGCGATAATCGCTCACACGACAAAATGCAAAGGTATTCCTGCATTTGAAAATACAGTAAAGTCACATTATAAATTTATACCGGATGAAGAAATCGAAGCTGTAATCGAAACGATTAAGGAGGCAAAATAATATGAGAGGCACATTTAATAAAACATTACTCGAAATAGCAAAGAACGATCCTCGCATTCATATGGTACTTGCCGATATCGGTTACGGCGAGATTGAACCGTTCCGAGATACGTTCCCGGAAAGATACTACAATGTAGGTGTTGCAGAGCAGAATATGACAGGTGTTGCCTGCGGCATCGCAATGGAAGGAAATATTGCAGTTACATATTCAATCGCAAACTTTCCGACGCTCCGTTGTCTTGAGCAGGTAAGAAATGACGTTTGCTACCACAACGCAAATGTAAAGATTGTTATTATCGGCGGTGGTGTTTCATATGGTCCGCTCGGGATGTCTCATCACTCCACAGAGGATATAGCTATCATGCGCGCACTCCCGAATATGGTAGTAGTTGTTCCTTGTGATAACTTTGAAGCAGAAGCTGCAACGCGCGCGATGATTGAGTATGACGGTCCGCTTTACTATCGTTGCGGATATAAGGGTGAAAAGGATATTCACTCAGGTCCCGTTGACTTCAAGCTTGGTCGCGCAATTACCGTTCGTGAAGGCAGCGACGTAACTCTTATGTTTGCAGGTCCTGTAGGTCTTAACGTTGTTAAAGCTGCTGATAATCTTGCAAAGGAAGGTATCTTCTGCAGAATAGTAAGTATGCATACCATTAAGCCGATCGATCGCGATGCAATAATTGATGCTGCAAAGAACACCGGTGGAATCATCACAATTGAAGAGCACAACCTCTCCGGTGGTCTCGGAAGCGCGGTTGCTGAAGTTATCTGTGATTCCGGTGTGGCTCCGAAAAAGTTCAAGAGAATTGCACTTCCGGATGTAAACGTTGCCCTTATCGGACATCAGGAGTGGATTCGTTCTCAGTACGGTATGGATGCTGAAGGCATTGCAAAGCAGATTAAGAATGCATTGAAAAAGTAAAGCAAAATTAATTAGACACAGGCAAAAAAGCGATTTTTGACTGTTTAAAACATATAAGGAGCTGTTGTAAAAGCAGCTCCTTATATAATCATCTCCGTACCTTTATAAGCAATGCTCTGCCTTCTTTAATGCAGACCTCGGCGGTTTTTCCCGGGAGAGGTTCATTGCTTATTCCATACTGATATTCTGCGTCAATTTCCCCATTTTCAAGCGGGAATTTGGCGTTTTTTTCATATACGCCGCGGCAGGTGCCGTCGATGTTGATAAGCGAAAAATACGGAAAGCTGTCATCAATGTATTTCGCTTCATTGCTTACGATTTCCATTTCGGAAAAGTCGTCAACGATAAGCGCGCTCTTCCCGGCAGAGTGAAGCTTTAAAAGAATTGACACGTTGCCGAGCGTATGGTCAAGTCTTCCTCCGCATACCCCAATCAGAAGAAAATCCTCAAATCCGCGGGAAAGCGCTTCTTTGACGGCGTAGACCGTATCCGTATCGTCTTTTTCGCGCGGAAGGGCAATTGTTTCAACCGCGGTATCCGGTTGCGGATGAGAGTCAAAATCCCCGACAATGAGATGTGCGGAAATTCCGAGCTTTTCCTTGTGATAAAGCCCGCTGTCGCAGAAGATATTAAAGTCTCCGTCACGGAGATGCGTGCGGATAACGTCATAGTTTCCGATATCGGCACCGCCGATGATTACACAACGTTTCATTTTTTTAAAATCCCTTTTGTTTTATTTACCGCTATACAAAGCAGTGATGTTATCACCATATCAGGAAGGGTACTGCCTGTAATAATATCACATTTCATAAGAAAACGGTATACCACAAACCCGAAAATCCATACAAAAAGATTGGATATTCCGAAACGGTGACCGGAAATATCATTTTTCAGGATAAAGTAGTCCGTAATCTGAATAGCAATCATCGGGGCAAAAACCGAACCGATGAGATAGAGAAAATCGGTGATGTCGTGGAGCGGGAGAAAAACTGAGCCGAGAATACCGAGAACGGTCACTCCTGTGGCAATCCACTTTACGTTGAGCCGGGAAGAGAGGCTTTCGCTTGATACACCCGCTGAATATGCATCAAGGAAGGTGGTTGTTACGGTTGAGAAAACGATGATGAGAAGCCCTGCTGTTCCAAGCCCTGCCCTCATCATTATGCGGGCAATGTCGCTCTCTCCCGTGAAGAGGGCGGCACCCATACCGATTACGTACATCCACGAGCTTATAACGCCGTAAGTAAGTGTGCTTGCGGCGGTTGCACGCACGGGATGCTCTGCTTCGCGTGTGTAGTCTGAAATGAGAGGAAGCCAGGAAAGCGGCATCGCAACGGAGAGCTCAACTGCCGCGCCGAAGGTTAAGCCATCGGGCGAAATTGAGGCTGCTTTTCCGCGGAATACAACAAAACTCAGGATTATAGTAAGAACAAACAGCGCAACCATTGCAAGCGTGTTTATTTTACCGAGGTTTTTGATGCCCACGAGGATCCACACGATAATCAGAGCTCCTATAAGAATGCTCCAGAATATGTGCCCAAGGTTTAAAGCACTGTCTGCGGCAAGCGCACCGTCATAGATCATTATGGCGGTCCAACCGACGAGCTGCAGAATATTCAGAACGGCAAAGATAAGCGCGCCGCGTGTTCCGAAGCTCATTTTTACGGTTTCCATAGAGCTTTTTCTCTCTTTCCCGCCGATAAGACCGGCAGCAAAAAGAAGTACACAGCCGATAATGTGACCGAGTATAATAGCGAGAAGCCCCTTTGTAAAGCCGAGAGGGGCAAGATATGTACCGGTAAGGATTTCGGCAAGAGAGACTGCGGCACCGAACCATATAAGGCTGTTTTCAAATACAGATGTGCGTTTTTCGATCATCTTATTCAGCCTCCTTTGCAAATTCGCCGGAAAGCGCGAAGGCGTGGTTCATAGGTCCGCTGCCGTGTCCTAAATCAAGCATTGCCGAAAGAGCATCGGATATATATTCCTTCGCACGCGCTACCGAGTCGCGAAGCGTAAACCCTTTTGCGAGATTTGCGGCGATTGCGGAAGAGAGTGTACAGCCGGTTCCGTGGGTGTTCGGATTATCTATTCGCTTTCCCTCAAACCATAAAAAGGAGCCATTTTCTAACAGAAGGTCGTTCGCATCGTTAATGCTGTGGCCTCCCTTTAAAAGTACGGCAGAACCGCACTTTTCGCCAATCACCCGTGCCGCCTTTTTCATATCCTCTGCGGTGCGTATGGCAAGCCCTGCGAGAATCTCCGCTTCGGGGATATTTGGAGTTACAACATCCGCCAAAGGCAGGAGTCTTTCTGTAAGAGTGTTCACTGCATCCTCCTGAAGAAGCCGCGAGCCGCTTGTTGAGACCATAACGGGATCAATCACGATATTCTTCGCGCGGCGGCAGGCGAGTACGTCTGCTATTGTTTCAATAAGTCCGGCAGACGATACCATGCCGATTTTCACGGCGTCGGGGAAGATGTCATCGAACACAGCGTCAAGCTGTGCGCGTAAAAACTCCGGAGAGACCTCCGCAATACCTGTAACGCCGGTTGTGTTCTGTGCCGTCAGCGCACATATTGCGCTCATGGCGTAAACACCGTTCATCGTCATCGTTTTGATGTCTGCCTGAATACCGGCGCCTCCGCAGGAATCACTTCCCGCGATTGTTAATGCTGTTCTCATTGTAATTTCTCCTTTCGTAATTCAGCATTAATTTTATAAAGCGACAGAGAGTGGTGCCCCCGGTCTGCCGCTTTGACAACTACTTAAGCGTTTTGAATGTTTCAAGAAGAGAGCGTGCCGCAATCTCCGGATCATTCGCTTTCATTATAGCGGAAACCACGCATATTCCCGCGATTGGAATACCGCGGAGAATATCAATATTATCATTATTAAGTCCTCCTATTGCATTGACGGGAATGGAAACCGCCCGGCAAATGTCGCCGAGGGTTTCTGTGGAGGTGAGCACGGTTTTCACCTTTGTCGTTGTGGGGTAAATTGCGCCGACGCCGAGATAATCCGCGCCTTGTTCATATGCTTCCTTCGCTTGCGGAACTGTTTTTGCCGTCGCACCGATAATTACGCCGTCACCGAGAATTTTTCTCGCCGTGCCGACCGGCATATCGCTCTGACCGAGGTGAACGCCTTCGGCACCAACCGCCATTGCAACGTCAATTCTGTCGTCAATAATAAGCGGTACATTATGTTGACGGCAGATGGCATGAAGGTTCTCGGCAAGAGAGATATACTCTCTTGTGCTTTTTTCTTTTTCACGAAGCTGAACAAGCGTTGCACCGCCGCGGAGCGCGGCTTCGCATCTTTCTAAGAACTCAGCCTCCGAGTATCCGGTGCTGTCCGTGATAAAATATAAGGTGCTGTCAAAGTGTTTCATATCGTGGTTTCCTCCGCATTTATGTATTTTGTAATATCATCCTCTGTGAGAACTCCGATGTTGTCCATAAGATTTGCGAAAAAGCTGCCGGGGCCTTTTTCCGTTGCGGCAAGCTCACCGCAGATGCCGAGAAAGGCGCACGAAAGAGAAGCAGCATCAAGCGGCGGGCAGACGGCGAGAAACGCCGCACATATCGCGCCGAGCATACAACCGGTTCCCGTAACGCGTGACAGATATTCGCATCCGTTTTTTATAAGAAGAGTGCGTTTTCCGTCAGTAACGATGTCGGTTTTTCCGCTTGCAATGACCGTACAGCCGTATTTTACTGCAAGGGATGCTGCGGCATCAGTGATTTCGGAAAGCGCAAGCGTTGCATCCGCGTCAACTCCCGCACAGGTATATGAAAGGTCATAAAAAGCGCGGATTTCGGAGTAGTTGCCCTTTAGCACGGCGGGGCGGTGCTTTGTTACTATATCAAGAGCAAAGAATCTTCTCATTTCCGAGCACGAGATGCCGACAAGATCCAGAAGAGTTGATATTCCTTTTTCCGCAGCAGCTTCTGCAGAGATTTTTATTGACTCCATACGTGCATCTGTAATGTTGCCGAGATTGAGCATAAGCGCCGCGGCAGTTTCGGTGATCTCCCGCACCTCGCGCGGGTGCTCTGCCATAATCGGACGTGCGCCGAGGAATAAAAGCGCGTTTGCACACTGATTGATTGATATGGGATTTGTTATACAGTGGATGAGAGGCGAACGGTCGCGGAGCGAGCTTAGATATAGTTTGGGTATCATTCAGTTTTCCTTCTTCTTTTTTGTAATGTAATAGAAAACGGCGGCAATAAGCATCAGCGCAAGGAGAGAGTAAGAAATGTAAGACCATACCGGAGAGGTCATTTTGAAAATGCCTGTGAGAATTTCGATAACAAGCCACAAAACCGCGCCGAGTGCGGCGATTGCCGCGGCGTTCCCGAAAACTCCGCTTATGTCATTGTACACATCGCTGCCGAGCTTTTCCTGAAAGCGGGCAAGAAGCCCTGCGTTTGAGAGCTTGCGCAGCAGGAGATATGCAATGCTTCCTCCGATGAGCGTTCCGCAGATAAAGGACGGAACATAGAAAAGCCAGCTGAGCCCTTCTTTTCCCCAGAAAAAAGTCATTACGGGATAGGATAAAATTGCGCCGATAATTCCCGTGCCTATTATTTCACCGAGCACGGCAAAGATTATTTTTCCTTTTGAAGCTTTGTAGAAAACACCGGACAGAAATGCGCCGAAAATCGCACCGGTAAGTGCAATCGGGGGGATAGCCATAGTTGCCATACGTATTATTCCGATGACAAACGCGCAAAGAAGTGCATACCACGGTCCGAGCAGACACGCACAGACGATGTTTATAAGGTGCGCCATGGGGCACATTCCCTCAAAGCGCAGGATAGGGGAGATAACAACGCCGAGTGCCACAAGAACAGAGAGCACAATCATTTTTAAAAGAGCCTTAGAGTTATTCATTTTTATTTTCCTCGTTTCGTAATTAAATACGAGGCGGTATACCTCGCTCGGTCGAAGCTTGATTGCTTCCTCTCACCCCGAAACACGGGTTCCCTCGCAACTTGTAAAAAACGTCAAGAGCTCCCTTGCCGTCCTGTTTTCTGCCCTCCTTTGAAAAATAATAAAAGGACAATCCCGATAAGGACTGTCCTAAAAATCAGAGCTTTATATAACTTCCTCCGTTGGCATTATCCAAATCAGGTATAAGGGTCGAAGCTCAATTACTTCCTCTCAGCCTGAAAACAAGCTCCCCTGTATTTAATTGTCGAATGCATTATAACACTTTTTTTGAGAAAATGCAATAGTGAATTTCGAATATTTATGAATTTCTCATAATATACTTTACTGAAAATGAAATAAAAAGGAGAGATATAAATTGGAGCTTAGTCTTGAAAAGAAGATAACAAAGCGCCTTGAGTGCGTTTTTTGCGGAAGCAGTCTGCACGAAGAAAATACAGAGATGATTGTACCCGACCACAGCCCCGATATTATGCGGATAGTAAGAGGAAGTGCGGACGCATTTTTAAAGGACAAGAGTGCGCGTGACGGAAAAATTGACGTTGGCGGAAACATAAAGGGAACCGTGCTTTACATAGCCGAAGGGGAGAAAAAAGTGAGAAAGCTTGATGTTCTGATGCCCTTTGCGTATGTTATTGATGCACCGGGCGTGAGTGACTCATCAAGGATAAGCGCGAATGTTTTTCTTCGCTCGTTTGATGTGCGCGAAATAAATCCGCGGAAAATCTCCGTTCGCGCAAATGCAGAGCTTTCCGTTTGTGCTTACGGCGAGCGGGAAATTTCATTCTGCCATGATATTACGGAGGGCGAGGAACTTGGGGTCTGCACAAAAAAAAGCACGGTTTCGATGTATCATCCGCAGAATTTCCGTGAAAAGGGATTTACTGTAAGTGATGATATAGAGCTTTCTTCCGCAGAAAGCGGGATGAGCGGACTTCTCACATCTTCTGCAGCTCTGAAGGTTACAGATACGAAGATTATCGGCAACAAGACCATTTTGAAGGGAAATGCATATATAAGCTATGTGTACGAAAACGAAGACGGTTCGATAGGCTGCGGAGAATATGAGCTTCCGTTTTCTCAGATAATCGATGTTGAAGGGATGAATGAGGAAAATGACCTTAAAACAGCTCTTTCCGTCACGGGATTTGAGCTTGAACCGCAGTATGATGCAGCAGGAAAGGCGCATTATATGACGGTGAGCATTGCAGCAGATGCAACAGTTCTTGTGCTGTCGCGTGAAACCGTTGCGATTGTGGATGATGTTTACAGCACAAAGCTTCCTCTTGATGTTCGCCGCTGCGCAGAAAAGTGCTCGTCCCTGTGTGCAAAGCCGGAAAAGCGCGTGGCGGTAACCGAAAGCATTGAGGCGGGAACCGGCGTAAAGAGTGTTATTGACGTAAACGTGAGCATTATGCCGCCGTCCCGCCGCAGGGATGAAGGCGGCGAGGTGCTTTGCAGTGATGCTTCAATAACCGTTATGTATATTGGAGAGGATGACGGTATATACAATGCATCGCGCAGGAGCATCGTTGTATGCCCGATGCCTCTGGATAATGAGCATAAATACGATGCAAGAGCGTCCGTTTCATCCAAAAGCGCATCCGTAGGTGCATCCGGTGAGATAAATGTCCGCTTTTTTACGGACTTTGAGATAACAGAAACAGAAGAAATTGCCGTTCCGGTAATTTCGGAGATATTCGCCGATGCGGAAACGGTGCGAGAAACCGACAGTACCCCAAGCGTTATAGTGAAGCGCCTTGCGCGGGAGTGCGATATCTGGTCGCTTGCAAAGGAATACAGAACAACCGTCGGAGAAATAAAGCTTGCCAACGATATTACGGATGACGTAACTTTATCGGGCGGAAGAATGGTTATTATCCCGAAAAAAAGGTAAAGCGGATAAGTGAAAAACAGATGGAGCATTTTGCTTCATCTGTTTTTTCTTGAACAGAAAAAGTATTTGTGATACAATAAACATAAAAAGCAAGTATAACCGATACTGTTTGCGGAGGTTGGTATGAAAAAAAGCTCCCGATATATAAAAGACATATTGATAATGTCAATTTTGCTTGGCATAGCGTTTGGGATAAGCCTATTGTTCCAATATGTGTTTGAGGTTTATGAGCACGTTACAACAATATTTGTTTTTGCCGTTTTTCTTATATCTTTATTTACCAACGGCTATGTGTATGGTATTTTATCTGCATTTGCGGGAACTATTGCTGTTAATTATGCTTTTACGTTTCCGTATTTTGCGCTCAATTTTACAATACCGGTAAATCTCATTTCCGGTATGATTATGATTGCCGTTGCTGTTCTTACAAGTGCGCTGACAACAAAATTAAAGCGCCATGAAGCAATGAAAGCGGAAAGCGAAAAAGAACGTATGCGTGCAAATCTCTTAAGGGCGGTTTCTCACGATCTTCGGACGCCGCTTACGACCATTTACGGATCAAGTACAACGCTTCTTGAAAACAACGAAGTTATGACGGCAGAGCAAAAAGAAAAGATTATAACGGGCATAAAAGAGGATTCTGAGTGGCTTGTCCGTATGGTTGAAAATTTGCTTTCAATTACCGGGATTGACAGCGGACAGATAAAAATAATAAAAACATCTACTGTTCTTGATGAGCTTATTGACTCGGTAGTGCTGAAATTCAAAAAACGTTATCCGGCGCAAAAGGTTGAAATAAAGCTTCCCGAAGATGTGACAATTATTCCGATGGATGCAATTCTGATTGAACAGGTAATTATTAATATTCTTGAAAATGCGGTACAGCACGCAAAGGGAATGACCGGGCTTTTTCTTCGGGTGTCTGTTGTCGGGAACAGTGCCGTTTTCGAGATTGAGGATAACGGGTGCGGTATAAATCCGAAACGCCTTGAAACGTTATTTACCGGATATTACACCTCGGAGAATGATGTTGCAGATGGCAAGAAGAGAAATGCAGGGATAGGTCTGTCTGTGTGTGCGACAATCATTAAGGCGCATGGCGGTGACATAAAAGCTGAAAACAAAAAAACAGGAGGTGCGGTGTTCCGTTTTTGCCTGGATACGGAGAGAATAAACTATGATACAGAATAAGTATAAGATTCTTCTCGTTGAGGATGAGGATAACATCAGAAACCTCGTTGCAACAATGCTTGACACGGCGGGATATCAGACAATTCTCGCAAGCTCCTGTTCCGCTGCAAAAACGCTGTTCGCCTCTCACATACCGGACCTTATCATTTTGGATCTCGGGCTTCCGGATATGGACGGAGTAAATTTGCTTGATTATGTACGCAAGGATTCTTTAACCCCTGTTATTGTATTATCGGCACGGACGAATGAAACTGACAAAATCACTGTACTGGACAGGGGAGCAAACGACTATGTCACTAAGCCTTTTGGCTCCGGAGAGCTTCTTGCGAGGGTGAGAGCTGCTCTTCGCAACCATCGCTTCAGTGCTGATGAGGGGCGGCTGCCCGGCGGAAGATTTATTCTTAAAGACTTGGAAATAGACTATGATGCCCGACGGATATTTTTGAGGGGAGAGGAAATCCGTCTTACACAAACGGAATACAACATTGTGGCGCTTCTTTCTGAAAACTGCGGTAAAATGATGACCTATTCCGCTATCATAAAAGCTATTTGGGGCGGATCTGCTCAGGAAGGAAGCATCAAAAAATTACAGGTGAATATGGCGAATATCCGAAAAAAGATTGGCGACAAACCGGGAGAGCAGAACTATATAGCAAACGAACTCGGCGTTGGTTATCGTTTAAATTCATAAAAAGGTATTAGAGCAGTAATTTGCTCTGATGCCTTTTTCTTTACCGTATCTTTACCGTAAAAATGTTATAATGAACAGAATATTGTGATTAGTTGTAGCATTATGGAAAGGAGAATGGATATGCTGTCAACGGAAGAAATAATGCAGCTTATAGGCAGCCTTATATGGTTGCTTGCGGGTGTCGGCGTTTTTATTGTCGGTATGAATTTCATGAGCGAGGCTCTTGAAAAAAGCGCCGGCGAAGGAATGAAGAAGATGCTCGGCAGAATCAGTAACAACCGCTTCTCGGGGGTTGGCATCGGTGCGGGAGTTACTGCCATCATCCAAAGCTCGTCGGCAACCTCGGTTATGGTTATCGGCTTGGTCAATGCGGGAGTTATGACCCTTATGCAGGCGACTCCTATCATTATGGGTGCGAATATCGGCACAACGATAACCGGCGTTTTAGTAGCGCTTAAAAATGATTACTTCAATATGCTGATGTACCTGTCTGCCTTTGCCGGTGTTATGATGGGTTTTTTCAAAAAAGAAAAGATAAAAATTGCAGGGCTTTTATGCAGCGGTCTTGGATTGATCTTTGTAGGCTTGAATGTAATGAGCAGTGAGCAGGCGTTCGGAAATCCGCTGGTCGAGGCTATGTTTCAGGGGATTTTTGCGGTTATAGATTTCCCGCTGCTGCTTATTTTGGTCGGTGTGATTTTTACCGCACTTATCCAGAGCTCATCGGCGGCAACCGGCGTGGTCATCACAATGGTCGGAACCGGTGTGCTCCCGCTCGATCTTGCTTTGTTTAGCGTGCTTGGTGCAAATATCGGTACCTGCGTCACGGCGCTTCTTGCATCTGTCGGTGCGAATGCAAACTCAAAGCGTGTTGCGCTCATTCACTTCACCTTTAACGTTATAGGCACTGTCATATTTACCGCTGTTGTATGGATATTCAGAGAACCGGTGGTAAATCTGCTCGTTTCAATGTTCCCGGGCAGCGATTCTATGTCACTGCAGATGCGCGTATCTGTATTCCACGTTATTTTCAACGTTACAACAACGTGTGTTCTCTTGCCGTTCGTTTCTCAGCTTGTCAGCTATTCCTGCAAGGTTATAAAGGATAAAAAAGCTGATGAAAACGCTCTTGTGCTCAGATATGTTGATGACAGACTTCTCACAATGCCTACGGTCGCACTTATGCAGGTGAAAAAGGAAATGGATTATATGTTTGCACTGGTTGAAGAAAACATTTCCCTCTCCTTTGCCGCAATGAAAACGGAGGATATAGGAAATGGCGATAAAATTATTGCCAACGAAGCTGTTATAGATTTTACAAACAGCACATTGACGCGTTTCCTTATAAAGCTTTCTTCCGTGGTTGAGCAAAGTGATGAGCTTGTTATCGGATCGTATTTCCACGTACTGAATGACCTTGAGCGTATTGGTGACCACGCCGAGAATTTCTATGAAATTGCAGCGGCAATGTCTGCGAAAAAAATAGAGTTCTCTGCAAATGCGCTGGAGGATATTAAGAAAATGTGCGGTAAGGTTATACGAATGCTTGATATTTCAAGGGATGCTTTTGACAATTTGAACAAATCAGAATTGCCGGAGCTGGAAGTACTTGAGGATGAAATAGACGGAATGAAAAAAAGGCTTACGGCAAGCCACTTTGCCCGCCTTGCCGACGGTGACTGCAGTATGGAGGTCAGTCCGTATTATTCTTCGGCCATTGCGGGGCTTGAGCGCGTGGCAGACCATCTTGTCAATATAGGATTCAGTATTGTAAATCCTGTTGGTTCTCAGAAAGAAAATTAAAGGGAGAGTTAGTATATGATTTATGCAGCCGTATCAATTTTTGCAGCAGCGTATGTTTTAATGCTTGTGTTTAGCAAGTACAGACCTTACATAGCGCTTGGCTCTGCGCTGATTTTCATAATCAGCGGAATGCTTTCCTCAGAAAACATTTTAGGTGCAATTGATTTTAATGTGTTATTGATGATTGCCGGAACGATGGGTATTGTGGCTCTTTTCATTGAGAGCAAAATGCCTGAGCTTCTTGCCGATTTAATAATGGAGAAGGTTCCGGATGTAAAATGGGCGGCAGTCGCGATGGCTCTTTTTGCGGGTGTTATATCTGCGTTTGTTGATAATGTGGCAACCGTGCTTATGGTTGCACCTGTCGCTCTTGAAATATGCAAAAAGCTTAAAACAAATCCCGTTCCATTTATAATAGCGATTGCTGTTTCCTCCAATTTACAAGGTGCGGCAACCCTCGTTGGTGATACTACCGCCATTATGCTTGGCTCGGCACTTGATATGAGCTTTATGGATTTCTTTTGGTACAAGAACCGCCCGGGTATGTTTTTCGCTGTAGAATTGGGCGCGATTCTTTCTGCAGTTATTTTAGCTTTTCTTTTCAGAAAAGAGAAAAGCCCGATTCCCAAAGCACAGGAACGAACAAAGGTCACAGATTATGTTCCGTCTGCTTTGCTTCTCGGGACAATTCTGCTTCTCATTCTCGCGTCTTTCATACCCAATAAGCCTGATATAACAAACGGTCTTATTTGCTGTGCTTTATTGCTGATAGGCCTTATTTATAATTTCGCAAAGAAAAAGAATTTATCCGCCATCGTTTCTCCGCTCAAAGAAATTGATTTTGAAACAATAGGTCTGTTGCTCGGGCTGTTCCTGATGATTGGCGCAATTACAGAGCAAGGTGTTATTGATGCTGCCGCAAAGCTTCTTGCCCAAGCAGGCGGCGGTAATATATTTGTGCTCTATACCGTTATTGTGTGGGCATCGGTTCTTATTTCTGCATTTATTGATAATATACCGTATGTAGCAACAATGATTCCTGTTATAGCCGGTCTCGCTTCTGCATTGAATATGGATCCTACGGTTTTGTATTTCGGTCTGCTTTCCGGCGCAACACTCGGCGGCAACTGCACACCTATCGGCGCATCTGCAAATATTACCGGTATAGGCATTTTGCGCAAGGAAGGATATACGGTTAAGAACTCGGATTTCTTCAAAATCGGTATACCGTTTACATTAGCGGCAATAATCCCGGCATATATTTACCTGTGGATTATGTACGGAGTGTAAGTTGAAGTCAGCTCCTCTTGGCTAACAGAAAATAAGATGGTAAAACGCATCGGATGAAGCGAATGCTCCATCCGATGAAGTATTGTCTTTTTACAACACAGCAACCCCTGTAACTGCAATGGTTACAGGGGTTGCTTCTGGCAAGGCAGAACAATAATGATGCATCAAAAAAAGCTTTGCGTAAGCAAAGCCACCTTAACTTCTTCCTTATTCACTATTACTTATTACTTTCCAAAAATCGACAAGTCTTTTTAGGGAATAGTGAAGAGTGAAGAGGTAATAAGTAAAATCGACATTCCTCCGTCGAAGAATGTCGATTTTTGGTTGCGGAGGCAGGATTTGAACCTACAACCTTCGGGTTATGAGCCCGACGAGCTACCGGGTTGCTCCACTCCGCGATATATATGGTGCCGCTGACCGGACTTGAACCGGTACGATATTTCTATCGAAGGATTTTAAGTCCTTTGTGTCTGCCGATTCCACCACAGCGGCAGGTGTCACGCGACGCGCACTTTTATCGTGCCATAATAGAATACCATATTTTAAATTAAATGTCAACCTTTTTTACAAAAAAAGTAGATAAAAGTGTGCGACAAAAGTCGACGCAAAGTGCTATGACATCAAAAACAGACTATACAGCCATAAACTTATCCTCTCCGCGGCGGGTAAGAACTCTGCCGGAGGTCGTGTCAAACACCTTTGCAGAAAGCGCGTCAAAATCTTCGGTCGGGATAAGAAAATTCAGTGTCACCTCTGCGCCGTAGTCGGTTGAAGTTATTGTTGCACCGAGAGATGCGACAACTTTTTGTACTATTTCGAATAAATTATACGGAATGTTCATAGTTCCGTCGGTCCACAAACGCATAACAGCGATGCCGGCGGCATCAAGCGCGATTTTCGCGGCATGGGAATATGCGCGGACAAGACCGCCCGTACCGAGAAGAGTTCCGCCGAAGTAGCGGGTGACAACACAGCAAACGTCAAAAACCTCTTCCTTGCGGAAAACGTCAAGCGTTGGAAGACCTGCCGTGCCCTGTGGCTCACCGTTGTCGGAATACCGCATAATGTTATTATTGCGCAGAGTATACGCATAAACATTGTGAGTTGCAGATTTATGTTTTTCGTTTATTTCTGCAATAAATGCGAGGGCATCTTCTTCGGTTGTTGTATATTTAACGTGTCCGATAAAGCGCGAACGCTTTTCGACAAATTCGGCAATGCCGTCGCCTGCGGGAATTTTAAAGTTGTCCATTGCTGTCGCCTCCAAGCTGTTTGGTGATTTGAGAATAGGTGCGGTCATCCGTTATTGCGCATATTCTGATAACGTCGTCAAGGTATTCTGTGGACAGAACCTTTGCATCACGGTGAAGGATGTCAATAAGTGCGGATTTTGAATACGGGATATCAAACTCTGTACGGCGGGACGAAAGAGAGAGTATGCGGCAGATTTCGCTTTTCAGCTCGTCAAAGCCTGCGCCCGTGCGCGCAGAAACACATACGGTATCTTTTTCGCGAGAAAAGAGGGATGTATCGGAAAGAAGATCACATTTGTTGAAAACATAAAGGCGCGGAATGTTATCTGCACCGAGTGTTTTTATTACATCGTCAACAACTGCGCAGTGTGCCTCTGCTTCCGGATTTGATGCGTCGACAACGTGGAGAAGAAGATCCGCATGTAAAAGCTCTTCAAGCGTTGCGCGGAAAGCTCGCGTCAGGTGATGCGGAAGCTTTCTGATAAATCCGACGGTGTCAGAGAGGAGAACCGATGCGGTGTCGCTGACCGGAAATTTTCGGGTTGTTGTATCAAGTGTATCAAAAAGACGGTTTGCCGCGTGGATATCGGAGCCGGTAAGGGCATTTAAGAGCGTGGATTTCCCGGCGTTTGTGTAGCCGATAAGTGAGACGAGAGGAATCTCGCGCCGAATACGTCCGCGCCGCTGTTCTCCGCGCACGCGCATCACGGTTTCAAGCTCTTCTTCTATCTTTGCTATGCGGCGGCGGATATGCCGGCGGTCGGTTTCAAGCTTCGTTTCGCCGGGACCGCGAGTTCCGATACCGCCACCGAGACGGGAAAGCGCCGTACCTCTGCCTGTAAGGCGGGGGAGCAAATATTTATATTGTGCAAGCTCTACCTGAAGCCGGCCTTCGCGGGACTGTGCGCGGGAAGCGAATATATCAAGAATAAGCGTCGAGCGGTCGATAACGCGCACACCGAGAATGTCCTCTAAGTTTTTTGTCTGCGCGGGAGAAAGCTCATTGTCAAACACAGCGAGGTCTACATCGTTTTGCTCTGCAAATTCCGCAAGCTCACGAGCCTTGCCTGTTCCGATAAAGGTTTTGGGTTCGGGAGAAGCGCGGTGCTGGATAACGCGCGCAACCTCGTCTCCGCCTGCGGTAGAGAGAAGCTCGGAAAGCTCGTCGAGAGACGAGTCATCGCATTTTTCCGTGTCGGCATATATATCGGCGTCCAGTCCGATAAGAATGGCGCGTTCTCTTTTTTCTTCACCTTGGTTTTGCATAAAAGCCCTCCATAGACATTGTACAAATATTAGTATACATTAAATTTGCCGAAAAGACAATATTATGATATACTATTTATACAGAATAAATAAGCGGAGGCAGAAGATAATGCTTCATTTTGTTCTCGGCCGCATAAGAAGCGGAAAAACAACTTACATAATTGACAAAATAAAGGAACGCCGTGAGGCGGGAACGCTTTTCCTTGTTCCGGAGCAGCAGTCTCATTCTATGGAGAGGCTTTTGTGCAGCATTTGCGGGAATACGGTTTCCGCATACAGCGAGGTGACGAGCTTTCGCCGTCTTGCTGCGCGCGTGAAGAGCGAAAACGGAGGTGTATGCGCTGTTGCTGTTGGTGGAGGCAGACGCATACTAATGCTGCATTCTGCGGTGCGTGCGGTGTGCGGCGAGCTTTCCGTGCTGTCTAAAAGCGCATCGCGTCCTGACCGTCTGCCGGAGTTACTCCGGGCAATTGACGAGCTTAAGGCGTACGGCGTATCTCCGCGTGCGCTCGCCTCTGCGGCAAAGGACATAGAGGGAATGAGCGGGAAAAAGCTTTCGGAGCTTGCGCTTATATATGCGGCATACGAAAATGAGCTTTCTGAGGATGAGTTTGATGCATATGATGAGCTCGGCTTTATTGCAGAGAGTGTGCGCACGAATGATTTCTGGTGTGACAAAACGCTGTATCTTGACGGATTTTCCGGCTTTACCGCCGCGGAGCTTGATATTCTTGACTCTGCCGCAGTAAAGGCAAGGGATGTGTATATCGCGCTTGAGCTCCCCTGTGAGTATGACGAGGGGATGGAAAACGGAATATTCGATAAGACGTATAACACGAAAAAACGTATTCTTGAGATATGCAGGAAGAACGGTGTGGAATACGATGAAGTATATCTTGAAAGTAAAAAAACAGGCTCTCTTGCTTTTCTTGACCGTGCGCTGTTTTCCGGGGATGGTGAAAGCTTTGCGGAAAGCTCGGATAATATACATATTGCGCGTGCCACAGGTGCGTTTGAAGAGTGCGAAAAGGCGGCGGCGTATATTTTAGACTGCGTTCGTGCGGGCGCGCGGTTTAACGATTTTTCAGTAGCAGTATGCGGGGGAGAAGAGCATCTTTCCGTATGCGAAAGCGTATTTTCACGTTACGGCATACCTGTATATATAAGTGACGACACGCCATTGACGTCAAAGCCTCCGGTTGCGCTGATTATTGCGGCACTTGACTGCGTTTTGCGGGGATTTCGCCGCGATGCAGTTATGGAGTATGTAAAAACGGGATTTTCAGGTATATCGGCTCGTGCGCTTTCTGCATTTGAGAATTATATGTACACCTGGTCGCCCAAGGCTTCGGAATGGAGCCCGGGGTGTGATTTTGCGCGCAATCCTTTCGGGATATCGGCAGAAAACACACCTGAAAGCGAAGCACTTCTCAAAACCGTAAACCGTGCGAGAAAAAAGATTTACGAGCCGATAACAAAGCTTGCAAAGGCGATGGGAAAAGGAAAAACGGGCAAAGCGTGTGCCGAGGCGCTTTATGACTTTATAAATGAAATAAACCTGCCGCGGAGAATATCGGCATATGCGTACATTGCAGAAACGGAAGGGCGGCTCGCTGCGGCGCAGGAATATGATGCGCTGACAGAGGTTATCTGCGGAGTCATTGACAGCATAGGGAAAAGCGTGGGGGATGAAAAGCTTGATGCAGAAGAGCTGTATTACCTGTTCCGTCTTGTTGTGTCCGAGGAGAGCTTATCTACCATTCCGGCGACGCTTGACTCGGTTTCGGTGTCCGATATTTCCCGTGCCGAGGGAACAAGATGCAGTTTCCGTATAATCCTCGGCGCAAATGATGGTGCGTTCCCGAAAGGAGCAGAGCGCGCAGGGCTGATATCCGACAGTGACAGACTCTCTCTTTCCGATTTTGGGATAGAGCTGGCTCCCGGTATGTGCGAACGCATTTTTGAAGAATACAGAACCATACACAGTACGCTTTGTTCAGCGGAAAAAGGATTGTACATAAGCTCGTCGGAGGCAGGCATGAACGGTGAGGCGAGAGAAGAATCTCCCGTAGTATCGAAAATCCGATCGGTTTACGGAAAGACCGAGGATGAAATGTCGCTTCATGATGCTCGTCTTCGCGCAAAAATACCATGCTTTGACCAAAGCATTGCTTCGGGAAGATATCTTTCCGTGTGGGAAGAGGATGAAGAGTATTCCGGCAAGCTTTATAATGTGCGGCAGACCGGCAACCTTCGCCGCGGACCGATAAACAGCCGCGAAAACATAGAGGCGATATTTGGCAGAAAAATAAAGCTAAGCGCATCGCGCGCTGACCTTTTCTCGTCGTGCAGATACGCGTATTTCTTAAAATACGGACTCGGTGCAGAGCTTCGCGGACGTGCGGAAATCTCGCCGATTGAAGCCGGAAGTCTTATGCACTATGTTCTTGAATACGTAATATCGCGTCTTGCAAAGGAACAGGATTTTGATGTTTCCCGCGCCCTCGTTCTTGCAGAAGAGGCTTGTCGTGAATACTCCGCGCGCTCGCTCTCT
Organism: Oscillospiraceae bacterium; assembly: GCA_015068085.1. GTDB lineage: Bacteria > Bacillota > Clostridia > Oscillospirales > JAAYXM01 > SIG480. The sequence continues at coordinate 63,808 of SVLF01000003.1, forward strand.
GCAGGCGGCAAGCTCTCGGCAAGGATGGAGTTTCTCATATCGCGTATCACGCAATCGGTAAAAAGGGCGGTAGAGGATATTTGCCGTGAGCTTGCAAAAGGACAGTTTGTGCCAAGCGGATTTGAGGTAAAGTTTTCCGGTGCGGAAGGAGAGCTTCCGCCGATTGAAATAAAGGGTGAAGAGTCAACCGTTCTTCTTCGCGGAGCGGTGGACAGGGTTGACACATACGAGCTTGACGGAAAGCTTTATTTCCGCGTTATAGACTATAAATCCGGCAAGAAAGAGTTTTCTCTTGACGAAACTGTAAACGGAATAGGGATGCAGATGCTTCTCTATATGTTTGCGCTTGAAGAAATGGGAAAAGAGCATTTCGGCAAGATACCGCAGGCAGCGGGGGTTATGTACGTTCCGATAGCACGTGAGGCAAACCGCGCCCGCGGCGAAGGAATAAAACCGAGCCGCCGAGAGGGCGTGATCCTGCGTGATATGCGCATTATTGATGCAATGGAAAGCGGGGAAAACAAGGAATATATCCCTGCAACGGTTGATAAAAAGGGAGCACTGAAGCGCGGGTCGGTAGTGCTGACAAGCAACCAGTTTGAAGCGGTAAAGGCGCGCATGAAGCAGATTCTTGCGGGAATAGGAGACGAGCTTTCTCGCGGAGAGATAGAGCCGAACCCATATGTTCATAAGGGCAGAAGCTCGTGCGATTTTTGCGAATACAGAGCCGTGTGTGCGTTTGACGAGGAAAGAGGCGGCGACAGAAAGCGCGAGCTTTGCAGTGTGAAGCTTGCCGATATAATAAATGACGGGGAGGGAACGGATGATGAGTGATGTGAGGTGGACGCGTGACCAGCTTCGCGCGATTTCCGCAAGAGACAGCTCAGTTCTTGTCTCCGCGGCGGCGGGCTCCGGTAAAACTGCCGTGCTTGTAGAGCGTCTTTTGCGGAGAATAACCGATGAAGGGCATGACGTTACGGAGTTTCTTATTATAACATATACAAAAGCGGCGGCGACGGAGCTTCGCCGCAAGATATACGAGTCTCTTTCAAAATACGCTGCACTCCATCCGGGCAATAAGCATATACGCCGTCAGATTGCACTTGCAGGCAGTGCGAGAATATCGACGGTACACTCATTCTGCACATGGCTTCTCCGCAATTTTTCGGACAACCCTGCGCTTGCAGGCGGGTTCCGTGTGCTGGACGAGAATGAAGCGCAGCTTATTCTTGAAGAAGAGCTTTCAGAGCTTATTGAAGAAAAGTATGACGCGGGGGAAGAAAGCTTTCTCGCGCTTTCCGCGTATCTTAGCGGGGCGAGAAGTGACAAAGCGCTTTTTGGTGCGGTGCTGGAGCTGTATCAGAAAAGCACAAGCCACCCGTATCCCGAAAAATGGCTTTCGGAGGTCACGGCGTCATATGACGTTTCTAAGGAGGAAAGTATCAGGAATACTGTGTGGGGCGAGTACGCATTTTCGGCAGCAAAACAGGCGCTTGCGGACTGCATCGAAATCCTTGATCTTATGATAGCAGATGTTGAAAAGCTTCCTGAAGCTGCGGAGGTTTATGCCGAGGTGCTGTGTGATGAGCGTGATATGCTCATGAGAGCCGACAGCGACACATGGGATGGGCTTCTGGAGGCAATTTCCGCAATAGAGTTTCCGCGGCTGCCAAGCTCAAGAAAAATCGAAGACAAAAGCATATCTGAGCGTATCCGTGCAATGCACGACCGCGTAAAGGAAGAGTGCGGGAAGATAACAGAAAAGCTTCTTACTGCTTCATCGGGCGAGCTTCTCGCAGAGCTTTCCGCGCTTTATCCGCATATGTGTGAGCTTGCAAGTCTTGCGGAAGAGCTTTCGGCTCGTTTTGGCAGGGAAAAGCTTCGCCGCGGCGCTCTTGATTATTCAGACCTTGAGCATTATGCGATAGAGCTTCTTGTCAGTGAATATGATGCAGAGAGGGATGTTGTTGTTCCGAGCGATACAGCACGCGAGGTTTCAAAAAACTTTTGTGAGATACTTCTTGATGAATTTCAGGACAGCAACAATATTCAGGATATAATTTTCCGCGCAGTATCACGGGATGAGAAGAACATCGTTATGGTGGGGGATGTGAAGCAGTCGATATACCGTTTCCGTCTTGCCGACCCGACGATATTTATGAAAAAGTATAAGAGCTTTAAAAAATACGAGGAAGCAACCGGTGATGAGCCGAGATACATAACGCTTTCTCAGAATTTCCGTTCGCGTGCCGAGGTGCTTGATGCATCAAATGCATTTTTTTCGCGCCTTATGACGGAAGAGCTTGGTGATGTGGATTATACCGAGGAGCATTTTCTTGTACCGCGTGATAATATACCTGAGCCCGGAATGGGCGACAAGTCATGCGAGTTTTATCTTGTTGACAGAAAAGAAAGTGAGCTTTCCTCTGCCGAGGATGAGGCAAGATTTGTTGCATCAAAAATCCGTGAGCTTATTGAGAGCGGATTTGAGGTTTGCGATAAGGACGGAACGCACCACCGCGCCGAATACCGCGACTTTGCCGTGCTTCTGCGCTCGGCTTCCGGAAATGCTGAAAGTTATGAGCGAGCATTGCGTGATGCGGGAATACCCTATGCATCGCCTCGTGCTGATGGGCTTCTTACCAAAAGCGAAGTAAATGCAATTGTTTCGTATCTTTCTGTAATAGACAACCCCACCTCGGATATTCCGCTTTTAGCGCTTCTTAAATCCCCGCTGTTTGCATTTTCTGCAGATGATTTGTGCTATATCAGGCGCGAAAGGGACGGTGCACTTATTTACGCAATGGAAAAGCTTGCAACAAAAGAGGGGGAGACAGCGAAAAAATGCCGGGCGTTTCTCGGTGAGCTTTCGGCTCTGCGATCGCGCTCACGCGGAGAGAGCGCCGCATCGCTTATATGGGAAATATATAATCGAACTAATGCGCTCGGTCTTTTCGGTGCGCTTCCGTGCGGAGAGGAGCGCCAGCGAAATCTAATAGAGTTTTACAAATGTGCAGGAGCCTTTGAAAGCTCAGGATATTTCGGGCTTTACCGGTTTGTGTCGCACATAGCGCGTCTTGCCGAGCGCGGCGGAGATATCCCCGCACCTGCGGCAGCTGCAGGAAATGCCGTAACGATAATGACGATACACAAATCAAAGGGATTGGAATTTCCGATAGTTTTCCTCGGGGGATGCATACGGAATTTCAATACCGATGATATCAGGCGTCCTATTCTTATTCACCCGCAGCTCGGCGTGGGGCTTCGCTTCCGCGATACGCAAACGGATGCAGATTATTCAACCGTTGCAAGGGATGTCATATCAGATGCTTTGATTTCGGAAATGAAGAGCGAGGAAATGCGCATACTGTATGTTGCGCTTACGCGTGCGCGTGAAAAGCTCTGTCTCGTTGCGTCCCATAATGATGCGGCAAAAATGATAGGAAAAGTGATTTTTGAAAACGTGTATCCCGAGCTTGATAAAAAAATGCTTTTGTCAAGGGTGGGAACGCAAACGTGGTTCATGTTGCCTCTGCTCCGCACATCAAGCGGAAACGAACTTCGGCAGTACGCCGGATTTTTGCCGCTGGATGACGAAAGCCTCGGCGGGATGAAAGCGCATGTTGCGCAAATCGTTGACACAGAGGTTTCGGCTTCCGGAGAGAAAGAGCAAGAATTGCAACCTGCGGAGAACACGGAAGAAATAAAAGAAATGCTGCGCTTTAGCTATGGATACGCCGCCGCAACGGAAACTCCGTCAAAGCTTACGGCGACGGGGCTTCACGCTGACGGCGCAGCGCGCGTATCACCGCGCAGAAGAAAAACTCCGCGTCCGGCATTTCTGCAGGAGCGGGAGCTTACGCCGACAGAACGCGGAACTGCTTTGCATATGGCAATGCAGTTTGCAAATTTTGAAAAGTGCCAAAGTGTTGAAGGTGCAAAGGAAGAGCTTGCGCGCATGGTGCGCGAAAAATATCTTTCACAGGTTCAGGCAAAGGCGGTGGATGCGGAAAAAATTTCGTTGTTTACAAATTCAGCCACAGGGCAGGCGATGCTTTCGGCAAAAAACGTTGCGCGTGAGTTTAAGTTTTCCGTGCTTCTTCCCGCTGAGGAAATGCTTGGGAAAGAAGAGCTTTTTGGTGAACAGGTGCTTTTGCAGGGCGTTATGGATATGTATTATGAAACGGAAGACGGTGTTACGATAGTCGATTTTAAAACCGACCGCCGCCGTCCTGAGGGAGAGGTTCTTGAGAAATACAGCGAACAGCTCCGCACATACCGCCGCGCACTGTTTGAGATGACGGGAAAGAAGGCAAAAAGCCTGCGCCTGTATCTTGTGAATTACGGAGAATACATAGAAGTGGAATAAAAAACCGATAAAGCCAAGGCGAATTTGCCTTGGCTTTATCTATATATTATGACTGTTTACTTTATAATTCTTGCGCGAACGATGTTGTCCAGTGCTGAGATTTTTTCAAGTGTCTACTCTAAAGGAAATGACATTAGCAAGCTATAGGATTCTTGTTTCGGGAAATGTTTATTGCATAAGATTATCCATTCACACTTTTGGCATAATCGGAAGGCGTTATACCGGTCTTTGCTTTAAACAATCTTGAAAAATAGTGGACAGATGAAAAGCCGAGATTTTCGGATATCTGCGTAAGATTCAGCCGTTTTTCGCTTATCATGCGTTTTGCGGCACCTATCTTAAGAGAAATGAAATAATCTATCGGTCCGCAACCGCACTGCGATTTGCACAGCTTTCCGAGTTTTGATACACCAATAGAGAGCTCTGCGCTGATTTCCTCTGTGGACAGAGGTCTGTGCAGATTGTTGGACAAAAAAGCAGTGAGCATTGCAAACTGCTCATTGGGGTATTTTTTGGTGTCGTTAAGAGATAGTTTGTCTAACGGTGAATTATGTTCGTAGAGGTCAATGAGAAAAAGCTCAACGAGGTTTGCGAGTTTTTGAGTTTTGTATTCCGGAACATTACTTTGGAGAACCATCCCTTTGCAATTCATTTCAGGAGGCGGAAGTTCAAGAATCTGTTCGCCTATTGTGGTTATTTCACGAAGTTTGGTCTTTTGGTTTTCGGTCAGATTGAGAATATTATTGACGAATTTGCGGGGGAGGTTAGAAAAAGTTGAAAACGTTACTACACTTATAAATGCATCCTTTTCGGTTGTAAAACTGTGGAATGAATAGGGTGCATACATAATAAACTGTCCGGGATACAGATGATACAATTCTCCATCGATAAGAAGGTTTATTTCACCTTGTTCCAAACAGAAAAACTCCCAGAAATCGTGTGCTTCTCCGTTGTAATTGCTGTCGGGCGGAATGATATCACTGTATTTTTGCGAGAAAACCGAATGCAGATTATTTATCGTTATAAAGTCCGGAATTTTTATATTTGCAAACCTTTCCATTTTAATCCCCTCCGATTTCGGGTGAAATAGTGCAAAACAAATGCGAAATACTCTAAAGATATTTTAATGATTTTATTATATAATATTACACGAAGACGGATAAAGTCAAGTAATAAACAAAAAAGGATGGAAAAAATGGAAAAAATCAGATTGGGGCTTATCGGATGCGGAGGAATGATGAAGCGTCATGCCGAGGGCATACAGCTTCTGGATAATGTAGAAATTACAGCGGTATGCGATATTGCAAAAGAGCGTGCCGAGGATGTCGCAACCGTTCTTTGTAGCCCGTACATCACAACGGATTATACAACGATGGTTGATTATGTTGATGCCGTTTTAGTTGCGCTTCCGCATCATCTTCACTATCCGTGTGGAATATTTTTTGCAAGAAATAAAAAGCATATCCTCATGGAAAAGCCGCTTTGTAATACGGAAGAGGAGTGCCTTCGCCTCATTTCTGTTTGCGAGGAGTGCGATGTAACACTTATGTGTGCGTACCCTGTTCGGTACTGGCAAGGCATAGTTAAGCTCAAAGAAATGGTGGACAGCGGAAAATACGGAAGAATAATGCAGATGTCCATATGGACAGAACAGCTTACTCAGTTTGATGAGCTTAGCTGGTTCGGAACTTCCTGCCTCGGCGGAGGACAGCTTTTCTCCCACGGATGCCATTACATAGACTTGCTTATGTGGTTCTGCGGAAATCCTGTTTCTGGTGCGCATTTCGGCACGAATATCGGAACACCGTGGATGCTCAACGAGGGAACAAGTGCGGTTACGCTGAAGTTTGAAAACGGAGCGATCGGTTACCACGGTGCGACCTGGGGCGCTCGCGGAACGCGAATGGGAAATGATTTCCAGATTATGACCGAAAAGGGTATGCTTGAGTTTGAGTTTAACTCCGGCGAGGTAAGAGTATACGACAACACAAAGGAGCATATTCCCGGTCAAACGGATGCCGATGCTCAGAAATACAGAGTTGTATGGAAACGCGAAAATGAGGCAAACAAAGAAACTCAGCACGAGATGTCCCACTTTATTGATTGTATTGTAAACAAAAAGAAGCCGGAGACAGATGCGTATTCCGCATTGCAGGGGCTTCGCGTTATATGGAAGCTCTATGATGCCGAAAAAGCCGGTGTGCTTGCCGATTTGAGAGGGCTTGGAATAAACGGATAATAAAGCATCTCCAAAGTTCAAAAAGAAGGCGGTGATGTGAAAATGCACAGTGGTATCAACTTTTTAAACGCACGCGATTTCGGTGCACTTGGCTCACGATTTGAAACAACGGTGCAGTCAAGTGTAGGCTCTGATATATTTACAGTTGAAAACAGCGGAGATTTTAAGGTAGGCAATGAGGTTGTTGTTTTCGGGTGCAATATCCATACGGAGTGTGAGGTGCTGTTTACTCGAAGGGATACATCTCCCGTAAACCCGCGTCCGTGGATTCACAATCAACCGGTTGACGGACGTATTAAGCTTCGCGGATGGACCGGTGAGGGCGGCTCTCGCGCAGTTTACTTCATTGATATTCATCCCGGAAGACATGATGTATTCCGATGGTCGGATGATTTTGGAAGAAGCTGGCATGAAGATGTTCCGATTACTGAAGGATGGGTAACGCTTCATGGCGGGGTTGAGGTAAAAATCGACGAGTTTGAGGAACGGACATACGGTTGCACAGCTGTGTTCGTCTGCTCGGACAGAATGATTGCAACGATAGAAAAGGTTGAGGATAACCGGATTACCTTATCACGAAAAGCGAATAAAAAAGCACTTTGCCGTATGGTACATTCGGATTCATCGGCAATTCAGAGTGCGATTGACACCGCAATTTCTCAGCACAAAGGCGTATTCCTTCCCAATGGAAGATATCGCATTACGCGCTCGTTGCACATTGAAAATGCTAAAAGCTTCACTTTTGAGGGCGAGAGCGGTGAAAAAACAATTATCGACAACAGCCTTGGACATTGTGGTACCGAAACAGCAGAGGGAAGCTGCTTTATTTTCGAAGGCGGAGAAGAGGTAACGCTGAGGAACCTCCGTATGGAAGGCTGCTTTGGCTATGATGACCGCGATATTTCACGTTGGCTTACAGAGTGTGCGGGCAGCTCGGTTTGGGGCTTTTACTTTGTGAAATCAAATGCCACTTGCATCCACAGTACGCGGCGTGTACTTGTTGAAAACTGCCACGCGAGACGTATGTCTGCCGAGTGTTTTTATGCACAAGGCAACGGTAGAGACGGAAATCATGAGCCTCAACAATATAACACATGCGTTACATATCTTCGTTGCAGTGTTGAGGACTCGGCAAGAAACGCATTCAATGACAATGATTTTTCGGAAGGTGCATCGCTTATAGATTGCCGCATACGCGACATAGGCGGAAATGCGTGGGAAGGTGCATCGAGGTTTGTAAAGATAACCGGATGCTATATGCGAAACTGTGGCCCGGTTGCTATAGGGAATATACGAACAAGGAATCCGAACTTCGATATTCTAGGCAGCGGTCAGCATATCATAACAAACAACTACTTTGAGAGCGGAATCACCTACGGCACGGCGATGATAGTTGTAGGCTCATACGCCTCTCAGGTGACGGTAAGCAATAACGTGTTTGTGAACTTCAATTCAAATGCAGTGCGCGTTATGGGAGAAACGCAAAGCTCGGACACTCCGCCTGAAAACGTTATCATAACCGCAAACAGCTTTGATATGACAGCCGTTGAAGAAAAAAGCAGACAGCGCTGTGCGGTAAGTATTTCATCCGATTATGTTACTGTGTCGGACAATCAGATATATGTCCGCGGCGAGAGGGATGAAAACCTTACCGGACTCCGGATAACGGATGACGTTACACGCCTCATTGTTCACGATAATTCACTTGCCGGTTGCGGATGTGGTATAGTGGCAGAGAAGGTACGCGGCGCTGTAGGCAACGTGATAAGTGATACGCAGTTCACGCACTTTGATCCCGCAATCCCGGATATCGGTGTAAAACCAATGCTTTTGCGCCGCACTTCGCACAGATATCGAGGGTGGAAACTTACTTGGATAGACGAAAAACCCGAAAGCACAATTGCGGATTTTGACCCGGAAACGTTTATTTTCAGGCTCGAAGCACCGGCAAATCTACAGCCGGGCGATGGGTTTTATATATATTCACCAAGCGCATTACCGTGGAGTATTCACCACAATATCATCGACAACACAAAAGTTCCGATGATGCTTGACACATGTTCAGGCAAACGCGCCCGCCTTGACGGAAATATTATGTGAGGCGGTCGGCAAAATTAATATGAGGAGAATGTAAAATGAAAAGATTTATTTCGCTTATTCTTACCTTAGCAATGACCTTGGCGTTATTTCCGGCAACGTATGTATCCGCAACAGACTATGCGGGAATACGTATAGAGTATCCGACGGCTTTAGAGGGTACACAGCAGACGACAAACGATTATCCGGGAAGAGGGAACCCGGCTGATGAAATAACGTATAAAAACAGCTCAGGGCGTGTTGAATGGCTTTCGCAAACGACAAATGCTGCAAGTTGGAACAGAGGCGTTCTTTCACTTACTGCAGGAGAAGCAGGGCAGTACGGTGCATATAAGATCCGCGTTCCGAAAGCAGGCAAGTATGATGTAACTGTTCAGTACAGAAAAGGCTCGAATGGCACAACGGGAAAAATGTTCATTCTCCCGATAAGTGCCAAGGATGATATTGCGACTGCTCTTGAAACGGCAACATCGGAAATTTCGGTGAATTTCGGAGGAGTCTCTGCCACGGATGGCACAGAAGATACATTCCACGAGGATAAAGTTTTTACATGGCCTGCGGAAAAAGCAGATGAATATATAGTCGTCTGGAAAGCTGAAGAAAACGGTTCCCTCCGTCCTGCAAACCTCATTTTTGACGGAAAGGGAGAGGGCAAAGCTCCGATAAATGCAGAGTCCTCGCTTGCAAAAGCGACACTCAATCTTGCGAGCGGAGAGAGCACAACAATCACAACGACGTCTGTTACAATGAGTGATTTAAGTGCAGGAAGTGCAGATGACATTGCATCGCTTACATATGAAAGCTCAGATATAAATGTAGTAACAGTTTCCGGCAACACCGTCACCGCAGCAGGTGAAGGAACGGCAAAGGTATATACAAAAAGCGGAGACCTTATTATTGCGGAAAATGAGATAACGGTAATAGTGCCTGAATATTCAGGAGTCCGTGCACAGTATCCGACCAACCCCACCGCATATAATTTAAGTACTGATACCACAACACCGGATGATATAAAATATGACATAAGCGGCAAACGTGTGGACTGGTATGCATATACAGGAACGTATAATAAGACATCAGCACCTGCCTGGAATGCAGGGTCAGCGAATTTCTATTTATCCGCAAACGAATATGCAGCATATAAAATTAATATTCCGGAAAAGGGATTTTACAATGTGAAGTTAGAATACCGTGTGCGCACAGGCGGTGGCACAGCCAATATGTACCTGCTTCCGGGAGATACGAAAGAGGAAAACATAGAAACTGTTGTCGAGAGCACAACTCCGTTTATAAGCAATGTGAATTTTTTGTATAGCAATTACGAAAATACCGAAGATAAAGCTCTTTTAAATCTTGAAAAAAGCTTTGATGCAAAAAGTGCAGGTGAATATATTGTTGTATGGATGGGTGTTAGTGGCGGAACGGTTCGCCCCAACAACCTAATCTTTGACGGTTGCAAAGCCGGTGAAGAAAAAAACGGACTCCTCGGTGAAGTTACGCTTTCCGATACCGAGCTTGTTGTAGGGGAGAGCGCAACAGTAACGGCTTCGCTGAACGATGCATTCACAGGCGCCTCGGTAACGGGGACAGTTGCTTATTCTTGTGATTCGGATGTAATTTCTGTAAATGGTACAACCGTAACTGCGAACAAAGCAGGAACAGCAACACTTTATGCAGAAGTTGATGGTTATGATAATAAGGTCGCGCTTGACGTAACAGTAACAGCTCCGGCACCGATTGAACTTTCCGGCAACGTCAACTTTGCAGCAGGCGCCGATATTAGCTATAAAGTTGGAAACGCAGAAGCGTTCGCAGCTCTTTCGGCAAATGATGTAGAGATTATCCCGGCAGGAACGGAAATCACAGTAAAGGCAAATGATGCTGATAACTTTGCAGGTTGGGTGCGTGGAACGGCAAACAGCGAAAACTGGATATCGGACGAGGGTGAATATACCTTTACAATAATGTCTCACACATATCTTACACCGGTTTATACAGAAACAAAAGAAACTGAAGCAGAACAGGTTGTTGAGTTCTGGAATGAAAATAAGGAATACCTCGGCACTTCTGATGTTGTAGACGGAAAAGCGACAGCTCCTGTTGCAACGCTTACCGGTCACAGCTTCAGTGCATGGCACATTTCGGATGAAGATATTCTTCCTCTTGAAAGCGGAAGCGTAAATGTTTCCGGTATTGCAGATGCAATCATCCGCGCGGTGGCAAAGCACACTGTTAAGAATAACTTCGGAACAAAGATTCCGAAAAGCGATCCTTCCGCAACCTATTGGAAGCGCGGCGATGATATCGTAGCTTACGGCTCGTCCTATAATTTCTATCAGTGGAACGGTGAGCCGACAATTACTTTCGGTACAGATGCAATCGAAAAGAACCCCATCGTAGTTCTTGACTCCACGTCCGTTGACGGTGCATATATGATTGAATACGATAAGGGCAATGCAGCGGAGATTGTTGAAGCCGGCATCCTTTTCGGAAGTGATACGGACATAAACATCGGCTCCACCGACGGCTCAAAGGCAGCGTCACAGAGAAACGGCGTTGACGGTGATGAGGGCGATAATAACAGCCACGGTCAGTTCTGCGCAAAGCCGAATGCGAAGGGAAGCTCGGCTTATGCACGCGGATATCTTATCTATAAGGGAACTGATAACAAGCTTTATGTTATCTATACAGCGGCAGTGACGACAACAGCAGAATAAAATGAATTTCAGAACGGGACACCGGAGTTTTCCTGTGTCCCGCATATAATCCTTGAACGTAGTTTTTTCGGGAAGGAGAAAACACATGAAAAGATTTATATCAATATTAATAACTTTGTCGATGATGGTATCGTTCATACCGGCAACAGTTGTTTTTGCAGCAGACGAGGTTGCTTACGCAGGAATAAAGATAGAATATCCGACAGCTTTAGCCGGAACAAAGCAGACGACAAACAATTATCCGGGAAGCGGAAATCCGGCTGATGAAATAACATACGGAAATAGCTCGGGGCGTGTGGAGTGGCTTTCACAAACGACAAAGGCTGCGGGCTGGAACAAAGGCGTTCTTTCTCTTACTGTGGGAGCGGCAGGGCAGTACGGTGCATACAAAATCCGCGTTCCGAAAGCAGGAAAATATGACGTAACTGTTCAATACAGAACGAGAAACGGCGGAGCAGAGGGAGAAATGTATATTCTCCCGATAAGTGCTAAGGATGGCATAGAAACGGCGCTTTCTTCAGCAATGCCGAAAGTGATGGTAGACTTTGGAACGAGCCAAGATGAAACAACTACCACATTCCATGAAGCTGAGGCTTTTATGTGGACTGCCGATAAAGCGGGCGAATACATAGTCGTCTGGAAAGCAAAAGAAGCAGGTTCCCTCCGTCCTGCAAATCTCATTTTCGACGGAAAAGGAGAAGGCAAAGCTCCGATAAATGCAGAGTCCTCGCTTGCAAAAGCGACACTCAATCTTGCGAGCGGAGAGAGCACAACGATAACAACGACGTCTGTTACAATGAGTGATTTGAGTGCAGGAAGTGCAGATGACATTGCATCGCTTACATATGAAAGCTCGGATATAAATGTAGTAACAGTTTCCGGCAACACCGTCACTGCCGCGGGAGAGGGAACTGCAAAGGTATACACAAAAAGCGGAGACCTCATTATTGCAGAGAATGAGATAAAGGTAAGCAATCTTGAGTATTCCGGATTCTATGCAACATTTCCCACACGTGTTGAAAACGGCGGCTATGCGGGCGGAACCTTTGTAACGCCCGAGGAACTTGATTATCAGAGCACCGGCGGAAGGGTTGAGTGGTATGATTATAACGGCACATGGAATGAAACTTCTGCTCCGAACTGGAATTCAAGTGTCGCAAATATGTTCCTAAACAAAGGTGAGTACGGTGCGTATAAAATAAACCTTCCGGCAAAGGGCTTTTATGACGTGACGTTATCTTATCTTGCACGTACCGGAGGAACGGTTGCGGATATGTATCTTCTTCCGGGAGACACAAAAAAGGAAGATATAGCGGAAGCTGTACAAGATGCAGAACCGATTATTAAAGGTCTTGACTTTTTAGATACGGCAAACGGCGTTAAGGATAAAACGTTATGCGAATACAAGTTCGGTTACAACGCCGAAGCTGCGGGTGATCTAATCGTTGTGTGGGTATGCACCAAGGAAGGTGGCGGAACGGTTCGCCCTGCAAACCTCATTTTTGACGGAGGTAATGCTCGTGCTGTCAGCTATGTCGATTTTAAAATCTCAGCGACATTAAAGCCGAGTGTATCACTTTATTTGTCCGACGGTAATATCGTTGACGGATCAAATGCGGCGATTACATACACCTCGTCGGATGAGACACTCCTCAAAATCAATAACACAACAGGAAAGTTTACAGGTCTCGGTGCAGGTGATGTTAAGGTTACTGCCTCTATAGTTTATGACGGAAAAACATACACAGCAGAAACAGTTAAAACGCTTACCGGAGAGGAAACGCTTCCGTACAGCAACGCGGCAAGAAAATATATGTTCAACAAGAAAAGCTCGGATTTCGTCCAGACGATTATTGATGAAGGACAAACTGAGCCGAAAGCCAATGATGTCCGAAACATAAAGTATGAACACACCGACAATAACTATGCATGGTACGGAACAACAGAGAATAAATACAATGCCGCTTACTGCTATGCACAAGAAGCTGCACCGAGCGGAAGAATGCGTATGTATAGAAATGCGGGTGGCTGGACCGGCTTCAGAATTATGATTCCTGAGCGCGGAAGATATGCCGTACATATGGAGTATATAAAGTATTTCAATAGCGAAGGTCCTTCCGATGTGTATATAATTCCGGCAGATGTTTCGCCGGAAAATGCCGGAGAATATCTTACGGCAGATTATTATGTAGGAACAATAAATACGCTTGACCCGACTGTTTCCGACCTTACGCTTGCGGATTCATGGATAGGTGAAGTGAATATTCCTGCCGCCGGCGAATATGCGGTTATATTCAAGGCTAAGACGAAATCATATACAACAATCAGATCACTCACTCTCGATGGCGTAGCGGGAATGAAACGCGTGGAGCTCGTTGCCGAAAATAACGGTGTTGATGTCGGGAAGAATCTTCAGACATCAGTTCGTGCATTCCTTCTTGACGGAACAGAAATTCCGTCTGGCGAGATTTCCGTGGAATATGCCTCCGAACAGCCGCACATTGCGAGTGTTTCGGAGACGGGACTTATTACCGGTGTGTATGAAGGTGTAGCAAATATAACAGCAACCGTAAGATACGGTACAGATATGTCAAAGGCGACATTTACGGTAAGCGTAACGGATAACAGCGGGATGAAGAGCGCAGAGATCACGACGTTCTCCGATGAGCTCTATGTCGGAAGCAAGACAAGAATAACGCTTCTTGCGCATATGAACAGCGGAAATACGCTTCTTGTTCCTTTTGAGAATGCACAGTTCTCTTTTACAGGACAGCCGGATATCCTTTCTGCGGAGAACGGGATTCTTTCTGCAAATGCTGAAGGTGAAGCAAGCGTAAAAGCAACCGTATCCTTCCGTGGCGAAACGAGAGATACAAACGAACTCACCTTTGATATAAAGGTCGGCACACAGAAGAGCCGCACAACTATTTACACCGATGAAATGCGCGAGGCTGCGCTTTACAACGCAAAGAATTATGATTGGGCAAAAACACTTGTAAAAAGCGCAACGGCAAAGGCGGATAAATATCTGGATAAGATAGATTATATCTATGATATGATTGAACCGGATAATCTTCCGAGGTCGATGACGGCAGCACTGTTGGATGATCCGAATGCATACAACTGTATCTATTGCGGTATAGATATTCGTGATGAATACGGTTCATATCATTGGGGTGTGGATCCCATTTCTCGTCCGTGGAAGATTCAGTGCCCGGATTGTAAGCGCCTTTTCCCGTCAAATGATTTTGAAAGCTTCTATGAACTCGGAAAAGATGAGCACGGAGTATTTGAGCTTGCCCGCGCACGTCAGCTTCACCATGAAATGCTTTATCACAAGGACGGAGCAGAATGTACATGTCTTGCACCAACGGAAGAAAATTCGCCTGAATGGTATGAGTTTTATGGCTATGGAATAGAGGGCGGATATCTCTATAACGATATGTATGGAGATGTTGGCAAAGAACTCGGAGTTCCGGAAAATGAAATAGGTCGTTGGGGAGTAGATGACGGTTGGGGATATGCTACCGGTGAAAAAGCGGGTACCGGAATTCCGATAAGAAAGGCGTTTATTGCATTTTACAATTTTGCTATCTGGTCGTATGGCAGCCCTGTTAACTATATACCCACTGCCATTAATGCATTGCGTGATGCATATCTCTACACGGGTGATGAAAAGTATGGAATTCCCGGCGCGATACTGACCGACAGAATTGCAGATGTTTATCCATCATATGAATGGGAACCGTATATAGAATTTCAGCATTCACACGGCGGTTCAAATCAAGGAAAAATTGACGGTTCAATCTGGGGCAGAAATCAGGGAATATGCTTTGCCAATGCGTATGACGCATTCTGGCCGCTGATGGGGCATCAGAAAGTTATCGAATATCTTTCCGAAAAAGCCGTGAAATTTGGTTTGGAGAACGAAAAGCTTTCGGCTGAAATGATACGCAAAAACTGCGATGACGGTATATGCCGTGAGATTTTTAAGGCGGCTAAGAATGCGCAGATACGTTCAAACTTCGGCGGACACCATATGACAGTTGCGTCTGCTGCAATTGCTCTCGATTCGATGCCGGATACCGAGGAAATGTTTGCGTGGTTGAACTCACCTTCGGAGATAACGCAAAAGGTAGAGTATAAATACGGCAAGAAATTCTCAATTTATACGGGAAATTCCGGAGGTGAGATGCTTGCAACCGTTTTGCGGGATGTAAACCGCGATGGTTTCGGTAACGAGGTAAGCATAACTTATAACCAGGGATGGCTTACAAACATTCAGGATACGGTTGAGCTTTTTTACAACTATGACAGGGATAACGAGTTGAATCTTTACAACAATCCTAAATTCCGCAAGATGTTTTATTCAACATTCAAAATGACGTTGGCGGGAAATTATTCCCTACAGGTAGGTGACCAATACAGCACGGCAAGTACGGGGAATCTGACCGACAAAGCTGTTACGCTTATGGGCTATTTGCGTTTGGGAGATCCGGTGCTTGCGCGGATGTATCATCTGCTTATTCAAACGCACTCAAACCCCTCAATTTTCAAGAATATATTTGAAAAGAGAATGGGAACAATCGATGATGAGATTGAAGATTTGGTTGAGGAATACGGTGAGGTTAAGCTTGGAAGCGAAAATCTCGCGGGATACGGGCTTGCAGTGCTCCGCGACGGCGAGAAGATAAAGGGATCAAACGCAAAAAACTTAGAGCGTGATACGTGGCTATGGTATGGAATGAGCGAAACATCACACGGGCATTATGATTTCCTGCAGATGGGTGTTGATGCTTACGGATTTAACTTTACTCCCGACCTTGGATATCCGGGTGCAACTCAGGCTGATCCTAACAGACTGCAGTGGGTAAGAAATACTCTTTCGCATAACACTATAGTTGTAGATGGAAAACAGCAGAACTATATAAGTGCAGGAACACCACTTCATTTTGATGACGTAGGGCGCGTAAAGCTTGTTGATGTTGAAGCACCACAGTCTTACGAGGAAACAGATATCTACCGCAGAACACTTGTGTCGGTGCAGGCATCAAATGAGGTTGATTATACCGTGGATTTCTTCCGTGTTCGCGGTGGAAATGAGCATATCTACAGCTTCCATACACAGTCATTCAATGGTGTTACAACCGATGGGCTGAATATGGTGGCACAGAACGGCGGAACATATGCCGGAGAAAACACGGAGTACGGCAAAGATCCGAATACGGATCCCAATACGCAGGGGGGCTATATTTACGAAACACTTTATCCGCGCGGGTATACGTGGCTCAGAAATGTTCGTCGTGACGAATCACCTGAGAATGCACAATTCTCTGTAAACTTCAAGCAGACCGACTTTAATAAGCAGGTTGCAGATTCAAGTGGACTTAATCTTAAATGGACAGCACTTAACGATTGGAAACCGTCAAGTGTGGGTATTGCAACGGCGGAAACTCCCAAAATACACCACAATAAGAACATTCCTGAGCTTGATTATATGCTTGTTCACAGAAAGAGTGATGAAAGTCTTGACACTCTCTTCACCTCGGTTATCCAGCCGCATAAGGGCAGTGAGTATATCGAAAGTATGGACAGCGTTGCGCTTGCTGTAACCGGTGGAACAGAAACAGGCGATGATACTGCAAAAGCAGTAAAGGTAAAGCTTAAGAACGGAAGAACGGACTATGTTATCTACGCAACAAATAACAGTGTTACATATACGCTCACCGATGGGAATATAAGTTTCGACTTCCGCGGATTTGTCGGTGTTTATTCAGTAAATGAAAACGGTGCAAGCATTTATTCATATGTAAATGACGGAGATATCATCGGCGATATAGCGACAACTGCAAGAGTTTCCGGCAAGGTGGTTGACTTTGAAAAAGAACTCAAGACGGAAAACTACATTACCGTAGAGCTTAACAACGAGGTTGATGCAATGTCCCTTGCGGGAAGATACATCTATGTTGATAATTCCGGAAAGAGCAACGGAGCATATAAAATAGAGAGAGCAGAGGTGGATGGCAGAAACGCAATTCTTGATATCGGCGATGTAACTCTGATAAACGAATACCGCGATCCGTCAAATCTCAATCTTGGGTATATCTACAATATAGCGGAAAATGATAAATTTGTCATCCCGTTGTCTGCGACAGAAGATATCGCACCTGTGTTGGATGAAGTCGCTAACAACCTGACAACAAGTGCAGGTTCATCAATCAGCGTCACGGTGAACGCCACGAGCCCCGCAGAGGAAAGTATAACATATGTTGGTACACATCTTCCTCGCGGTGCATCAATCGACAGTGTAAGCGGAAAAGTGACGTGGAAGCCTGATGCAAGCCAGGTGGGTATGCATACTTTTGTTATAACAGCACGTGATACTTCAGGACGTGAAAACACCACAAGCTTTGATATAACTGTATATGGTTCAACAACGGGTAAGCCGTCAACCGAAAATTCCGGTGCATCAAGTGAAGGTGCTGGTTCTGCCAGCGGTGGAGGAGGCGGTGGCGGCGGAGCCGCACCGACCAATGAGCCAGAGGATACAGCTGATACTGACAAAACCAACGACGATGAAAGCCTTCTCCCCGATGAAAAGGTGCAGAGCGCAGGCGAGACGGCTGAGCTGGAAAAAACGCAATTCACCGATCTTGGTAACCACGCATGGGCAGCGGACGCGATAACCACACTCGCGGACGATGGAATAATAAGAGGAACAACATCTGACACGTATTCACCGGCAAATAACATTACTCGTGCTGATTTCGCGTCCCTGCTCGTCCGCGCGTTCAAGCTTGAAAGCTCGGACACCGAAAATTTCGCAGACGTATCGGTAAACGACTACTTTGCACCTGAGCTTTCAATAGCACGAAATACCGGAATTGTCAACGGCATCGGCGATAACAAATTTGCGCCTCGCAACACCATCACCCGCCAGGATATGATGGTTATAGTATATCGCACGTTGACAACCAATCCTGTAGGGGAGGGGCTCCGTGCCCTCCCGAAAACGGACGTGGAGGAAGAGCGATACCCTGACTTCACAATCGTCGCATCTTACGCAAAAGAAGCAGTATCCGCTCTTATCAGCGCAGGACTTATTAAGGGTAAAAACGGACGTGTTGCACCGACGGATTATACAACAAGGGCGGAAGTTGCAGTGCTTATCAAACGTATACTGGATTATACAAAACAAGGAGGAAATTAAAAATGTCAAGAATTTGTATCCCTGATTATGAGTATCAGGACAGAATCAAGCGTGCCGCAAAAATGGTAGCAGATCGCGGACTTGATGTAATGGTTGTTTCGAGTACCGAATCTGACTATGCTAACGCACGTTATTTCAGCGGCTTCTGGCCGCTCTTTGAGCGCGCAGGTGTTGCAATCGCCGCAAACGGAGATGCAGCTCTTCTTGTAGGACCGGAGTGCACTATTTTCGCACAGGACGTTTCAAAAATTGATAAAATTTTCTGTCTTAAGGAGTTCCGCGAGTCTGCAGACCCGTCTTATCCGGAACTTACACCGAGCACATTCCGCGATGTTTTCAAGGCAATCGGCGTTACCGGTGAGAACATAAAGATTGGTCTCGGAAGCTACATAGAATGCACTCTTCCGATTTTCGAAGGTCTTCGTGAAAGCTTCCCGAAAGCTGAAATAGTAAAGTGCAATGAAATCATGGTTGATCTTCGCAAGATAAAGAGTGAGAACGAGCTTGCCTGCATCAAGGAAGGCTTCCGCATTATCGAGCTTGCAACCGATGAGGTTATCCGCGCGCTCAAGCCCGGTGTTACAGAGCTTGAAATGGTCGGCGTTGCACAGCGCGTTATCTACGAAAACGGAGCAGAATACGAGGGACTTCCGATGTACGTTTTCAGTGAATCATCCACCCGCCACGCAATCAGCCGTTCAAGCTACAAGAAAATTGGCAAGGGAGATATTGTTCAGCTTAATCTCTCGGCTAAGATTGACGGATATTCCCCTGCAATAGGCCTTCCGGTAATTATGGGTAAACTCAGCGAGGATCGTCGCGCATACATCGACTTCTGCCTTAAAGCACATGACTGGACCTGCGAAAGGATAAAGGCAGGCGTTATGGCAAGCGATATTGCAAAGGATTTCTACAAGCTTTATGAGGAGAACGGATATAAGGACAGCTTCGTTTACGGTCCCTGCCACGGAACGGGTATGATTGAGGTTGAGCCGCCATGGATGGAAACAATCAGCGATTATCTGCT
>SVLF01000067.1 GCA_015068085.1 Oscillospiraceae bacterium
CGTTGCGGTTGGCAGACCTTTCGGTGAGCCTATAGGCTCAGCCGGCATTATGCCCTAAGGGGGCAGTGCAAACTACCGGCACGGCCGGTAGTCATGATTATAACTGGTATCAGTGTTGTTCCGAAGAGGAAATCAGGGAGCATATAGAAGATTTGACATTGTGGGGGATAAATGGAGTAGTGAGTGTTTTCTCCTGCCTCAATCTTACAGGATGGGATGATCCGAACCTTGAAAAAATGGCAGATACATTCCGTAAAACCTTTTCAGCCGCTCGCAATTTAAATCTAAAAATCGGCATAGAATACAGTAATATAGACTTTATGGTGCCTAATAAAGCTGTTGCTGCTGACAAAAAGTATTTACTTTCCAAAACCGGAAATCTTATTTGTCCATCTACTGAAGAAGGTTTTAAATATTATCAGAATATGCTTTCATGTATTTTTGACTATACGGATGAGTTCGGCGGACTTGATTTTATAACAATATGGCCATATGATGAAGGTGGTTGCAGTTGTGATAAGTGCCATCCGTGGGGCGGCGTAGGTTTTTACAATATGGCGCATAGGATAAGTAAATATATAAAAAAACGTTATCCTGAAATGGAAATTTTGCTTTCTACGTGGTATTTCGGAAGAACGGAGTATCAAAAGGAAGAATGGCAACTTTTGTATAAGTATCTGAAAGAAGATGAAGCCAAGGGAGATTATTGGGCTGATTATTTGCTGCTGGAAACGCGCGATGATTACCCCGAAGTCTATTATCCTGTTGAGAATGGTCAACCGACTTGTCATACCAAGCTTTTGACTTTCCCTGAAATATCAATGTGTGGAATTACTCCGTGGGGAGGCTTTGGTGCAATATGTACACCTGAATTAATCGCACGTCAGGAAGGTCCGTTTGCAAGTTGTTGTGATGGAGGATATATTTACACTGAAGGTATTTTTGATGATATCAATAAAGTGCTTATACTTGGGAATTATAAAGATCGAAATTGTTCGTATAAGGAAATACTTACAGACTATTGCAATTATGAGTACAGTGGAATTGATGCCGACGATTTTATCAGACTTGTAAATCTGATTGAGGCTACCCATCTGTGTACAAACAGCTTTGATTGCAAGCCTTGTAATCTTGAAGACTGCGATGCGGCGTGGGAGCTTGCGGAAAAGCTTAATTCTGATGCAGATTCAAGAACACGTGGGTATTGGAAGTGGAGAATAGTATATATACGGGCTTATCTTGATAAGGTTCGTTATCATCGCTGTGCTGAATGTGGCTGGCCGCTTGAAAAGCCGTTGGGTGGATGGATGCTCTTTTGGCGTAAATTTCTTGAGCATGATGGAAAGTCACAGGAAATGTTGCTTGAGCTTGTTCGCTTGTATAAGGCACAGTTGATCGACGATGCGGATAAATATGCATATCATTGGTTTGTGAGACCACCATTAACATATGGCGCTGATCTTGAACTGGAAAAAGAGATAAGATAATTTTTAAATGCAGGTGAATCCAATGAACAATAAAATTAACAGTATAATATCACAGCTGACACTCGAAGAAAAAATCTCACTTCACACCGGCGGAGCGCGAATGTCAACAGCAGGAGTGGAACGGCTTGGCCTTAAACCAAAAAGAATGGCAGACGGACCTCATGGTGTGCGCAAAGAAGCGGAACGAAATTGCACCGCGTTTCCTAATCTCTGCCTTGTTGCGTCCACCTGGGATACGGAGCTTATACATAAAATGGGAGTAGCGCTTGCAAAAGACTGCCTCCATAACGATGTTGATATGCTTTTGGGACCGGGAGCGAATATAAAGCGCCACGCTCTTTGCGGCAGAAACTTTGAATATTTTTCGGAAGACCCCGTTCTCGCAGGTGAAATGGCGGCCGCATATATAAACGGACTCCAGAGCCTCGGAGTTGCGGCATCGCTCAAGCATTTTGCAGTAAATAATCAAGAAAAATACCGCCTTACAACAAGCGTGGATGCAGATATGCGAACACTTATGGAAATTTACCTCAAGGCGTTTGAAATCGCAATCAAAAAATCATCACCCGCAACCGTCATGTGCGCATATAATAAGCTTCATTCCATCTGGTGTTCGGAAAATAAGTTTTTGCTCACTGAAATTCTTCGTGATGCATGGGGATATAAGGGCGTTGTAATATCCGATTGGGGTGCAGTTCAGGATTCCGCAAAATCGCTTCATGCAGGGCTTGATTTGCGTATGCCGGGACACGATAAATTCGTGCAGGATGTAAAGGAGAGTCTTGAACGCGGAGAAATAACGGAAGAGGATCTTGATGTTTCCGTAAAACGTGTAATAGAGCTTCTTCTTATGCAGCCTGAAAAAGAAATTGAGTACAACAGAGAAGAACAGCATAAAGTCTGCCGTAAGGTTGCAGCCGAAGGTGTGGTGCTGCTCAAAAATTCTGACGAGACGCTTCCGATAACTTCGCAGAAATATAAAAAGGTTGCAGTTATAGGCGAGTTTGCAAAATCGCCGCTTATTTTGGGGCAGGGAAGTGCCGAGGTTCTGGTTTCGGATGAATATATTGACTCTCCGGTCGATGAGCTTTGTAAGCTTTGCGGAGATGAAATTGAGTTTAAATATATGGAGCTTTACCGTAAAGACGCATTTTCCAAAGAAATGCTCTGGCCAAAGCATCCGGAGTTTTCGGAGTTCATAGCTGATACAGACCTTGTCATTATGTTTGTGGGTGCAATGGAGTCTGAGGACACCGAGAAGCTTGACAGGCGGTGCGCAGACCTTAATCAGAACTATGAAATGTTTATCAATTTTGCAGTGCTTGACAATAAAAAGGTAGTTGTCGTAAATCAATCCGGTTCTGCAATGACGTTTGGTGAGTGGACAAAGGATGTTCACGCAGTTGTGCAGATGTGGCTTGGTGGAGAGAGTGCAGGCGGCGCAATAGCAGATGTTCTGTGCGGTGTTGTGAACCCCTCGGGAAAGCTTTCCGAGACCTTCCCCAAAAAATTGAGGTCAGATATTGAGTTTCCGGGAAACAGCCACACTGTGGAGTATAACGAGCGCATATTTGTAGGTTACAGATACTACGATATGCATCCGGAAGAAATAGTATATCCCTTCGGTTATGGTCTTTCATATACAACCTTTGAGTATAGTAACATTGATGTTCTGCAAAAGAACGATGCTTTAGAGATTTCTTTTGACATAAAAAATACAGGTGATACCGACGGCGCTGAGGTTGCGCAGGTGTATGTCGGTGACCCTGTATCGACAGTAAAACGTCCGTTAAAAGAATTAAAAGCTTTTAGCAAGGTTTTTCTTGAGGCCGGCGAGACGAAACGAGTATCTTTCAATGTAGATATAAAGGACATCGGCTATTATAATGTCATTTTAAAAGACTGGATAACAGAGCCGGGGAAGTACATAATCTATGTCGGTTCGTCCTCAAGGGATATCCGTCTTGAAAAGTCGATAATTTTGCAAAGCGATGTTCCGTATACAATTCAGGTAACAGGAGAAGATATGATAGGATAAATATCTTTTAATTTCTAAACAAATTTACAACATAAAACGGTCTGTGAAAAGTTATTTGCTTTTCGCAGACCGTGCCTTTATTTGAATTTCTATTCACTTATCTAACGAGAAATCCGCTTCGCAAAAAGTATTTTCACCAAGCAATGTGTCCTCCGGCGGAATCCGTTTTGTTGCATCATAAGAAAAGCGGCGACACTTATGCCCGAGCGACACAACACCGTGATATTTACAGATAGCTTCATTGTCGTTTATTTTTTTTCCATGGCGACACACTATGCAGCGCCGTTCGATGTCTTTTGAAAAAAGCATAAAATCCCATCCTCATATGTTATATATATAATATACACCATTATCTGATTTTTTTCCACCCTTTTTTGCAAAAAAAGTAAAATAAACATAAAATTATCAGAATTACACCGCGCGGGAATACGTCGCTGTATGTGTCAGAATAATTGAAAAATACCGAAACGGTGGAAATGTTCGAAAATCGAGTATATATGTATGCTAAAAGACCGGAAAGCAATCCGTGCATAAATTTTCCGTAAAAATAGTTTTTTACACTTAAATCTGTGTCGGAAATAAAGCTGAGTGCTTGTGCGTGCACGGAAAGTCCGCCCCAGCCGAGAAGAGAAGAAATCAGAACGAAGGCAGTTGAAGGAGATGTACAACGGGAAATGGAAAACGACCCCACCGTCATTTCAAAAAAGCCGGAGATGAAAGCCGTTACGATTTCTCGTCTGCATCCGAAAAGCTTCTCTGTTAAAGCTCCGATAACAGGGAATATGCCGAGTATCGTCATCATCCTCACCAGAGCTGAAAACAGAACAACATATGCACTTATGGAAAGAGCAGAAGAAAGAGCTTTTGCAACGGCAGAAGTAAGAGCCGTTGCGACGCCCGTAGTCTTGCGTGAAAGGCTTTGCTTAAAAACCGCTTCTGTCTTTGGAAGCGGATGAAAAAAGCGGAAAAATGATCCGAGGAAAAGTGCCGCTGAAATATGGATTATAAGCAGAGCTGTTCCTGCTTTTCCGGATGAGAAGACGCCGTTTCCGATTGCGCCGAGAATAAATGCAGGTCCGCAGTTGTTGCAAAAGGCAAGTGCCCGCTCAGCATCGTCTTTAGTGCAAAGTCCTTTCGAATACGTTTCTGCACACGTTATCGCCCCTATGGGATATCCGCCGATAAGTCCGAGTGCCAGAGCGGGAGAAAGAGATGCAGGTATTCCAAACAGCGGTTTTGATATCTTATGCAGATGATTTCCGCAGAAAGAACCGATGTCAAGTGAAATCAGGAGATTTGAGATTATAAAAAACGGAAACAGCGAAGGTATGACGGAATCAGCGCAAAGAAAAAGTGTGTCCTTTACGGACTCTGAGACTTCGGACGGATGCTTTACGATAACTCCGGCGAAGATGAAAAGAAGAAAAAAAGAGATAAAAACGGTGATGTTTTTCTTTCTCAAATAAAAAACCTCCTTAAATTTTCAAAAAAAGTGTTTTTGGGTATTTAAATTCAACATATTTCGTGGTATACTATTATAGAGTATTATTTATTAAAATTAGGGAGAGAGCATGAACAATAACAAATTTAAAAAGTTTGACGATTCGGATAACTACATAATCGAAGGCCGTAATTCCGTATTTGAAGCATTGCGTACGGGAAGAGCAGTAGATAAAATACTTTATTCCGAAGGGGATAAAAATATAAGTCACATCCTTGCTGCTGCAAAACAAGCAGGCGTTGTTGTCAGCAAATGTGACAGAAGAAAGCTCGATTCTTTAAGCCGCAGCGGTGCGCATCAGGGAGTTATGGCTTTCGCCGCCGCACACGAATACAGCACGGTGGATGATATCTTAAAGTATGCCGAAAGTACAGGCAGACCTCCGCTCATTGTGGTATGCGATGAGATTTCCGACCCGCATAACCTCGGTGCGATAATAAGGAGTGCAGAGGCGGCAGGCGCACACGGAGTCATCATCCCAAAGCGAAGAAATGCAGGTCTTACGGCAGTTGTTGCCAAGGTTTCTTCCGGTGCACTTGAGCATATTCCCGTTGCTCGAGTGTCAAATATCCCGACCACGCTCAGCGAGCTTAAAAAGCGCGGACTTTGGGTTTACGGCACCGGGCTCGGTGCTGCTGCGGATATATACAAAACTGACCTTCGCGGTCCTGCGGTGATTGTTATCGGATCCGAGGGGGATGGTATGGGACGTCTTGTTACCGAGTGCTGTGATGTTGTGATGAATATTCCTATGCTCGGAAAAACGCAGTCATTAAATGCATCCGCTGCAGCGGCGGTAGTTCTTTTTGAAACTGTAAGGCAAAGGCTTGAAAAATAAAAGACATTATAACTTAAGGGAGGTGTTGTGCCGATGGAAGATAAAATGAAATTTGATGAAACAGTCTCTGAACTGTCAGTTCAGGACATTCTTGATGAAATAAATGCAGAAAACATATACGGTGACGACACCTTTAGTGTGGACGAAATTCTCTCCGAGTTTTCCGATGGACCCAAAAGGCCGATTGAAGATATCAAGACTCAGGAAGAAAAGCCGGTAAAGCAAAATAAAAGAAGTCTGCGAAAGATGATTCAGGCAGAGGGGCAGATTTCCTTTGACAGCAAGGATTGGAAGGAAATTGAAAAAGAACTGGAGGCGCAGGCTGAAAAAGAAATTCTGACAGCGCAAAAAAACAGACCAAAGATGATAGATACCGTAGTTCGTCCGTGGGAAAACGGCGTTTACGGTGATATGTCGCTTGAGGACACATTGGAAAAGGGCCCGAAGAAGAAAAAACGCGCCGCAACCTTTGCGGAAACGTTTGATACGTTCACGCGAAGTGAGCTTTTTGAGGATAAAAATAAAGAAACAGAGCTTGAAACCCGAACAGTTGAGGAAATAATAAAAGAAAACTCAAAGCTTTCGAAGCTTTTGGGACTACGCTCCGTTGTTCTTCTCATTCTGAGCGTTCTTTCGTGTTATCTTGCATTTTCCGAGCCGCTCGGCTGGTTTCTTCCGGGCATTCTCTCATATATGAAGCATCCGTTCCGGTATCTGTTCCTTACTGCGTTTTTCCAGATATGCGCGATGCTTTTGTCTGTTGACGTGCTTTCGCGCGGGATGGCTCGGATTTTCAAGTTGAAACCCGATGCCGAGTCCGCAATTATGTTTTCTTCTTTTGCATCTCTTGCTCACGTTATATCCATTATGGCGGCACCCCGTTGGGGTGGATGGCTTCCGTACAGCTGCATAACGGTTGTCGGGCTGTTCTTTGCGATATACGGAAAATGGATAAATGCCCGCGCTTTGTGCAGAGTAGGGAAAACCGTGAAAGCTGCAAAGCGACCGGGTGCAGTTCGCGTTGAAAATATTTTCGGAGAAATGCATATAATCAAGCAGACAACTGAGGATACAAAATCATTTGTAGCTCATATAAGTGATAAAGATGCATCCTGTACATTCTGGAGATTCTTATCTCCCGTTGTTATTGTTTCCTCTATCGTGTTTGCGCTTGTTTCATCCGTCGGCACGGGAAATGCCAAAAACTTTTTCTGGGCTCTTGCCGGAATCTCTTCGGTTTCTACTCCGTTTTTTACAATGCTTTCGTTCTCGTTTCCGTTTTCAGTTACGGCAAAGAACCTTTCATCCATCGGTGCAGCAATATCGGGCTGGTTTTCTGCAAGCAATCTTGCGAAGAAAGCAAACCTTGTTGTCTGTGATGATGATATTTTCCCGAAAGGAACCGTTGCTCTTCATGGACTTAAAATTCTCGGTAAGTACTCTCTTGAACAGACTGTGTGTTATGCTGCCAGTGTTATTGCAGAGACGGGGTGCGGGCTTTGTGATGTTTTTTCCGACCTTTTAAAAAGCCGTTATGGCACAGCGACAAAGGTTACCAATCTGCGCTACCGTGAGTCTGGCGGTATAGAGGCTGAAATTTCGGGCGATAACGTGCTTGTCGGAAGTGCGGGCTTTATGCTTCGATCCGGTGTTCGCTTGGGTTCTGGAACGGGCGCGAAAAATGCCGTATTTATTGCAATTAACAAAACACCCGCAGGTGTGTTCAATATAAATTATAAAGGCAATGCCGATGTGGAGCGAGCTTTGCATATGCTTGTGAAAAGAAAGGTTCCTGTTGTTCTTGCGGTTCGTGATTTTAATATGCTTCCGATGATGGTTGAGCAGACATTTGGCTTACGTGACGGAACGCTTGAATATCCGGAAATTGAACAGCGTCTTGATTTGTCTGAAAAAGAGCAGTTTATATCAAGTGATACGGCGGCGCTCATCACACGCGGAGGTCTTTATCCGTTATCTTCGGCGGTGTTGTCTGCTAAAAAGCTTCGCAGAGCAACTATCAGAAATATTTTTCTGACGGCGTCATGCGCAATTATCGGTATGCTTTTGATGTTCTATCTTATGTTTATTCAGAAACCCGTTCTGGTAACGCCTCAGACTGTATTTATTTACCTCCTTCTGTGGTGTATACCGACGTATATGCTTTCGCTACGCGTAAAGCAGTAAAACTTAACAGTTACTGTGAAGGAGAATGAAATGGATATAAAAAAATCGGGAATGGTTGCCATAGTGGGCAGGCCGAATGTCGGTAAATCAACACTTATAAACGCCCTTGCAGGCGAGAAAATCGCAATAGTTTCGGATAAGCCGCAAACTACCAGAAATCGCATATGCGGAATTATTAACAGGAATGACACACAGTATGTTTTTATGGACACACCCGGAATTCACACACCGAAGAGTCATCTCGGTGAATATATGGTAAAAGTTGCAGGGGATGCAATGAGCGATGTTGATGCTGTCATTATGATGGTTGCGCCCATTGCCAAAATCGGTACCGCTGAGGAAGAAATTATCGCAAGAATAAGCCAGAGTAAGGTACCGGCAATCCTTCTTATAAACAAAATTGACACTGTAGAAAAGGCGGACATTTTTCCCGTTATTGAAGCGTATAGTGCAAAGTATGAGTTTGACGCCATAATTCCTGTTTCTGCATTCAAAGGTGATGGGCTTGATTTAATATATGATGAGCTTGATAAATTTATCCCGGAGGGGGATGCTCTTTTCCCGGAGGATATGGTTTCGGATCAACCTGAAAAACAGATGGTTGCAGAGATAATCCGCGAGAAGTTGCTTCGCCTTCTCAATCATGAAATTCCTCACGGAACTGCTGTTGAGATAACGCGTTTTACCGAGCGTGACAACGGAATAATCGATGTCGTGGCAACCATATACTGTGAACGTGAAAGCCATAAGGGGATAATAATTGGCAAGCGTGGTGCAATGCTTAAAAAGATAGGTGAGCGTGCAAGAGGCGATATCGAAAGATTTATGGGAACAAAGGTTTATCTTGAGACGTGGGTAAAGGTCAAGGAAAACTGGCGCGATAATGATGTTCTGATAAAAAATTTCGGTTACGAGATATAAGTGAAGTACATCTGCTTTACAGGTGGTGAAGGCTTTGCAGGTGGTAGATAAAGGGCTCGTTCTGAGAGAAACTCCGTATAAAGAATCAGATGTTATGCTGAGTGTGCTTACCGAGTGCGGCGGCAAGCTTTCGGTGCTTGCCCGCGGAGCAAAAAGAAAAGGAAGCCGTGTATCGGCAGCAATTCAGCTTCTTACGTATTCCGAGCTCACTCTTTATGAAAGCGGCGGACGATACACGCTAAATGAAGCAGAGCCGCTGGAAATGTTTTACGGTATTCGCAACGATATTGTCAAACTTGCGCTCGGCTCATATTTTGCAGAGGTGCTTGAGCTTGCATCAGACGAGGAAAGCATAGATCCTGAGCTTTTGCGGTTAGGGCTTAATTCTCTTTATGCGCTTGCGAAAACAAACATCCCGCATGAAAAGATAAAAGCAGTGTTTGAACTCAAAGTTGCATCTCTTTCCGGGTATACTCCGAATGTTCTGGGATGCGGAATATGCGGAAGCGTTGATGATCTTGCTTATTTCGATGTTGAAAACGGAACTGTTTTGTGTTCTGCCTGCAACGGCGGATTTCTCAAACGGATAGACGCAAGTGTTGTTGATGCAATGCGGTTTATTTTAAATGAAGATATAAAACGGATTTTCTCGTTTACGATAAATGATTCTTCGATGAAGCTTCTCGCCGATGTGTGTGATGAATATCTCAGTGTGCATTTTGACAGGAAGTTTAAAACAAATACATTCTATAAAGGTTTAATATAATACTTGTTTGGAGTTTTTATGGATAGTTTATACCAAAAATCACAGAATACGCTTGAGCTTGCACGTGTGCTTGAGCTTCTTGCTGACTATGCTGTAAGCGACAGCGCCAAGGAGCTTGCGCGCAGTCTTTCTCCCAAAACCGATGCGTCAGAGGTTCGCGCCTCGCTTGATAAGACGAGCGATGCCCGTCGCCTTCTGGGAATAAAAGGTGCTCCGCCGTTTTCCGGAGTGCGCAATCTATCGGCAAGTGTTCGGCGTGCAGAGCGTGGCGGTTCTCTCAATGCGGGAGAGCTTCTGCATGTGGCAGAGCTTTTGCGCACCGCACGCGGTGTGCAGAGTTATCTTGAGGATGACAGAAAGAGTGAAAGAACGTCTCTTGACGGGATGTTTGCAGCTCTTATGATAAATCGTGCGCTTGAAGATAAAATCCGCTCGGCGATTATCAGCCCTGAGGAAATTGCAGACGGTGCGTCCGGAGAGCTTCTGGCAATACGCAGACGTATACGTCGCAGCGGCGAAAAGGTGCGCGAGGTGCTCGCACATATCATTTCTTCTCCCGCTCACGCAAAGCATCTTCAGGAGAATATCATCACACAGCGCTCGGGGAGATTTGTTGTTCCGGTTAAAAGTGAGTATAAAGGTGAAATAAAAGGCCTTGTGCACGATGTTTCTTCAACGGGCGCAACCGTATTTATCGAGCCTATACAGGTTGTTGAGCTTAATAACGCATTGCGCGAGCTTGAGACAGAGGAAAAGAAAGAGATAGAGCGCGTTCTTGCCGCGCTTTCTTCTGAGGTCGCCGAATTTTCCGCGGGCATTGAAACGAATTTTGAAATTCTCTCGCGGCTTGATTTGATTTTCGCGATGGGAAAGCTTTCATATGCGCAGAACGCAGAGGCACCATCGGTAAACGACAAGGGCATAGTTGACTTGAAGAATGCCCGCCATCCTTTGCTTGATAAGAACAAAACCGTCCCGATTTCCATCCGCCTCGGGCGTGAATTTGATACTCTTGTCATTACCGGCCCCAACACCGGAGGTAAAACGGTTTCGCTTAAAACCGTAGGCCTTCTCACTCTTATGGCAGAGTGCGGTCTGCATATTCCATGTGACTACGGAAGCGAAATTTCCGTATTCTCCAAGATATTTGCCGATATCGGAGATGAGCAGAGCATAGAACAGTCTCTCTCGACGTTTTCATCGCATATGAAAAATATTGTTGAGATAATATCGGAAGCCGATGACAGCTCCCTTGTTCTTGTTGATGAGCTTGGAGCGGGCACCGACCCTGTTGAAGGTGCGGCACTGGCAGTTTCGATTATTGAGTATATACGTGCGCTTGGTGCAAAAACCGTTGCGACAACGCACTATGCAGAGCTTAAAAGCTTTGCGCTTATTACAGAGCGCGTTGAAAACGCAAGCTGTGAATTTGATGTTACGACACTAAAGCCCACTTATCGATTGCTTATCGGTATTCCGGGAAAGAGTAATGCTTTTGCAATATCGGAGCGTTTGGGGCTTCCGATGAATATAATAAAAGGAGCGGAAAGACTTGTCGAGCGAGAAGATAAACGCTTTGACGAGATATTATCACAGCTTGAGGCGAAGCAAAAGGCTCTTGACACCGAGCTTTCAGAGGCAAACAGGCTTCGCTTGGATGCGGAAAGCAAAAAGAAGAAGAGTGAGCAGTTTGAGGAAGAGCTTGAAAAACGCAAGGTCAGCGTGATAGAAAAGGCACGTGCAGATGCGGAAAAAATTCTTTCCGATGCGCGCGAGGCGGCAGACCGTGCACTTGATGAAATCAAGGAGATACGGAAGCTTGAAAAGAAAAAAGCAGATCGCAATCTCATTAATGAAGCAAGGAGCGAGCTCTCCCGCGGACTTAACGAAGCGGAGAAAAATGTAATCCGTGCAAAAGCCCGTCCTACGCCAAAACCGCTTCCGCGAAAACTCCGTGAGGGAGACACCGTGGAACTGGTAGAGTTAGGTCTTCAAGGTACGGTTGTGGGTATAGCGGAAAAAACCGGAATTCTCACTGTGCAGGCGGGGATAATGAAGGTTAGCGCAAAGCCGGATGAAGTCTCGCTTGTCGAAGAAACGGGAGAAAAAACCGTAAACCGTTTTATAGCGAAGAAAAAGGCAGAGCTTCGCAATATTTCAGTAAAGCCGGAGGTTGATCTTCGGGGGCTTGCCTCAGACGAAGCGGAATACGTTTTAAGCTCGTATCTTGATACCGCGTTTCTGGCAAAGCTTAACACAGTTACCA
The DNA here is from genome assembly GCA_015068085.1 of Oscillospiraceae bacterium. Lineage (GTDB taxonomy): Bacteria > Bacillota > Clostridia > Oscillospirales > JAAYXM01 > SIG480. The sequence goes on from SVLF01000067.1 coordinate 12,002, forward strand.
TTATTCACGGGAAGGGAACAGGTGTTTTGCGCAAGTCCGTTCACGCGTATCTCCGCACCCATCCGCACATAAAATCTTTCCGTTTGGGTGTTTACGGAGAGGGAGAAGACGGTGTTACCATCGCCGAACTGAGAACTTAATACAATAATCGGCGGAAAAACATTCAAAATTTTGTGCGTTGTATGCATAAAAAAATATTGACTTATGTACAGGTAATTTGTTATTATATATATAGACTGATAAAATTTGTAAAAATGATTGTGAGGAGACGCTCTAAATGTGTTCTAAAGAAGTAGTTATTAACAACCAGATCGGACTTCGTGCCCGTCCGGCGACATTTTTCATCCAGAAGGCAAATGAATTTAAATGCAGCATACAGGTTGAACGTGAGGAACGTCGCGTAAATGCGAAAAGCCTGCTTGGTGTTCTTTCTCTCGGTATCGTAAAGGGTACCAAGGTAAACATCATTGCTGACGGTGTTGATGAGGATGAGGCTCTTGTCGCGCTTTGTGAGCTCGTCGGGAGCAATTTCTCCGATCAGATGTAATATCAACCGTAAATTTTAACATTACCTTATATAGACGGCAATACTGTTGCCGTCTATACTGTTATTGTGAAATACAACAAGATTTCCGGAAATCCAACAGCAATCTCTGATTGCATTATCGGGCTGGTTTTTTTAAGGCAGGTGAAAGGAAAAAATGACTCCGAAGGAAAAGGCGCTTCGTCTTCCGATGAAGCCGGGAGTATATATAATGCTTGATAAAAAAGGTGAGGTTATATACGTAGGAAAGGCTAAAAAGCTGTATAACCGCGTTAATTCATATTTCCGGCAGAATTCCTCGCATAATTCAAAAACGCGCCTTATGGTGTCACAAGTGCGCGATTTTGACTATATAATAACGGATACGGAGTTTGAAGCTCTCGTTCTCGAAAATTCTCTGATAAAGCGTCATATGCCAAGATATAATATCCTTTTAAAGGATGATAAGGGATATCCGTCTGTGCGCTTGTCAAATGATGAATATCCGCGCTTTTCAATTGTATCGAAGCCTCGCGAGGACGGTGCGCGTTACTTTGGTCCATATGGCGGCAGGAACGAATCCCGCCGTGCTATAGAGACGGTAAGCGCGCTTTTGCGTCTGCCGACATGCAACCGCCGTTTTCCTGCCGATATCGGAAAGGGCAGACCGTGTCTCAACAGCCATATAGGAAGATGTGATGCTCCATGTGCGGGAAAGATGACGGTAGAGGAATATCGCGAACGCATTGAGCGGGCGTGTATGATTCTCTCCGGAAAAACCGATGAGGTTATAAAGCTTCTTGAAGAAAAAATGCTTGCCCACGCCGAAAAGCTTGAGTTTGAGCTTGCGGGAAAGCTGCGCGATGAAATCCGTGCAATTTCCACACTTGGAACAAAGCAGAAAATCATTTCAAGCATGATGTCTGACACAGACGTGTTTGCGCTTTACACAGGGGAGAGCAAGACTGCATTTTCTGTTCTTCACTATATCGATGGTTCTCTCCTCGAAAGCGAAACGAGAATGACGGAAACGCCGGTATACGGCGAAATGTCCGAGCTTCTGGAGGAGTTTGTCGTACGGTATTATTCCGGAAGAACAAGCTTCCCGCGCGAAATATATCTTCAGTATGAAGTATCATCAACGGAAACTCTTGAAGAGTGGTTGACATCACTCTCGGGGAAACGTGTTTACGTATATACACCCAAGCGCGGTGAAAAACTGAAATCTGTGGAAATGGCAGAGCAGAACGCACGGGAGAAAGCTCTTGCGGCAATAAACCGCGAGGAGCGTGAAATCCGTGTTCTTGAGGATCTCAAGAAAATTCTTGCGCTTGATTCACTTCCGGAGAGGATTGAATCATACGACATATCAAACATCTCGGGCTCCGATATGGTTGCCGGCATGGTTGTTTTCAAAAACGGTTCTCCGCTTCGGCGTGAGTACCGAAGATTTAAGATAAAAACGCTTACCGGTCAGGATGATCCGCAGGCAATGCGTGAGGTGATATCCCGCCGCTTTATGCGATACAAAGACGGAGATGAGAAGTTTAAAAACAAGCCGGATCTCATTCTCCTCGACGGCGGTATAACCCAGATCAACGCCGTTGCACCGCTTCTTTGTGAACTCGGTATTGATGTACCGTTGTTCGGTATGGTAAAAAACGATAAACACAGCACCCGGGCAATTGTCAATGTGGATGGAAATGAAATCGGCATTTCCGCGCATCCCGCCGTATTTCGTTTCGTGACCGCCGTACAGGAGGAGGTTCACAGATACTCGATTGAGTATCACAGAAAGCTTCGCGCACGCAGTATGACGGAAAGCGAGCTTACGAAAATTCCGGGTGTGGGAAAGGCAAGAGCAGTAAAGCTTCTTGAAACCTTCAAAAGTATTCCGGCAATAAAGGCGGCATCATATGAAGAGTTGTGTAAGGCTGTTCCTAAATCGTCGGCAGAAGTGATAAGAAACTATTTTGACAGGGAGGAAAAAGAATGAGAGTAATTTCGGGAATTGCGCGCGGTCGCGTGCTTAAGGCTCTTGAAGGGGAAGAAACCCGCCCAACAACCGATAAAGTGAAGGAATCTATATTCAATATAATTCAATTTGATATAGAGAATGCGCGCGTGCTTGATCTGTTCTCAGGAAGCGGTCAGCTTGCGATTGAGGCAATAAGCCGCGGCGCCAAAAGCGCTGTTGCGGTGGAAAATTCAAGACGCGCTGCAGATATAATCAAAGAAAATATAAAGCGTTGTGATTTTGCTGATCTGATAAGCATACACCGCGGCGATTTTGCCGAGGTTTTGACCAAAAACGCAAAATACGATGTGATATTTTTAGACCCGCCGTATAACAGTAATTTGCTCGAAAAAGCCCTTGAAACAATATATTCATTTGACATATTGTCAGATTATGGTATAATAGTATGTGAAACAGATTCTTCTTCGGAGGTTCTGAAGGCAGATTCGGACAAGTATTCGTACCGCGAATACAAGTACGGACGTATTAAGCTTACGGTTATCCGTAAATCAGAAATTTGAGGCGAAGTCAATGAAAATCGCAGTTTATCCCGGAAGCTTTGACCCGGTTACAAAAGGACATCTTGATATTATTGAAAGAGCGGCATCAATATTCGATAAAGTGATAGTTGTTGCTATGGTAAACGCCAAGAAACGGCCTACGTTCACCCTTGAAGAACGCTGCGGTTTTTTAAAGCGTGTGACAGCGGCTTTTCCGAATGTTGAAATCACGGCATCCGATGCTCTTCTGGCAGAATGGGTAAAGTCTGTGGGAGATTGTGTCCTTATTAAGGGGCTTCGCGCTGTAAGCGACTTTGAAAGCGAATTTCAGATGGCGCTTATAAACCGCAAAATAAACCCGAAGCTTGAAACCTTGTTCTTGCCAACGTCGGAGGAAAATCTGTACTTGTCTTCAAGCGTTGTGAAAGAAATCTGCTCGCTTGGCGGAGATATTTCACCGTTTGTACCTGAAACAATTTTAGACGATGTAACAAAAAGGCTCTTAAGGGGAGAATAGAGGCAGTGCCTCAGAGGAAAGGAATGGTAGTGTAAATGGCAAGCGGAATTGATGAATTGGTAAATATGCTGTATGAAATGGTGTCCGATGCATGGGCGTTGCCCTTCGGTGCCGAAAAATGCCTTATCGAGCGTGAAAAGCTTCTTGACCTTATTGATGAAATCCGCGCAAATCTGCCTAAGGATTTAGAGCAGGCGCGCGCGATCGTCGAAAACAGAAATGAAATCCTTGCACAGGCAAAAAAAGAGGCAGAAGCAATCAAAAGTGCGGCAGAGGACCGCGCACGCCATATGGTTGCAGAGGATGAAATAGTTATAACCTCGCGCCAGAAGGCTAATGAGATTATGTCCATTGCAGAAAGCAAGGCAAAGGAGCTTCGCCGTGCGTCCAATGACTACGCCGAGGATACCTTGCGCCGCCTTGAAACCGTTATTGAGCAGGCTCTCAATGAAACCCGCGAATCAAGAAAGCAGTTTAAATCCGCAGTGGTCAAAACCTCTGCAAAGCAGGAAGAACAAAAATAACAAAAATCGAGTAGGAGGCTAACCATTAATTGATTAGCCGACCTCTCACACCACCGTGCGTACCGTTCGGTACACGGCGGTTCAATCATATTGAGTGCAAAGACTT
>SVLF01000068.1 GCA_015068085.1 Oscillospiraceae bacterium
TTGCGCCTTCAATTGTCAGCCAGAATATTCCGAGGAGCAGCAGGAGCATTATCGGAAATCCGAAAAGCTTGCTTGTCAGAATTTTATCCGCAAGCCGCTCGCGTGGCGAATAGCTTCCGCTGCCCGCCTTCTTCACCGAAAGGCTGTAAATACGTCCGGCTTCACACGCAAGCTCCTCCGGAGAAGAAAACGAGAGCGTTTTGCGTGGCAAAGCCTCTGAAATAACGGTTTCCGCGGTATCAAGAAGAAGGTCAAGTCCTTTACCGTCACGTGCACGGGTTGCAACCACGGGAAGAGAAAGCTCGCGGGAGAGTGCATCAAGGTCTATTTCAATTTTCTTTTTTTCTGCTTCGTCCATAAGGTTCACGCAGACGATAACATTATCGGCGATTTCCGCAGTCTGCAAAACGAGGATAAGATTGCGCTCAAGGCATGTTGCATCGCAGACAACAACAACGGCATCCGCGGTGCCGGAACACAGAAAATCCCGGGCGACTTCTTCTTCGGCAGAAGAAGGAGAGAGCGAGTATGTACCCGGAATATCAACGAGTACATAGCCGTGTCCGTTTCTTTCGCAGAAGCCTTGTGCGTTTGTTACGGTTTTCCCCGGCCAGTTGCCGGTGTGCTGGCGCAGTCCCGTCAGCTCGTTGAAAACCGTGCTTTTTCCGACGTTCGGGTTTCCGGCAAGGGCAATAACCCGGTCATCAGGATTTCTTTTTTTTATAATAAGCGTACTGTCCGCGGCAGCCTTGCCCACGGAATCACGTGTAAGTCCCAAATAAAATCACCCCATCCTTTCAATGAGAACATATTTTGCGTCATCACGGCGCAGGGCGATAAGCGCACCGCGTATAAGATAAGCCGTAGGGTCACCGAGCGGGCTTTTCATAACACACTCAACCCTCGTTCCTTTAATCAGCCCGAGATCGCGCAGACGTTCGAAGATACTGCTTTTCTCCGACAGGGAAAAGACGCGTCCGCGTTCTCCCGGAAGCATATCACAAAGACGGATTTTTCCGTGCATATAAGGTTCACTCCCGAAATGTAGTTTTTCATTTTAACTTATGCAGGAGAGAAAAGGAGTGTTACAAGCCGAAGCTCATCGCGGAAAAAAGTGCTTGACATAACAATAATTCTGTTGTATAATGTCAAATGCAATAATAATGTTATTGCAAAAACGCAAAAGGATATCCTTTTGGTGTTGTATCTCATACAACACCAAAGCTGCCTAAATGCATATACATTGAACGTATATAACGGCGGTGTGCCCACATCCGCCGGGTATATAAAAAACGAAGGAAAGCCTCCCTTGCCTAAAGGTTATTCCCCTGCGGGGGAAATGTCGCTGAAAGCGACAAAAGGGGGGAGCTCCGGGGACCGCCGGATGGCGCGCTCTCAATAAGCCTCCCTTGCCTAAAGGGAGGGGGACCGCCGGATGGCGGTGGAGGGATTTTTCATATTCCACTCCATCAAAACCAAAATCAAAACAAAGAAAGGTGAAAAGACACAATGACAAATTCAAAGGCAACAAAAAAAGCATTGTTTATGAGTATGCTCTCATTGCTTCTCTGCTTTACAATGCTTATGGGCGCAACGTTCGCATGGTTTACGGACACCGTGACGAGCAGTAACAACCGCATCAAGGCGGGCAACCTCAAAGTAGACCTTGTAATGGATAAGCCGGATGAAAGCGGCGTTTACGATGGGGTCTATGACGTGATTTCAAATGGAGACAGCGGCGATATTTTCTCTGATGCCAACGGTGGTCAGGGCTTTAATTGGGAACCGGGAAAGACAGAGATTGTTTATCTTGGTGTTCAAAACAATGGTAGCCTTGCGCTTAAGTACAATATTCTTCTTGATGTTGTAGACGAAGGTCTTATCGGTTCTCTTGAGTATGCAATCATTGCAGGGGCAAAGGCAGAAAGTATTGTCGGCGTTGCAAATGATTGGGAGGCTGTTAAGAAAGCTGCAATAGCAACAGGGGACGAGACAGCGACCGGAGATGTTCCGGCAGGACAGATTGTAGTTGCACAAGGGGGAGTCCTTGACGAAATTGCATTTGATGCAACTAAGGAAGCCGAAACTGACTACTTTGCTCTTGCTGTACATATGAAAGAAGAAGCAGGTAACGTGTACCAAGAAAAGAGCGTTAAAATCGATGTTACTGTTCTTGCAACACAGAAAGATGCAGAAGAGGACAGCTTTGATGATAAGTATGATAAAGATGCTCCTATAGCTTGGTCAGGTAAAACCAATATAGATTGGTATCTTGCTGATTCGGCTGCTTCAGAGTTCGAGTTAAGCACAGCTGAAGACCTTGCCGGTTTGGCGGCTATCGTAAATGGTACAGCAGAAGGTGTTGCTCAAGATAGTTTTAGAGGTCGAACAATTAAATTAGCTTCCGATATCGATTTGGGAAATCTCTCGTGGACTACCATCGGAAAAAATCATGACGATGAAGGTGCTGACCCATTTGAAGGAAACTTTGATGGACAGGGTAATGTAGTTTATAACTTAAACATCCACATTGAAGACGACAAGAGAGACAGTGTTGGATTCTTTGGATACGCTAAGAATGCAAGGATTGAGGGACTTACAATCAAAAATGTAAGCATTAATGCGGATTACTTTGTAGGTGCAGTTGTAGGAAAACTTACTACAGGAGAGATTTACGATTGTCATGTTAAAGGCGATATCGATATTGTGGCGAGAAGAAATTATGCTGCAGGTATTGTCGGCGATGGATATTACTCTATGGAAAAATGTTCTGTAGTAGCAGACGGAACGGGTAGAATTGTATCTAAAGCTGTGGCAGGTGGCCTTTGCGGTCGAATTAACGAAGGTTCACATTCAATTAAGAATTGTGTAGTTAAAAATATGGATATTCAGAGCGGACAGCAAATAGCTGCTATCACCGGCTTCCTGCACTATGGCAATACCGTTACTGGTTGCCTTGCGGAAAATACAACGCTCACGCTGACGGCAACTGAACCTATGAAGCCTGCTATTGGCTTGGTTTCGGGTCTTTGGTATTACAAAGAAGGTGCGCCCATTACGATTTCCGGCAACACCTTCAGAAATATCACGGTGGAGGCTACAGCGAATGCGACCGGCACCGCGAATATTCTGTATGGTTGGGAGTGGAGTGATCGTTTGGAAGGAATTCAGGACTCGAACAATGTTTTGGAGAACATTAGTAACAACCTGGTATACAGTTCGATATCCTAATTCTCAAGTTAATTAAAAACACATCGGCAGGGAGAGATAACTTTCCCTGCCGGTTGCTTTATTCTGCGAGTGATATAAAAGTATATTTTTTTGCAGTGCTGAATTCAAAAGAATTACCTATTCTTCTTTTTTGTGTAGAGGCATATAGCTTGCAACAACCCATAAGCTCTTTGCTACGGTAAATGAATCGTTTCATTATTGATATTCGGAAAAGTGAAACCTATCTTTAGCGATGATTTTTCAGGAGATAGTTTAACAAAATCAAAAAAATTAAAAACATTGCGAAAATTTCAAAATATTTCTTGCAAAATGATGCAAAAATTGATAAAATATAATAGTATGACTGTTTGAATGCAAAATGCAAAATGCAAAGTGCAAAATTGAGGTGTATGGCTTGGAAAATTTGATTGAAGTTAAAAGTTTTGATTTTGCGGTCAGGATAGTTAATTTGTATAAGCATTTGTCGGCAGAAAAGAATGAATATGTGATGTCGAAGCAGCTTCTTCGGTCCGGTACAAGTATAGGTGCGAATGTGTCTGAAGCAGAAAGGGCACAAACGAGACCTGATTTTAATGCAAAAATGAATATAGCATTAAAAGAAGGAAATGAGACGTATTATTGGTTAAAACTGCTTTATAAAACTTCTTATTTAACGCAAGAAGAGTTTAACAGCATTGAAAAAGATATAAAAGAACTAATTGCCATTTTAGTCGCGATATGTAAAAAAACAAATAATTAATTTTGCATTTTGCACTTTGAACTTTGCATTTATAAAAGGGAGGTGGATTGTTTGCGTTTAAAAAGTCTTGAGCTGCAGGGGTTTAAATCATTCCCGGACAAAACTGTAATATCCTTCGGCGACGGCATAACTGCGATTGTCGGACCTAACGGCAGCGGAAAGTCTAACATTTCCGATGCTGTGCGCTGGGTTTTGGGTGAGCAGTCCACCCGAACGCTTCGCGGAAGCAATATGCAGGACGTTATTTTCGCTGGAACGCAAAAGCGCGGCGCAGTAGGCTTTGCAGAGGTATCTCTGACGATTGACAACTCCGATGGTGTGCTCCCGTGTGAGTATAACGAGGTTACCGTTACCCGCCGTCTTTATCGCTCGGGTGAAAGTGAGTATTACATCAACCGCAGCTCCGTTCGTCTGCGCGATATAAACGAGATGTTTATGGACACGGGTCTCGGACGTGACGGTTACTCCATTATCGGTCAGGGGCGTATTGATGAAATTCTCTCCGCAAAGAGCGGAGACCGCCGCGAGATTTTTGAGGAAGCGTCGGGCATTTCAAAGTTCCGCCATCGCAAGGAGGAATCGGAGCGCAAGCTTGCGTCAACGGAGGAAAATCTTATCCGTCTGCGCGATATTCTGACCGAGATTGAAGCGCAGGTAGGTCCGCTTAAAATTCAGGCGGAAAAGGCAAAGGAATACATAAAAATTTTTGACGAGCTGCGCGGCCTTGAGGTTACCGTATGGACGGAAAATCTTGCCCGTGCAAAGGAAAACGCTCAGAAATACATAAACGACTATGAGGTTGTGAGCGCTCAGTTTGAGTCTTCAAACGCTGCTCTTGAAAACTTGTATGCAGAGGTTGAGGCGCTTGCTGAGAAAATGCGTGAAAAGGATATCGAGGCGGAAAGCGCGCGTGAAGCCGAGCGCGAAGCCGAGCGGGAAATCCATGAAACCCGGAGCGAGATAGCAACGCTTGAGGCAAATGTTGCAAACAATATAAAGAATATTGAGCGTATCCGCGCGGAGATAAACGACGAAACAACCCGTGCAGAGGATATTGCCGCACAGATAAAGGCAAGAAACGACAGGGTGGAGGAGCTTGAAGAGTCTGCCCGTGAGATAGAAAAGAACATTGAAGAGCTTCGCGAGGCAGCGGCTACCGCGACGGGGAAGAGTGAGACTGCCGAAGCACAGCTTGATGATCTGCGTCTGCGTGAGCGTATGTGCGAGGATGATATAAGCAAGCTTCGTATTGCAATGTCAGCATCAGAAGCCGAGCTTGCGGGCTTTGACGCGCGCCGTGCCGATATTGAGGCTGAGCTTGCAACCCGTGAGGCGGAGCTTTCGGAATCAAAAAAGAAATACGCCGTTGTAAAGGAAGAATTTTCCGAGGCACAGGAAAAGTGCTCAAGTGCGGAGAATATGTTAAACGGCTTTGAAATGAAATACAAATCCCGCGGAGAACGCTTTGAGCGCCTGAAGGAAAACTGCGGAAAGCTGCAGCTGAGCCGTGAGTCTCTTGAAAACAAGCTTCGTATGCTCCGTGAAATGGAAAGAGATTTGCAGGGGTATTCGTATGCCGTAAAAAATATAATGAAGGCAAAGGATGCGGGAACTCTCGGCGGAATATACGGAACGGTTTCTCAGCTTATCCGTGTTTCAGAAAAATATACAGTCGCTGTCGAAACAATACTCGGCGGTGCGCTTCAGAACGTTATTGTCGGGGACGAGCGCGATTCAAAAGAGGCGATTGCATTCCTCAAGCGCACAGACGGCGGAAGAGCTACCTTTATGCCGCTTGACACTGTAAAGGGGAATGTGCTTACACAGAAAGGCCTTTCAGAACAGCCGGGCTTTGTCGGGCTTGCATCGGAGCTTGTGGAATATGATGAAAAATACTCTCCCGCAATCCGTTATCTTCTCGGGAAAATCGCGGTTTGTGACAACATAAACAGTGCCTCGGCACTTGCGAAAAAATACGGCTACAGCTTCCGTATAGTTACGCTTGACGGGCAGATAATAAATTCGGGCGGTACGTATACCGGAGGTAGTGTGAACAAGACCTCGGGAATACTTACCAGAACGAACGAGATTAAAAAGATAGATGCAGAGCTCTCCTCGCTTGCGGGAAAGATAGATGCGGCAAACGCCGAAAAGGCAGAGGCAGAGCGTGAGTATAATGCGCTTACTTATGAAATGGAAGTCTGCCGAAATGATAAGCGCGCTTGTGAGGACATTCTCCTTAAGGCGGAAACGGAAATTGAGCATTACAAAACGCTCCACCGCCACTTGAACGAGCTTATCGACTCTCTCGGCGAAGAGCTTACGTCTCTTGCCGGAAAGAAAAGCCAGTCCGAGCGCATTATGCAGACCACGCGCGAGTGCATATCCGAAAAAGAGACAGAGCTTTCCGCCCTTCGTGAAGAAGAAACGGCGCTCATTTCGGGAAATGCCGAGCTTGCAACCCGTAAGACGGAGCTTGCAGAGAAAATGTCTGAGTGCGCAGCGTCTCTTGCAGCTGTCCGCGCAGAGGCGGCGGAAGCCGTGCGTGCACGCGAGGAGATAGAACAGCTTTCCGATGCACTTGCGGGCGACCGTGAGGTAAAAGAGCAGAGCATCCGCGCAATTGAGAGCGAAAACGAAGCTTTGGCAGAAAGCATTGCAGCGAAGAAGCTTGAAGCGGAAAATAAGCGCGAAAATAAAGAGAATATCGAAAAGAAAATATCCGGTATTGTGGAAGCCCGTCTTTCTCTCGAAGCCGAGCGCAACCGCAAGGACAAGGAAAGCAAGGAACGAAATAACGAGATTCTTAACCTTGAAAAAGAGCGCTCCCGCCTTGAAATGAAGAAGGAGTCTGCCGCCCGTGAGGAACAGCAGATCACCGAAAAGCTCTGGGATACTTATGAGCTTACAATGGGAACTGCCGATAAATATATTGTAGAGATTCCGTCACTTCCGGAGGCAACGAAGCGTATATCCGAGCTTCGGAGTGCGATGAGAAAGCTTGGCGACGTAAACGTCAATGCCATTGAAGAATACGATAAGGTATCCGAGCGTTATGAGTTTATGACAAAGCAGTGCGGAGACCTCGAAAAGGCGAAGACGGAGCTTGAGCGGATGATTGCCGAAATAACCGAAGAAATGCAGACGATTTTTGCCGAGCAGTTCAAGGTTATCAACAAGAACTTCGGAGAAACCTTCTCCGAGATATTCGGCGGTGGTATGGCAGAGCTTGTGCTTGAGGATGAAGGGGATATCTTAAACTGCGGTATTGAAATCCGCGTTCAGCCTCCGGGCAAGACGCTTAAGACCATAACCCTGCTTTCCGGCGGTGAGCGTGCGCTTGTTGCCATTGCGCTTTACTTTGCCATTATGAAGATACGTCCGACACCGTTCTGCGTGCTCGACGAAATCGAAGCCGCGCTTGACGATGTCAACGTTGCAAGATATGCAGAGTATCTTCGCCGCCTTGCCGCGACAACGCAGTTTATCGTTATCACGCACCGCCGGGGAACGATGGAAGAGGCGGACACGCTTTACGGCGTTACTATGCAGGAAAAAGGCGTTTCCAAGATGCTTGCAATCAGTATCTCCGAGGTTGAGCGCTCAATCGGCGTAAAGCTTACTTAAGCAGCTGCTTAAAGAAATTTTCAAGAGGTTTTTCAAATGGGATTATTCGATAAAATAAAACAGGGGCTTGCAAAAACCCGTGCGGCAGTAGGAAATCAGCTTGCGAGCATTGTGCGCAGCTTTTCGTCCGACCGCGAGGAAATGCTTGAAGAGCTTGAAGAAACGCTCATTATGGCAGACCTCGGTGTTTCGACGGCAATGAAGGTTACGGAGGCTCTGCGCGAAAGCGTTAAGGAAAAAAAGCTTCATGAGCCGGATGAAATACTTTCTGAGCTTAAATCAATTCTTCTTGATATCCTCACCGCAAACGTAAAAGAAAATGCAGGAGCAAAGCAGAAAGCCATTCTTATTGTAGGCGTAAACGGAGTGGGGAAAACCACAACGATAGGAAAGCTTGCATCAAGATATATTGCAGAAGGAAAGCGCGTTGTGCTTGCGGCGGGAGATACCTTCCGCGCCGCGGCAGGTGAGCAGCTTGACATCTGGGCAAAACGCTCAGGAGCGGATATCATCCGCCATGCCGAGGGGGCAGACCCTGCGGCTGTGGTTTTTGATGCGGCAAACGCCGCACGGGCAAGAGGTGCTGATGTGCTTATATGCGATACGGCAGGACGTCTGCACAATAATCAGAACCTTATGAACGAGCTTGCAAAAATCCGCCGTGTGCTTGAGCGTGAGCTTCCGGATGCTGATATTGAATCGTATCTCGTGCTTGATGCAACAACAGGGCAGAATGCGCTTATTCAGGCAAAAAAGTTTAATGAGGTTGCAAACCTCTCGGGAATCATCCTGACAAAGCTTGACGGTACGGCAAAGGGCGGTATCGTTATCTCAATTGCCGATGAAATGAGCCTTCCGATAAAGTATATAGGTGTTGGTGAACAGATCGACGATCTTACGGAATTTGATGCCGAAGGCTTTGTCAATGCCCTTTTTGAGGTGGTATAAATGGAGTTTATAATCGCTACAAACAACAAAAAGAAATTGCGCGAAATGGGCGCAATTCTTGAAAAACTCGGTGTCCGCGCGCTGTCTCTTGCAGAGGCGGGAATAGAATCCGATGCCGAGGAAACGGGAACAACGTTTGAAGAAAATTCGCGCATAAAGGCACTTGCCGCGATGCGGGTTGCAAAGCTTCCTGCAATAGCAGACGATTCCGGCCTTGAGGTTGATGCGCTCGGCGGAGAGCCGGGGGTATACTCCGCGCGCTACGGCGGAGATAAGTGCCGCGATGATGTAGAGAGATATGAGTATCTTCTTGAGAATATGAAGAATGTTCCGGACGGGAAGCGTCAGGCGCGATTCGTTTCAGTTATAACGTGTGTATTCCCCGATGGGCGCGAGATTTCCGCTCGCGGCGAAATTGAGGGAGAGATACTTCGCGAACCGCACGGAGAGGGTGGTTTTGGCTATGACCCGATTTTCTTCGTTCCCGATGAGGGAATGACCACTGCGGAAATGACGCAGGAAAGAAAAAACGAGATATCCCACCGCGCTAAATCTCTTCGTATTATGGCAGAAAAGTTAGAGGAAGTTTTATAAATGCGGATAGGACTTATGGGCGGAACGTTCAATCCGCCGCATATGGGACACATAAACGCCGCTCGCGCGGCAATGGATGAGCTCTCGCTTGACAGGCTTATCTTCATCCCGACGGGAACTCCGCCGCACAAAGAAATGGCAGAAATGTCCGCAACTACAAAGCAGCGCCTTGAAATGACTTACCTTGCTGCGAAGACTCTCGGCGCAGAGGTAAGTGATATCGAAATTCGGCGTGAGGGAAAAAGCTTCACGGTGTATACCTTGCGTGAGCTTCACTCAAAATATCCCGATGATGAGCTGTGGCTTATTATGGGAACGGATATGTTCTTAAGCTTAGAGACGTGGTTTTGCTTTGAAGAGATTTTTTCTCTTGCCTCTGTTGCGGCAGTCGCACGCGAGGATGATGATAAAAAAAGACTTCTTGCACACTCGGAACAGCTCAAGCGGAAATATGGTGCGAAAACGCGCGTGCTGGAAGCAGCTGCGCTTACCGTATCGTCAACAGAGCTTCGTCCCGGGAATAATCGAAAAGAGCTCCGGGATTTTTTGCCGCCGGAGGTTTATGATTATATAATCCGAAAAAATCTTTACGGAATTTCGGGGTGTGATAAAATTTGACAGAAAAAGAGATAGAGCAGCGTGTAAAATCAGTAATGAGCGAAAAGAGATATCTTCACACGCTTGGCTGCGTTGATATGGCAGAGCGTCTTGCCGAGCGCTGGGGGGCAGATGTAGCTCTTGCACGTCGGGCGGCGCTTTTGCATGATATAGCAAAGGAAATGCCTTATGACAAACAGCTTTCTTTGGTTGACGAACACGGTATCATATTAAACCGCGTTCAGCGCTCGGAAAAAATCATCCATGCCTTTTCAGGCGCAATCATTGCGTGGCGTGAGTTTGACGAGCCGGAGGAGGTCTGCGGCGCAATCCGCTGGCACACAACGGCGAAGAGCGGGATGACGCTTCTTGAAAAAATCATATGGCTTGCTGATCTGACCGAAGAGGGAAGAAGCTTTGACGGGGTTTGCGAAATACGCAGGCTGGCGTTTGAAGATTTGTCCCGTGCGCTTATTTCAGGTTTTGATACAACTCTGCGCGTGCTTATTTCGCGCGGATGTGAGATTGACTCAAATATGGTAAAGGCACGCAATTTTGAAATTGCCGCCAACAGTTGAAAGGATTGCTTCACAAAAGATGAAAAAAATGAGACTCAGCAACAAGGTTAAATATACAATATCGGCAATTTTGATTATCGCGGCGGCAATTATGGTTGCGGCGGCGCTGGTGATAGACAACATCCGCCCGCCGGAGGCTGTACCCGTGAGCGGAAGCTCACGCGGGAGCGTTATCCGCGATGAGAAGATATCAATGATAGACCGCGAACACCGTGAAGGCGTTTTTACAATGCTTGTTGTCGGAACCGATGCGGCAAGCAGAAGCACGGACACAATTATGCTTGCGAGCTTTGACACGGTCGAGAAGAAAATGAATATTCTGAGCATTCCGCGCGATACCATTATAAACGCAAGGCGCGCAACAAAGAAGATAAACGCCGCGTATGCGATGTCCGATGGCGATATTTACGCGCTTTTTGATGAGGTGCAGAGTGTTACAGGCATCCGTCCTGACAAATATGCTCTCGTCACCGTTGATGCGTTTGTGGATGTTATTGACGCAATCGGCGGAGTTGAGGTGGATGTACCTGTTGATATGCACTATAAGGATCCGACGCAGGATCTTGTTATAGATATAGATAAGGGTCTGCAGACTCTTGACGGTTACGATGCAATGGGCTTTATGCGCTATCGCGCAACGTATGCTGACGGAGATCTCGGAAGAATCAAGGTTCAGCATACATTTGTCGAAGCTGTTATAAAGAAAATGCTTACCCCCGCAACGTTCGCAAAAATTCCGGAGCTTGCCGGAATAATAACGGATAATCTTGAAACCGATTTAACGCTCGGTAACGGAATCTGGCTCGGCAAGCAGATGCTTACAATGAATCTTGAAGAGGATGTAGAGATGCACACACTTCCGGGTTATGCAAACTACTACGACGGACTTTCGTATTATTTCACTAAGGAAGACGAAGCACTTGCGCTTATCAACGAATATTATAATCCGTACACAACACCGATTGAAGAACTCAATCTGTTTAAAGCATAAAAATTTAACAAGTTTAAGGCTTGAGGGGGTTGACTCCCCTCGGCTTAAAAGGGAGGGAAGAAAGAATGAATATAAACGAACAGATAAAATGCGCGGTTCGTGCCCTTGATGCAAAGCTTGCGCTGGACATAAACGTTTTGAAGATTGAAGAAATCTCAACTCTGGCGGAGTATTTTATAATTTGCACGGGTAACTCCAACACCCATGTGCGCACACTCAAAGAAGCCGTTGAGCAGAAGTTTGACGAGGCGGAAATTGCACCGCACCACATTGAAGGTCACGGCGGTTCGTGGGTTCTTATGGATTACGGCAGTATAATAATCCATATTTTCACAGATGAAGGAAGAAAATTTTATCAGCTTGACAAGGTATGGGCAGACGCAACCGCCTTATCCGTTGACGATATGATAAAAGAGTAAAGGGGTTTTACAAATGAAGTACGATTTTAGTGCAATTGAAAAAAAGTGGCAGAAGCGCTGGGAGGAGGCCAAGGCATTCCACGCTGAAAACGGCGGCGATAAGAAAAAGTTTTATGCGCTTGTCGAGTTTCCGTATCCGTCCGGTAACGGTCTGCACGTAGGTCATGCTCGTCCGTACACTGCGCTTGACGTTATTTCAAGAAAGCGCCGTATGGACGGCTATAACGTTCTTTTCCCGATGGGGTGGGATGCATTCGGTCTTCCTACGGAAAACTATGCTATACAGCATAAAATCCATCCTGCGGAGGTAACGAAGAAGAACGTTGCATTCTTCAAATCCCAGCTTACCTCTCTCGGCTATTCCATCGACTGGGACAGAGAGATAAACACCACCGATCCGAACTACTTCAAGTGGACACAGTGGATTTTCTTAAAGCTTTTTGAAAAGGGACTTGCATACAAGATGCAGATGCCCGTAAACTGGTGTACTTCCTGTAAGTGCGTTCTTGCAAACGAAGAGGTTGTAAACGGCGGCTGTGAGCGCTGCGGAAGCGAGGTTGTCCGCAAGGAAAAGAGCCAGTGGATGCTCAAGATCACCGAATACGCAGAGCGGCTTATCAACGACCTTGACGATGTTGACTTTATCGAGCGCGTAAAAATCCAGCAGAAAAACTGGATTGGTAAGTCTACCGGTGCTGAGGTTAAGTTTGAAACAACCGCAAACGACACGCTCACCGTATACACCACACGTCCTGACACACTTTTCGGTGCTACATATATGGTTATTTCTCCTGAGCATCCGTATGTCGAAAAGTGGAAGGATATTATAAAAAACTATGACGAGGTTTCCGCATACGTTGAGACCTCTGCAAAGAAGTCTGACTTTGAGCGTACAGAGCTTGCAAAGGACAAAACAGGCGCACGTCTTGACGGCGTTATGGCAATTAACCCCGTAAACGGCAAGGAAATCCCGATTTTCATTTCAGACTACGTTCTTATGTCCTACGGTACGGGCGCAATTATGGCTGTTCCGGCACACGACACGCGTGACTGGGATTTTGCAAAGAAGTTTGATCTCCCGATTATCGAGGTTGTTGCCGGCGGAGATGTTCAAAATGAGGCATTTACCGATGTTGAAACAGGCAAGATGGTAAACTCCGGCTTCCTCGACGGTCTTGAAGTAGCAGAGGCAAAGAAGAAGATTATCGAACACCTCGAAAAAGAGGGGCTCGGTACACCGAAAACAAACTATAAGCTCCGCGACTGGGTTTTCTCACGTCAGAGATACTGGGGTGAGCCGATTCCGCTTGTATACTGTGAAAGGTGCGGCTGGGTTCCCGTTCCGGAAAGCGAGCTTCCGCTCCGCCTTCCCGAGGTTGAGTCCTACGAGCCGACGGATAACGGCGAAAGCCCGATTGCAAATATCACTGATTGGGTAAACACAACCTGCCCGCATTGCGGCGCACCGGCAAAGCGCGAGACTGATACAATGCCACAGTGGGCAGGCTCCAGCTGGTATTTCCTCCGTTATATGGATCCGCATTGCGATACCGCGCTTGCATCCAAAGAAGCGCTTGATTACTGGGCACCGGTTGACTGGTACAACGGCGGTATGGAGCATACAACGCTTCACCTTCTCTATTCACGCTTCTGGCATAAGTTCCTCTACGATATCGGCGTTGTTCCGACTAAGGAGCCGTATGCAAAGCGTACAAGTCACGGCATGATTCTCGGTGAAAACGGCGAGAAAATGTCCAAATCCCGCGGAAACGTCATTAACCCGAATGATATCATCAATCAGTTCGGCGCAGACACAATGCGCCTTTACATTATGTATATCGGCGACTTTGAAAAGGTTGCGTCATGGGACAGCCAGGCAGTAAAGGGCTGCAAGCGCTTCCTTGACCGTATATGGAACCTTGCCGAGAATGCCGATGCGTCCGATGAGATAACTGCAAAGAATGAGGCGGCAATTCATAAGGCAATAAAGAAGGTCGGCGACGATATCGAGAATATGAAGTTCAATACCGCTATTGCTGCTATGATGGCGCTGATAAATGACTTCAGTGCAAACGGCACAACACGCGGCGAAATGAAGATTCTCTTAAAGCTTCTCTCTCCGTTTGCTCCGCATATGGCAGAAGAGCTTTGGGAAAGCTACGGCGAAAAGACAATGCTTGCAAAGGAAACGTGGCCGGAGTATGACGAGAGCAAGACACGCGCATCCGAGGTTGAAATTGCTGTTCAGGTTTGCGGAAAGATAAAGAGCCGCATAACCGTTCCGGCAGACCTTTCCGATGATGAGGTTATAAAGCTTGCATCTGCAGAGCCGAAGGTGGCGGAAGCGCTCGCAAACGGTAATCTTGTGAAGAGTATTGTCGTTAAAAACAGACTTGTCAACCTCATTATAAAATAAATTTTTAAATTCACGAATAATTTAAAATTATTATTGTTGACATAACGCAAGTTTTCTATTATAATAGTAATGTTAATATTTATTTTTGGTTCTGATCGCGGAGGGAGGGATAACAATGTCAGAAATCCGTTTAAAGGAAAATGAGTCTTTGGAGAGCGCTCTCAAAAGATTCAAGCGTTCCTGCGCAAAGTCAGGCGTTCTCTCCGAGCTGCGTAAGCGAGAGCATTATGAAAGCCCGAGCGTAAAGCGCCGTAAGAAGAGCGAAGCCGCACGCGCAAAGAAAAAGAGATATTAAAAAGAAAACCGCAAGGCAAATCTGCCTTGCGGTTTTTGCTATGAAGAGAAATACAGGAGGGATTGCAGCAAAATCTTTTTGTTGCAATCCCTCCGTGCTGTTTTGTGTAGTATTTTTACTTTACGCGGACAACATATATTCGGTCGAGATAAATTGCGTTTTTGTCACCCTTCTTGCCACCGTACATTTCGCCGGTAAGCTTTATCCGGGCATGAATGTCGTATTCCTCAGCAGGGAACACAATTGAAAGTGCACTGAGATCAAATGTTATCTCGTGCGGGCCGAACAGATTGAACGTATAATCAGAATCGGACGAGGTTCCATTTATTCCGCGGAGACTGTAAAGTGCATACTCATCTGCCTTAATGTCCTCAAGGAAATACATATTGCGGTAGTACGGATTCGGATCTCTCCAGCAGGTGGTGCGCTTGACTTCAAGAAGCATGGGAATTAGCGGGTCTCCGTCTTTTTTGCTGAACTCATACTGGTGGCGGAGATTGTTTTTTATTCCGTCATATTCAATATAAAGAGCACGACCGCCAATTGCATCTGCATCGTCAATAACTCGTGCACCTTGTCCGTCCAGACTCGGATAACCGCCATACTCATCCATACAGTGCATCAGTGGAACAATGAACTCATAAACATCATCGGGGCTAATATCGGCAAGCTCTTTCGGCAACGGAAGTTTTTTCGGTGCTTCTCGATTAAGACGCATTGTCTTTCTTCCGTATTCGAGAAGCCTCTGCACCGGCTCACATTCTTCATCGTAAACCACAAGCTTTTCAAGAATGTCATATGCTTCGAGTGCGCGGTCTGCCGCCTCGGTACGTGATAAATCAAAGGTTTTCCCCTCTTTTTGAGCGAGACGGATAAAATCATCGTGCCTTATTGCGATGGTCTTATCAAGATCTGCGCGAAGAATCTTTACGCGGTTTGTAAGAATTTCCGAATTCTTAACAGCTTCAAGTGCTTTTTCAAGATACTCGTTGCCGAGAAGCACTGTATTGAGATCAATATAGTTGTTCTGGGTTGTCGGGAAGTGAAGAACCACGCGCGTTTCATATTTGTATGCGGCATCACGAAGAAGATAGAGATACTTTTTAACATATTCGCCGGCTTTTCCGTAATACTTGAAGATGAAATCATCAAGTAAATTTTCAAAGCGGACATCCGGATTCTCCATCATTTTGCTCATAAGCCAGTTTTGCATTGTCCACATTCCGTTTTCAGCATCTTCGTGTGTTTCGATATATACACCCTTTACACCGCTTTCTACATAAACTTTGAAGTTTTCTTCAATATTAAAAAGCATCGGGAGCGGATAATACGGATACTGGTACATATAGTAATCCCAGACAAGGAGCGTTGCATCATTTTTGCGCGAAAGCTCGCCCCATTCAACAACATTTTTCTTTTGTTCGGTGTTGTGGCGGTGGTTTAAGTGGTGAAGGATATCTGTATACACGTCTGCAAGACGGATGATAACATTCTTTTCCGGACAGATCCCGTCCTTTGGCTTGTCGCGATATCGGGAATATGCAAGCGTCTCGATCATTGTATCGGGATGGAACTTATAAACTTCGCGCGCAACCTTATTTACCATCTTAAGGATATGTCCGAGCATTCCGGATTCCGCAACTGACTTTTTGCACTTTTCGCATCCGCAATGGCCGCCGCCGTCTGCAAGGGAAAGAGAATAGAAAGTAGGTCTGTTTATTTGAAGTTTTTCTGCCATTCTGTT
>SVLF01000004.1 GCA_015068085.1 Oscillospiraceae bacterium
ATATTATGATATATCCGAGGCATACAAGTCTTTGCACTCAATATGATTGAACCGCCGTGTACCGAACGGTACGCACGGTGGTGTGAGAGGTCGGCTAATCAATTAATGGTTAGCCTCCTACTCGATTTAAATCGGAAAATAGTTTAATGATGGTGATGGTGATGGTGAACATCGTGGGAGCACACTTTAACCAAGCAATTCCTTTCGTGACAATGCTCATTTTCGTCTTCGAGCTCAAGCGTCACATGAGAGATTCCGAGTTCGTGTAATTCCATGCGGATTCTATGCTTGATTTCGTGATTGTCTGCGTTGGTAACGACATGCATAGTGGCATAATTATTCTGACCGTCCATAGTCCAGACGTGAATATGATGAACATCAATAACACCGTCAATACTCATAATATGTTCCCTGATTTCGTTGATATCAATATTGTGAGGGGTTTTTTCAAGAAATATATCAATTATTTCTTTTAAGGTTTTTGCGGCATTAAAGAAAATAAATGCGGCAACACCAATGGACATAATCGGGTCAATAAGCAGAAAACCGGTGGATTTGATAACGATTGCACCGATCAGAACGACTATCCATCCGAGCACGTCTTCAAGCATATGAAGATTTACGGCTTTCTGGTTGAGAGAATCGCCGTGGCGAGTGAAAAATGCCGCTGCAGCATTTACTAAAGCACCAATTACGGCAAATATTATCATTCCGTTGTAATTTATGGGAGTAGGAGTGATTATTCTGCCGATAGCATTGTAAATAACCGTGACAGAACCGAATAAGAGGATAAATGCGGAAATACTGCCGCCGATTACGGAGTATCTTGCATATCCGTAAGTGTATTTCCCGTCAGGCGCTCTTTTGCTTTTTCTTTCAAGAAAATAGGATATACCAATGCTTGCGGCATCACCTACATCGTGCAGAGCATCTGATATGATGGCAACGCTTCCAGTATAAATTCCGCCAAAGAATTCAAAAAACGAAAAACACAAATTTAAGATAAACGCTATTAAAATATTTTTTTCTGTTTTCATAATGTCCTCCTGTTGACCTGTGCATGCATTTATGATACAATACATATAATACTGAACATGTAGTTCGGTATTATATTATCAGTAATCAGTGATAATATCAACATATAATATGCTGCGTTTGTTCGTTACCGAACATTTGACTTAATTTGTATGGAGGAAAAAATTGTGGACAGGCGCCAAAGAAAGACAAGAGAAGCCATATTCCGTGCATTTATCAGTCTTTTATCCGAAAAGGATTTTGAACAAATTACAGTTGCGGAAATCATAGAAGCTGCCGATGTGGGCAGAGCAACATTTTATGCTCATTTTGAGACGAAGGATTCTTTATTAAAGGAATTGTGCGGAGAGCTTTTTTGTCATATTTTTGATGCAACGGGCAGACATTGTGATCACAGGCATATTTTTGATTGTACTGCGCCGGACTCTGTTTTTCTGCATTTGCTGCAGCATTTGCAGAAAAATGACAACAACATTTTAGACTTGCTTTCAAGCCGGAATAATGAATTGTTTTTGCGATATTTCAAGAACAATCTTGTTAAGCTTGTTGAAAGTCAATTACCTTTGTTTGAATCCGAAAAAAGCAGGAAGTTACCCGAGAGTTATCGGATAAATCATATCACATCAACTTTCGTGGAAACGGTAAGATGGTGGATTGACAACGGAAAAAAGGAATCTCCGGAGGTAATCGCGGAATATTTCTTTTTGGCTTTATAGCAGATGTAAGGTTGTAACCGTATTTTTATTTCGGGAGAGACCGCAGAGAAAATCGCAATGCGTATAAGAGCATATTGAGGAGTAAGAGAAAGTGAAAAGGGACATTATAATTAATATATCATCCGACGGTGAGCTTTTAAAGCTTTTGTATGAAGAACTGAAAAATCTTCCGCGGGGAAAAGTGAAATCCTATCTTGAACACCGGCAGGTGCTTGTAAACGGCGTTGTAACAACGAAATTCAACCATCCGTTAAGAGCGGGAGATACCGTCAAAATACTGCTTGGAGAGGGAACGCAGACAAAGCGCGGACTTCAGATAATATATGAGGATGAATATCTTCTCGCGGTCAACAAGCCGGCAGGGCTGCTTACCGTTGCAACAGACGGAGAGAAAATCCGCACGGCGTATGCCGCGCTTTCCGAAATGCGGCGCGGGGATATCTTCGTTGTTCACCGTCTTGACCGCGACACGTCCGGCGTGCTTCTTTTTGCGAAGAGCGCGAAGATTCGTGATGCACTGCAGGAGGATTGGAATGAGCGCATAAGCCTGCGTGAATATCTTGCAATATGCGAGGGAAGCTTTGATAAGAAGAAGGGGAGATGCGACAGCCTTATTGCGGAAAACCGTGCGCACGTTATGTACTCCGCGCGTGAGGGTAAGCGAGCGATAACAGATTATGAAGTGATAAGCGAGCGGGCGGGATTTTCGCTTGTGTGCGTGAGGTTACAGACCGGGCGCAAAAATCAGATCCGTGTGCATATGAAGGAGCTTGGAAACCCTGTTGTCGGGGATAAAAAATACGGCTCGTCTTCAAATCCTGTCGGAAGGCTCGGCCTTCACGCATCGGCACTGGGCTTTGTTCATCCCGTAACGGGAAAAGAAATAGTTATAAAAGCTTCTGCGGAGCGGAAATTTGCGCTTCCTAAAAAATAATTCAGGAATGGGTATAAAATATGAGCAATCAGTTTGAGAGACGCTACGGGCTGTTTACGGCGATTTGTCTTGTTGTCGGAATAGTTATCGGCAGCGGTGTATTCTTTAAAGCACAGGAAATTCTGGAAAAGACGGGCGGAAATATGCCGCTGGGCATAATTGCGTGGATAACAGGCGGCTTTGTAATGCTTTCATGCGTACTCGCTTTTTCATCTATGGCGCAGAAATATGAAAAGGTAAACGGTATTGTAGACTATGCCGAGGCAACGCTCGGGAAAAATTATGCATATTTCATCGGGTGGTTTCTCGCAACGTTTTACTACCCCACCCTCACAATGGCACTTGCATGGCTTTCGGCGCGGTATACGCTTGTTTTCATAACCTCCGTGAATCCGGATATTCCGCTTCTGATTCCGGCGGCAGAGGGAGGCTGTGCCGTTGGCCCGGAATGCATGGTGCTTGCTATGGTATTTATGATTCTTGCCTTTTCCGTAAATGCGCTTTCTCCGCGTCTTGCCGGAAAGCTTCAGGTGAGCACAACGCTTATAAAGCTTGTGCCGCTCGGCGTTATGGCGGTTGGCGGAATAATATACGGCATTGCAACCGGCGGGCTTGCACATAACTTCACAACACCCGCTGCAGGCGTTGCGGTTGTTGATAATCCGCTGCTTGCATCGGTGTGCGCCACGGCGTTTGCATATGAAGGCTGGATAATTGCTACATCAATCAATTCCGAGCTTAAAAATTCAAAGAGAAACCTTCCGATTGCGTTGATTGCAGGGTGTATTATTATAATCAGTGTTTATGTTCTGTATTTCGTGGGAGTTGCGGGAGGTGCGACAAACCGGGAGCTGATTGACCATGGCGCAACAGTTGCGTTTACAAATCTTTTCGGGAACGTCTTCGGTAATATTCTCAATCTGTTTATCGCAATATCGTGCATAGGTACGCTTAACGGACTTATGCTCGGCTGCAGCCGCGGAGCGTATTCTCTTGCGGTGCGCGAAGAAGGACCGGCACCGCACATATTCAAAACAATTGACGAGGACACGAATATGGCAACAAATTCGTCCGTGTTCGGGCTTATCTGTGTTGTTCTGTGGTATGCTTATTTTTATTTCACAAACATTGCGGGTGACGGCACAGGTTTTTTGGTGTTTGACCCGACGGAGCTTCCGATTCTTACGATGTATGCACTGTATATTCCGATATTCATCGCGTGGATGAGAAAGGCAAAAGACGAAAACGCGCTGCGGAGATTTGTTGTTCCGGCGCTTGCGGTTTGCGCATCTGCGTTTATGATTTATGCAACGGTGCGCGCACATAAGCTTGCGTGCGTGTGGTATCTCATCGTATTTGCCGTGTTTATGGCGCTTGGGCTTTTGCTCAAAAATCAAAAAAAGAAAACTGAGCGCTGAATACAAAAAAACATCAGCTGACTTACTTGACAAGTTGGCTGATGTGTATTAAAATTATATAGGTAATTGCCTGCATAGTTAAATGGATATAATAAACCCCTCCTAAGGGTTAGTTACAGGTTCGATTCCTGTTGCGGGTGCCAACAACCGCCGAAAACGATGATGTTTTCGACAGTCTGAGAAGGGATTGCAGCAAAATGCATTTTGCTGCAATCCCTTCTGTTTTTCCTTACTCATTTTTTGCCGATGGTTGAGGGGGTGTATCCTTCTTCTTTGAATGCTCCCTTGCCCATTCTTTGGAATGTGCGCGTGCGCGGGTGGGTATAACTCCGGAAAACTTTTTGTATGTCCGCTCCATATGCGAATGGCTGGAAAAGCCGCACATAAACGCTATCTGCGCGATGGGAAAGCTTGTTGCCGCCATCATACGATGTGCGTTTTTCAGCCTGATTATCTGCAGGTACGTGGCAAACGAGCAGTTAATAACCTTTTTGAAGGTTTCAAAAAAGGTGGTATGGCCGAGAAAGGTGAGCTTCATCATATCCTCGATAAGTATTTTTTCATTGAAGCTTTTATTTATATATGAAATCGCGGAAATGATAGGAGCAATCTTTGAATCCCACAGCGTGGCTGCCCGCTTTTTTGTTTTTTCCGGAAAATCAAGCCCCGGAAGCGAAAAGAGAGCGTCAAGCACAGACGGAAGCTCTTCGGCGGACAGATTGATTGACGGAAGCTCCGGGCAGGAAAGACGTGAAAAAATATTTGCTGCTTCATTGCGGAATTTTTCCGGTAAAATGATGGGTGCAAGCTCATCAAGCTGAAGCTCGGAGCGGAAGGCGCCCATAAAAAGATGCATCTTTGAATTGAGATATTTTTCCGTCTCTTCGTCCATAAAAATGTCATAATTAACGTTGGTTCTGAATGCTTCGAGAGAGGAAACTTCAGGAACAAAAAGATTGTGCAGTGCTCCCGGCGGAACTGTTAAAAGAGAACCGGGGGTCATCTCATATGTGATACCGTTGACGGTTATCGAAAAGGAGCCGTTAAGGCAATACCATACCTGCGGAAAATCATGGCAGTGCAGCATAAGGTCAAGCCGGGACGGTGTTGAAAGGTCAACCTTTTCTGCGATTATCGGTTTATTTATATTGTAGAATCTATATACGGAATAGCTGTAATTGAGGAGATCATTTTTTAAGGGAATCATTTGCGCAATCATTCCTTTCCGCATCTTTTATCTTACACAATAATTGTATAAAATAAACAAAGCTTTGTCAATTGGAAAAGCTTTCATTGTGGATAAATTCGTAGGATTGTGAAAGACGGCGCAATCTTGCAGGTGATATAATGGCAGTACAAACAGAAAAAAATAAACGGAGGAAAATCAAAATGAAAAGAATACTCGCATTAACTCTCGCAACCGTTATGCTGCTTGCGCTTTGCGCGTGCGGCGGAAACAGCGGTGCCGGCAGCGAAGTCTCTTATGACATTCCTGAGGGGAAAGTAATCCCTGATGACGCGGTTGTAAAAATCACAATCCCCAGCCACGCATCATGGCCGTATGAAGAAGGCTGGAAGGTATGGGAGTACATAAAAGAGGCAATCGGAGGAACAGTTGATGTAACTGCGATTCCGTCATCTGAATTTAAAACAAAATTCCCGCTTATTATGGCAGCTCCGGAGGACCTTCCTGACCTTATAAGCTTCCAGGGCAAGCCGTCCGGATTTGCGGACTATTGCTCTCAGGGCGCGTTCCTTGCTTATGATGATTATCTTGAGTATATGCCCGATTATGTAGAGTTCTGGGAAAATGTACCTGAAGATGAAAAGTGGATGCAGGATGTTCGCAAGAGCTTTGACGGAAAAATTTACTATTCTCCGGCTCACGGTCTTGAGCGCAGCACAAATATCCACGGCTGGCTTTATCGTAAAGACATCTTTGAAAAGCACAATCTCAAAACTCCGGAAACAATGGATGAGCTTTACGAGGTCTGCAAAACTCTTAAAGAGCTTTATCCGGATTCCTATCCGTTCGCAATGAGATCAGGATTTAACAATCTCAGCGTTATTGGCTCATCATGGAAGCCGAATTTCCACATCGGAGTATATTACGACTTTGAAAACGAAAAGTGGTGCTACGGTGCCGTAGACCCGGTTATGCGCGATATCGTTGAGTATTTCAGCAAGATGGTTGCTGAAAAGCTTATCCCCGAGGATTTCTTCACGATGAACACATCATCATGGCAGGAGCTTGTCACGACTGACCGCGGCTTCATTATGCCGGAGTATCAGGTGCGTATTGACTTCTTTAACAATATCGCAAGACAGAAGAACCCTGAATTTACTATGGCAGCATGCCTGCCGCCTCGTGCAGAAAACGGAATGGGAGTTAATATGATTAATAAATACAACTTTGTTCCGTCCGGCTATGCCGTATTAAACACGCGTGACGAAGGACGTATTGCAAACGCGTTCCGCATTTTGAACTGGTTCTACACCGATGAGGCAACTGAGCTTGTATCATGGGGTAAAGAGGGCGAGACCTACGAGATTGTCGACGGCAAGAAGCAGTTTATAATGGATGATTCAAGCGAAAATGTCCAGACTCTTTACGGCTTCAATACGCTCGGAACACATATCCGTCACGCTCCGGATTCGATTGACGCATCAATCTCCGAGGAGCAGGCATCCGTAACCGATTTCCTTCTTGACAACACATATCCGCAGCTTGACCCGACAATGTATCTCGAGTTCACAACAGAGCAGAGCGCAGAGCTTTCAGACATTTCAACTGAAATAGGAACATTTGTAAGTGAGCATATTCAGAAGTTTATCCTTGGTCAGATGCCTATGAGCGAATGGGATGCATTCCAGGCAGAGCTTTCTGAGTTTCGCATAGACAGGCTTCTCGAAATTTACGAAGAAGCATACACCAAGGTAAAATAATATATTGATGGAGGAGATTCAAAGTGAAAAAATTATTATCAATTTTACTCGCATTATCACTTATTATTTCAGTTATCCCGGCTGCTTTTGCAGCGGATGGGGAGACGTATACGTATAGTTTCACGGCAAAGAAAAACTCTACATTGTTGAATATGACAGAGTATAATGCAAAAAATGCAAGTGGCGAAGAAATGAAAAATACTAATTGGTATTATTTTGATGCACCGG
This sequence comes from Oscillospiraceae bacterium, assembly GCA_015068085.1. GTDB lineage: Bacteria > Bacillota > Clostridia > Oscillospirales > JAAYXM01 > SIG480. Next base: position 7,278 of record SVLF01000004.1, read on the forward strand.
AAAAAGTAGTAAATTTGACGCAAACGGCATCAAGCAGAGTTTTGTTTTTATTTAGCACAGCCGGTATCCGTATGCATATGAATAACACCGCTTTGGGTACGGACAAGGGCAAGGTAAATGCTGAATTTTCTTTGGCGTTAAAGGCACCTGCAGATAAAGGCTTCTATATTCCGTATGCTACTGTGTATACTGCCGGCAAAACAACTCTTAATTGGTATATAGGAACTCGCAAAGCAGAGCTTGCAAAATATGACAATTATCTTGGTGACGGAAGGCTCGCTACAACCGTTTCTCTTACTGCCGGTGATCACGATATTACCGGGAATAATGCAATTTATTCCGATGCTGTAAAAGAGCTTATAACTGCCTTCAGTTCGGGACCGGCAAGCCAAGAGTTTAGTAAGATAAGTCTAACCAAAATTCTCTCTCCGACGTTTACGGCATCGGTTGACGGCGAAGATGAAATTACGTTAAACCCCGAAGAAACAGCAACCGCATCCGTAACGGTAAGCGGAACAACGGACGGAACGGATGCAACAGAAAAAACATATCCGGTCGCAGGAAACTTTGTGACATATCATTGTGAAGATGTAGAAGGAACAAACGTTGTAACTGTTGATGATGCCAACGGCACAATCACAGCAAATGCCGCAGGTACAGCAACTGTCTGGGCAGAAACCTCGGACGGAACAAAGTCAAGCGAAATCACCGTAACCGTCACCGCACCGGCAGAAGAGCCGGAAGAGCCGGGCGAAGCCGTGACTGACACAAAAGTAAGCGTTGCTGTTCAGCCTGAAAACACAGAAGAAGGCACAGTGTCGTGGAACGGCGCTACAATAGACGAAGTCAATATGGGAGATACGGTAACTGCAACAGCAACTGCAAAGGACGGTTATGTGTTCAGATACTGGAAGAACGCTATCGGACAGGTTCTTTCAGAGAATGCAGAGGAAAGCTTTGTAATCAACACAAACTCTGCAATTACTGCCGTGTTTGATAAGGTTGAAGAAGATGCAGCTACAGTCAGCGTAGAGCTTTTCAACGCAAACGGTATGCCGTTTGATAATAAGAACGTAGATAAAGGCACAACCTTTGCAGACGCAATCGCGGGAGTAGAAACTCCGTCGTACACAGGCTTTGGCTCATTCAAGCACTGGAGTATGTATGCCGATGAATCAAAAATTGCTGACGATATGCTGATAAAGAAAAACACTCGCGCAGTTGCAATTTTCGATGATCCGACAGAAAAATATACTGTCAGCGTAAATGGCACTCCGGTGCATAGTGATGTGTTGTACGGCACAGAGGTAACTGTTTCTTCTGATTCTGCTGATTTCTCATACTGGAAGCTTGGAGAAAAGATAGTAAGCTATAACCCGAATTACAAATTCACTGTATGGGGAGATGTCAACCTCGTTCCGGTTACGGGAGAAGATGTAGAAGCAGCTCCGGTTGCAGTTCTTGATGAAGTAGATGGCAATCCGCTTCTTATCTACAGCGTGCCGGAAAGCTATAACGTTGTAGAAGCAGGCATTCTCTTTGGTTCAACAGCTAATATAACAATTTATTCTGTTGATGGCGGACGCGCTGCTGCTGCAAGAGGAACAGGTCAGTTTACGGCACAGCCGAAAGCGGGTGAAACTCCGGCACACTCCCGCGGATACCTTATCTTTAAGAATGCAAGCGGAGAAACCCGTATACTTTATGCAGACTAATATCCAAAACATACCTATAGCGGAGAGGGCTCCCTCTCCGCTATAATAAAAAGAGGGAAAGGTTCCGGAAAGGCGGCACTATCTCGAAACGTTATCTTTCCCAGTGGGGGGCACTGCCCATATATGCCCTATTCTACGTACTGCTTTTCGTCGTTGCGTGCGGAGGGGTTAAAAGGGGAGGTTTCCTTGCGCCACGGGAGTGGGCGCGCGAGTTCTCCCCTTTTTCGCGTTCTTTGCTTACTTTCTTGGCGAAACAAGAAAGTAAGCACCACTTCGGGAATTTGCCGAACAGTAAAGAAAATATAATCCCTCCACCGCCATACGGCGGTCCCCCTCCCTTTAGGCAAGGGAGGCTATAGAGGGACCCGCCATCCGGCGGTCGGGAAGGCGTAAAAAACGAAAGGAGTAACCAATGAAAAGATTATTATCAATTATTCTTGCAATCTCAATGCTGATATCGCTGCTTCCGGCAGTATCGGCAACATCGGCAGCATCGGATATTTCTGAGGGAATAACGATAAAGTATGATTTAAGCTCGCATCTTGCCGAGCTTGGGCTTACACGCAAAAATACAAAAGACAGTCCGATTACGGAGCCGAAAATAACGGCGATTGATGATATTACAAGAGGGCTGTATAAGTTTTCTGCCGGTATGAGCTATACATCAGCATGGGGAGATAACCTGTATGCACGCGGGGCGAACAGTATAGCGTTTGCTCACAATCTTATTTTCAGAAACTATGTGAGCTTTGAAATCAGTGTTCCGGCGGATGGCACATATTACCTATCGGTGGACCACGGAGCTCACACCGCGGGAACAGACGTTTCTGTTTATGTAAATGAAGAAACCTTTGAAAGAGGAAAACACGCCGATAACGGAGCTCTCATCGGAACATATTCAGCATATACAAGCAACACGAAATTCGATAATTATGATACCATTGTAACAAGCGATGTGCTCAACACATCGGGCGAAAAGGCGGCATACAGCTTTAAGGCAGAGAAGAAATACATATTAACCTTTGCCGAAGATACAAGCAAAACGAGTAATTACGGCTCTGTCGGCTCCTTCTCGCTCATTGCGGGTGATGGTGCAGTTCCGATAGATGTTGATATAACAGGTGTTGACACATACCGCCTTCGGGCAAAGGTGTATATGTCGGACGGAAGCATAAATCCCGATGCCGAGGCTGTGTGGTCAGGCTACGACACGGGGGTTATATCAGTTTCGGAGGACGGAAGCGTTTCGGTGCGTTCTGAAGGCGAAACCCCGCTTACCGTTACCGTAACGATGGGCGATTTCACGGTCACAAAAACGGAAACCGTAAGCGTCAAGGCGCCTCCGGTTCCAAACAAGACGATAACCTACGATATTGCAAGCCGTATGGGGGATAAGGGGGATACAAGCATCCTGTTCACGGATTTCACCTATGCGACAAACAATAACCTGTGGGAATATGCGGCAAACCGTCGTTCATCATATTCCTATGCGGTTGACTATTTTGATAACGACCCTGAAACAAATCCGGAAGTAAATACCACGGTTACAAGCGGAAGCCAGCTTGTATATACCTTGGGTAAGGGAATGCAAATCCGCGCAGGGCAAAACAACTGGTGGGCAATAAAAATCCGCGTGGACGAGGCGGGCTTATATGTACCGAAGGTCACATACGGAACGTATAAAAACGACTCTCCGTATAAGCTTAACGGAACGTATGTTACGGATAAAGACGGAGAGAATGTTATTGTTTATCCCGAGAGCTATCTCGACTATTATCTCATTCCCGTTGATGAAAACGTATCGGTAAAGAAAGCTCTTGTTGAAGCAAACTTAAACAGCGAAACGCTTATCGGTACGGTAGCGTGTACAGACCCTGATTCTGCGGACAAGACAATGCGGACAAAGGATTTAAAGAAGATAAACTTTGCTGCGGACGAATATTATGTTGTGTTTAAGCCGCGTTTTGTAAGCCCGATAACAGAACCGGGAACGGTTGCGTTTGCTTCTGCAATACTTACGCTTGCCGGTAATATAACGCTTGACGGCATAAACTGCATTCAGGAGCTTGTTGTGGATGCAAAGCAGGATTTGGCATGGAATGAAGAAGCACCGATTTCCATAGGCGCGTTTCGCCTTGACGGAACGAAAATAACGGATTATCAGGCGACGTATTCTTCCTCCAATACGAAATGCGCAGTTGTTTCCGAGGACGGAGTTATAAAAGGCATCGCAGAAGGTAAAGCCACCATTACGGTAACGGTAAGCGATGGAGTCGGAGCAATCTCAAAAGAGATTCCGGTAACGGTTACGGATAAGAGCGGTGCAAAGGAATTTTTGTACAACCTCACCGAAAAGCTTTATGTAAATGAAAAGCTTCTTCTCGATATTGACGCCGTTATGAACAGCGAAAACGTTCTTGATGTAGGTGCGCAGTATATTACCTACACCTGCGAACCCGAAAGCGTTGCAAGGATAGAGGACGGCATAATTACCGCGGTTTCGGAGGGCAAAGCAACCGTTACGGCAACGGTCAATTTCCGCGGTCTTGAAAAGACCTTTGAAAACACGGTAACGGTTATTCCGGATGACGGAAAGACCGCACCGACGCTCTATACAAATGAGATGCGCGAAAATGCGCAGGAAAATATCGCAAAATATGATTGGGCAAAGAGCACGCAGAAAAGCGCGATAAAGGCTGCGGATAAGCTTATGCCGGAGGTTGAGCTTATCAAAACTCAGATTTTCGGCGAAGGACTTCCTCGCGGAAGACAGATAGGTGTTCGCGGTGATGACTATTATATTTACTGCCGCTATTGCCATGCAAACGTGGGAAGAGGCCCGGGGGTAGTCTCAATGTCACGTCCGTGGAAGGTTCAGTGTCCGGATTGCAAGCGCCTTTTCCCGAGTAACGATTTTGAAGGCTTCCTGAAGCTCGGTCTTGATGAAAGCGGAAGATTTTTTGACGTTGACCGCGCACGGCAGGCTCATCACGAAATGCTGTTCCACAAGGACGGTGAGGAATGTACCTGCGAAAAGCCGGCGAAGAAACAGGCAAATACGCCCGAGTGGTATGTCTTTTACGGCTACGGCAACCCCGACGGTTATCTATATAACGAGCTTTACAGTGAGATAAGAGAAAGCAATGAGGACCCGTGGGGAGACCTTATTACATGGAATAAAGAAACGATAAAAGATGAGCAAGGTGAAGTAGTAGAGGTCATTGACCACGGAGCAGACCTTGGAACATATACGGATGATGCCGGAAACGTCCTCTGGCAGGGCGGCGATATGTGGGGCGTTGATGACGGCTGGGGATATCTCCCGGGACGTACCTATGATGACGGACTTGAGGAGCGCCATGGGTATATCGCGAGGTATAACAATTCGCTTTGGGAAGGCTTGTACGGAAAAATCAGAACGATTGCCGACGCATATCTTTATACAAACGATGTAAAGTACGGACGCGCAGGTGCAGTGCTTTTAGACCGTGTTGCAGATGTGTGGCCAAGCTTTGATATGTATTATTTCAGAAATCAGTTCATGAACACCCACGGCGGTTCGGGCTACGGCGCAGCGGTAGGACGAATAAACGATTCATATGTTGCAAGAGAGCTTTTACATTCTGCAGATATTCTTTATCCGATGGTTGAGGATGACGAGCTTATCCGCACGCTTTCAGAGGATGCTGAGAATTCAAAGCTAGAAAACGACAAGAAAAGCTCTGAAAGCATTTGGAAAAACTGGGAGGAGGGAATTATTCTTGCCTCTTATCAGATGCTGCAGGATGGAAGAATAAACGGTAATTTTGGTCAGGCACAAGGCGTTGCGGGGCTTGCGGCGATAGTTGTCGGCAAGCAACCCGAGACGAATGACATTCTCAACTGGGTTTATGCAACGGATGCAGGAAACGGAAAAACAAAAATAACCGGCGGAAATCTTGAAAGCACGCTGATAAACCGGGTTGACCGTGACGGAATGGGCGATGAAGCATCTCCTCGGTACAACACCTCGTGGGTATCAAACTTAAGCACCTTCGCGGATGCAACGGCAATGTACACCGGAGAAGGAGACTATCAGCCGTATAATGTGCCTAAGTTTATCAAGATGTACACTCCGCAGATTGATATACTGCTTACCAATTCAAAGCATCCGAATGTCGGCGATGCCGGAAGTGTTGCATCAGTTACGCTAAACGGCGGTACGGCTGCATGGCTTCAGGCGTTTGCACGCACGGATAATGAGGAGTATAAAAAGAAGATCGCAAACTATATCTATACTGTAAACGGAAACAAAACCACAGGCTACAGATACGATATCTTTACAAAGGATCCCGAAAGCCTTGAGGAGGATATCTTAAAGTATATTGATCCGGACCAAAAGACGGAGAGCACAATCCTTACCGGCTACGGTATTGCAATCCTCCGCGACGGTGCAAAGTATGATTCTGCAAGCGCGGCTACTGCAAAGAACACAATGCGTGATATCTGGGTAACATTCGGAAGATCGGCTTCGCACGCTCATACAGATACACTTAATCTCGGTATGGATGCATACGGGCTGGATGTAGCTCCTGACCTCGGATATCCGGAGGATACGAGCTATACGCCAAACCGTCTCCAGTGGGTTGATCCAACCATATCGCACAACACGGTTACTGTAAACGAAGCAAACCACGACAAAACAATAAAGCACGGCTATCCGCTTCACTTTGACGATACGGAAACAGTTAAGCTTATAGACGTTGATGCAAGCAATGTAAACTCAAACACGGAGAAATACCGCAGAAGCGTTGTTATGATAAAGGCAAACGATGACGTTTCCTACGCTGTTGACTTCTTCCGTGTAACGGGTGGTAATACGCATACCTACAGCTTCCATAGCCAGGCTGAGAATGCATATCCGGTAAGCGGAATTGAGCTTACGAAGCAGGTCGATGAAAACGGGGAATACATCGGAACGTATGCAGGTGTTGACGGTAAGGACCCCGAAACGGGCGAGTGGATAGAATACGGTCCCGACCCGTGGACAAAGGACGAATACGGATATCCGACAAAATACAACCGCGGATATACGTGGATGAACAAAATCCGCCGTGATAAGGAGCCGGAGCAGAATATTTCGGTAGAATTTGATGTTCAGGACTATAACAAGATACTTACAGACGGAAAGAACATAAAGCTTCGCCTTACTCAGATGAACAACTTCACACCCGATGAGGTGGCAATAGTCGGAGGATATGTTCCGATAAAGAGCGAAACCGAGAAGCTTCCGAGAACACTTGATTATCTCCTTGTCCATAACAGGGGTGAAAACCTCGACAGCCTGTTTACAACCGTGCTCGAGCCGTATAAGGGCGAACGCTATGTAAGCGATATCAAAACGGTTGATATTTCCGTCAAGACAGGCACCGAAATCGCAGGCGAGGATATGGCGCGCGCCGTAAAGGTAGCTCACACAAACGGAAGAGTTGATTATGTCGTTTATGCAACGAACAATGATGTTGTATATACAGTAACCGATACGTTCGTAAAAGCAGATGGCACCGAAATGCCGATAAGCTTTGATTTCTCGGGCTTTGTAGGCGTGTACACCGTAAACGAAAACGGCGCATGCATTTACCGCTATGTAAATGACGGCACGGTTATCGGTGAAGAAACTGAAAAAACAGCTGCGTATACCGGTACGGTAACGGGCTTCCAGAAGGGCTATGAGATTGAGAACTACATTGATGTGGAAATGCAGTGTGATGACCTTTCGGACCTTGCCGGGAAAGTTATCTATGTTGATAACGACCGCGTTGAAAACGGTGCGTACAGAATTCTTTCGGCATCAAGAGAAGGCGAAGGGCTTAAAGAAGGAAGCATCCGCCTTGATATCGGCACGGTAACGCTTATCCGCAGCCATATCGACAAATTCGATTTTGATAAGGGCTATGTTTACAACATCAAGGAAGAGCAGACGTTCACTATCCCGACATCGTTTGAGGATGAAAGTCTGCCGGAGTTTGAGCCGGTTAGTGATACATTAAGCACATCTGCCGGAAGCTCGATAAGTGTAACGGTAAAGGCAACAAGCCCGATAGAGACAGACACACCGACGATAACATATATCGGCGCAACGCTTCCGCGCGGCGCAAGCCTCAATTCCGAGACCGGTGTATTTACATGGAAGCCAACGGACTCTCAGGTCGGTGATAACCACGTTGCAATAACCGCGCGTGACAGCGACGGACGAGAGACCACAATTCATTTTGATATATCGGTTTACGGTAACACAACAGGCTCCGGTAACAAAACGGAAGAAAATTCCGGAACCTCCACAGAAAACGCAGGAACTGCCGGCGGCGGTGGTGGAGGAGGCGGTGGCGGCGGTGCCGCACCGACCGACAAGCCGGATGATGAAACCAAGACCGATGAAAACGACAATGGTGAAGCTTCCGGCGACACCGAAACCGGAACCGGAGAGACCGCACCCGACGCGTCGGGTGAAACGGATAGCATCCGTTTCACAGACCTTTCTAACCACACATGGGCAGCGGACGCGATAAACACACTCGCGGACGATGGAATAATAAGAGGAACAGCATCTGACACGTACTCCCCGGCAAACAATATAACCCGTGCAGACTTCGCGTCCCTGCTCATTCGTGCATTCAAGCTCGAGTCTGATAACGCAGAGAATTTTGCAGACGTCACGGCAAGCGATTATTTCGCATCCGAGCTTGCAATCGCACGCAACACGGGAATAGTTAACGGCATCGGCGATAATAAGTTTGCACCGAGAAACACCATCACCCGCCAGGATATGATGGTAATCGTCCACCGCGCATTGCAGAAACAGAATGTAGGATTCGGCGATTCCAATGAGCCGAACTACTCAGATTTCACCACCGTTGCAGACTACGCAAAGGAAGCGGTTTCTGCCCTCATCGGTGCAGGTATTGTCAACGGGAAATCGGGACGCATCGCACCGGCGGACTACACAACAAGAGCAGAAGTGGCAGTGCTTATCAAACGCATTTTAGATTATAAAGCCTCCCTTGCCTAAAGGTTATTCCCCTGCGGGGGAAATGTCGCTGAAAGCGACAAAAGGGGGGAGCTACGGGGGACCGCCGGATGGCGGTGGAGGGATACATTCTTCGCTTTTCGGCAAATTCCCGAAGGGGTTCTTACTTTCTTGTTTCGCCAAGAAAGTAAGCAAAGAACGCGAAAAAGGGGAGAACTCGCGCGCCCACAGAAATAGGGTTCCCGCAAAGCCCGCTTTGTGGGAAAGAGGAGAGACCGCCAATAAAGCGAAGCTTCTTGCGAAAAGCAAGAACGAGCAAAAAGGCGAGGCTTGACGAGGCGCAAAGGAAACCTCCCCTTTTAACCCCTCCGCACGCAACGACGGAAAGCAGTACGTGGAATAGGGCGTGTGGGGGCTGCATACCCCCCGGGAAGCTTAAAACGTTTTTGTTCAGCAATGTCGAAGAAAGAAAGGAAACAGCTATGATTGAACGAGATATAGTAAAGCACGGTGTGAAAATAGGCGAATATGCACCATTTTGTCCTGAAAAAGTTATCGATATGATAAATGAAAAGTGCATAGCGCGCGGAATGAACTATATAAACCTCGCTCCGGCGCAGTACAGCACAGCCGATGCTTCAGGAAATGAGAACGTGCCGGCAAGTGAAAAGGTTCTTCCCGAGCACTTTTTATATGAGTGGGCAAAGCATTGCGCGGATAACAAGATATACTTTGCGTTTAACGGCGGAGGCGATAGACCAACGGGAGGTATAGATGCGGAAAAGCTTAAGAAAATTAAGGAAATAGCCGGTGAATATTTTCTTTCTTACAATCTGAGCGAGCTTGGTTCCGTTTATGCAAACAAGGGCTCGGGGTATGGTTGTCCGTATAAAGAGCCGTGGAAGGATTTGCAGCAGCCGAAGGATAACTTCATAAATATCGTTCGCAAATTCGGCGAAGAAAACAGCGGTGGCGGTGTAGTTGAGACAAGTCTTCTTGAGTCCGGAGCTCATATGAGCTTTGAGTGCGAGGCGGGGCTTTCGTTCCCCACTTTTGAGTCACTTGCAGGTGACACCGAAATCGGAACAGCCTTTGCAAGAGGTACGCAAAGGGCTTACAACTGCGAGAGATTCGGTCTGTATATTCCGCATAACTGGTACGGCGGTCAGCGTAACGAGGATCCGCTCAAAATAAAGCGGTTTATGCTTTCCTACTACCATGGCTATCTTTCGGGCTGCGGAGTTTTTGTTCTCGAAAGCGCAGACGAAAAGATAAACACCCACGGCACCGATTTGGGATATGACAACCCGATTTCCGCATATTACAGGAAATGCATGGAGGACTTTGCAAAGTTCACAAAAGCGGATTTCAGACCTGCCGGCGGGCCGAAAGTCAAGGTTGCGTTCGTTCGCGGAAACCTTGATGGTTACAGCTTCCGCCATACAGGCTCATCCCTTTGGCGCGGACATATGCAAGAGGAGTTTGGCTATGCTGCGCCCGAATACACTTGGAGAGTGCTGGATGTAATAAAGCATAAGAAAACATGGGCAGAAACACACAATTACGGAGAGGTTGATCTCTCGGGCGCTCCGGCATATGGACTTTATGATGTCATTCCGGCAAATGTCGGTGTTGAGATTTTCTCAAAGTATGATTATCTCATCTTTGTCGGCTGGAACACTATGACCGACGAGATTTATGAAAATCTGAAGGCTTACGTCAAACAGGGCGGGCGTCTGTTTATGACTGCGGCACATCTGAATACTACAAACAAGCGCACGGGCGAGATGTCGCTAATACGGAACGGTGATGTCAGTGATTTGTTCGGGTGTAAGCTGGATGCAGAAAACGCGATACATACAGAGGACGGAAGTAAGTTTACCGAGAGCATAGTTCCTGAATTTAAATGGTGCAAGGCATTGGTGGATATGTCTGATCCGTTCTTTGCGGACGGTTATGCGGATTACGCAAAGGTCGAGCTTACGACAGGTGTGATAACGGCAAGGCTTGCAAATGCGTTCAGAATAAAGAATCCCGATGCATTGCCCGCATCCTTGGTTGAAAACAAGGTCGGAGACGGATATGCGGTTCTTATGACGAGCCTGGATTATCCGTCCGGGGCGAATTTTGCAATGTATTGTACGCTTGTCCGCGAAATATTGACGGCAAGCCACAGGCAGGCACATATAAAGGTATACGGTGCCGATTCGCTTCGCTTTTCCGTTTACGAGGGAGATAAGGTATATCTCCTTAACACGGATTTTGACAACAAGATTTTTGCGACCGTCGATTACGGAACGGAAAAGAAGGAATTCGTATTAAATCCGGGCGAGTTAAAGCCAGTTGAAAGGGAAGAATGTTATGAAAGAATCTTTAATTCTTAACGGGGTACACATTGGTGAGCACGGCTTTGATCCCGACAAAATAATTGATGATATAAAAGAGCGCGCGATAGATGCCGGTTTCAATTATGTTATTTTGCGTCCGGGAAAAAGAAAAATTTTTGAGCAGAAATATTTTATAGAGTGGGCAAAGTATCTTGCGGAAAACCAAATATATTTTGCTATTCTTTATAACGTGCAGTATCCGCCGGAGGGCAAGGAAAGCTGGCTTGAGCCGGAAACTGTTGCGAAAATGAAGGAAATTGCCGGCGGGTATTTCCTTGGCGAAACCATTGGTGAGCCGGGAAGTATGTATGCCTGCAAGGCTCCTGATTATTATATAAACGGGGATACTACCGAGTGGCGCAAGGATCAGAGAAACTACAGGCTGAGATTTGATTATGAAAATCTTTCTGAAACACACGAGGAGTATGTGAAAACAGTTTCAAAGTTTGTGGATATAAACAAACGCAGCGGTATGCCGAATGTAATGTCCGTCGATGCCACCGGGTTTGCGAGATATAATATAGAGGCGGGGATTGATATTCCCATCCTTGAAGCGATACCGGGAAATCCGGATATTCTTATCCCCAATGTGCGCGGAGTGGCGAAGGCAAGCAAGGCAAAGATATGGGGAACATATTTTGCCCATGAGTGGTACGGCGGTGTGCGTCACACCGATGTCCTGAAAATGAAGCGCCTTGAGCTTGCATATAAGCACGCTTATCTTTGCGGGTCAAGTATGTTTGTGCTTGAAAGCGGCGACGAAAAGGTTTCTGCATATATGCCGAAAGAAGAAATGTTCGGACCGGATCATTTTGTATGCCAAAACTACCGCAGAGTTCTCCGTCAGATGCAGGATATTCTGAATACCGACTGTCGCCCTGCCGACGGACCTAAGGTAAAGGTTGCTTTTGTTTCCGGACTTCACGACGGATGGGCAGGAAAATGGGGCAGAAGCTCTGTGTTTAATCAGTTTTATCGCGAGGAATGGGGCTATAATTCAGCAGAGCATTCATGGATGATGCTTGATGAGCTTGGAACAAAGCGCACGTGGGATGACGTTGCAAACTACGGTGACAACGACACCTCGGGAGCCCCTGCCTACGGTCAGTACGATATCATACCGATTGAGGCGTCTGTTGATGTGCTTTCCGCTTATGATTATCTTATTTTCCTTGGCTGGAACACAATGACCGAAGAGAATATGGAAAAGCTTACCGAATATGTACGCCGCGGCGGGCATCTGCTTATGACGGCGGCGCACTTGAATACCTCGGATGTAAGAGGCGGAAAGTTCAAATGCGTGTCTGGAGAGAGTGTTGAAGCGCTGTTTGGCTGCCGCTTTACCGGAGAATACAGAAAGACCAACGGCGGCGTAAACTTCAAATATAATTCGCTTGATGAAAAGGTTCTTTATCCGACATACAATACCGGCGGTTGTGACCCGCTTTTCTCAGCCGGATATACGGAGTATATGCGCTTCGGAACAACAACCGGAAAGGCTATTGCGTTTGAAAGCAACGGATTTCAGGCGAGAAACAGCGATCTTCCTGTTTTGATTGAAAACAAGGTGGGAGAAGGCGTTGCAACGCTTATCACAAGCACGAGCTACCCGGGAGACAGAGCAATATACCTGTTCTATCGCGCAGTAGTGCGCGAAATGATATCGGCAAGTGCAAGAAACTGCGACATAAAGGTTATAGGAAGCGACAGACTTCGTTATTCTGTATACGAAGGAAATAAAGTATATCTTCTTAATACAGATTATGATTTGCCGATTGAGGTAAAGATTATTTACGCAGGAAAAGAGCAGACCGTAAGGCTGCAGTCACTTGAGCTTAAAAGCATTGAATTGTAAAAAGGAGAAGCTATGATACATAAATTCTATAACGGCAAGGTTATTCTCGGGAATACATTTGCGCCCGAGGGCACGGCGGTGTACACAGATGGAGAAAGAATTAAGGCTGTGACGAAAGAAACGCTTCCGTTTGATGTTGCGCACGATGCACAGGGAAAATATATTTCTCCGGGCTTTATTGATATGCACGTCCACGGCGGCAACGGATATGATCTTCGAAAGGGCGAGCTTGAGGCATTCATTGAGGTATCAAAGCTTCACGCATCACACGGTACAACCGTTATGCTTCCGTCAGGCTCCTCCGGCTCGGTTGAATCATATATCAAAATGTTCAATACGCTGGATGAATACAACCGCATAAATTCAGAAAAGGCAATAGGCGCGCATATGCCGGGCGTGCATCTTGAAGGACCGTATTTTTCTCCGGTTCAGGCAGGTGCGCAGATGGCAAAATATATGACGCCGCCGATCCCCGAGGATTATATGTATATCCTCGAAAACTACGGAGATAAGCTTATCCGTTGGAGCTCAGCGCCCGAGCTTCCGGGGACGGAAGAGTTTGCAAAGGCACTTCGTGAGCACGGCATTGTTGCGTCAATAGGTCATTCCGATGCAGATTACGATTGCGTTATGCGTGCGTATGACCTTGGCTACGGTCTTATAACCCATTTCTATTCCGGGTGCAGCACCGTTCACCGCAAGAATGCCTACCGCTATGCGGGTATAGTTGAAGCCGCGTATATGATAGATGGAATGGACGTTGAGATAATAGCCGACGGACGGCACCTTCCGCCCTCGCTCTTAAAGTTTATAGTGAAGTTCAAGGGTGTTGACAGAATTGCGCTTGTTACCGATGCAATTCCGTGTGCGGGACTTCCGGACGGCTCGGAAAAGCTTTTTGAAAATCCGAACTTCATAATAGAGGACGGCGTTGCAAAGCTTCCCGATCGCTCGGCGTTTGCAGGAAGTGTGTGTACAACGAATAAGCTTGTGCGCAATATGATTGAGCTTGCGGATGTTTCGCTTCTTGATGCGGTAAGAATGGCATCGGCAAACCCCGCACGTATGGCAAGGCTGCGTGACCGCGGGCATATCCGCGAGGGCGGGTATGCGGATATACTTATATTCGACGAAAATATTGATGTTTCGCTTACTATGGTAAACGGAAACGTGGTTTTTGAAAAGTAAAAGGAGTTTTCCGATATGGAATTTATAAAAAACGGTGCGGAATTTATTCAGCAGCAGATAGATAATGCAGAATACAGTGTTGTTATAAGCGGGAATTATGAGATAGAAAAAACGGTTGTAATTCCTTCAAATTTTCATCTTGTGCTGGAAAACTGCCGGTTGAGAATGGCGGATAACACCTTCTGCAATATGTTCACAAACAAAAATAGCCACACGGAAGGTGTGTGGGATGAGAACATAGTGATTGAAGGGCGAGGAAATGTTGTTCTCGATGGCGGCAATTATAACGGACTGTCGGAGAAAAATCAGAATACGGACGGCAGACCTCCGATATATGTGAACAACCTGATTTTCTTTGCTAAGGTTCGCGGCTTCCGTGTGACTAACCTTCGCTTGCGTAATCAGCGCTGGTGGGCAACGAACTTTATTTATTGTACAGACGGGTATATCGTGAATCTTGATTTCTGTGCAAACTCGTCTTACATAGACGAAAACGGTGAAATAAAAAACGGAAATCTCAGCTTTGATATATATGATTCCATCTGCGTTAAGAATGCAGACGGAATAGATATTCGTTGCGGATGCAGAGACATAATAATAGAAAACATCACCGGCTTTCTTGAGGATGATGCAATAGCGGTAACGGCGCTTCCCGGCAAGTTGGAGAAGCTGTTCGGCGATGAGCGCGAATTTTCCGATATCTGCAACATAATAATCCGCAATGTAATGGCGTGTTCGCTTTGTTCGCAGGTACGGCTTCTGGCTCAGGGTGGGAAAAGCATATACAACGTGCTTGTTGACGGCGTTGTTGATACATCTCAAAACCGTCCGGAGCTCAGACAGGGCGTAAACGGCGTTAAGATAGGCGATCTGAGGCTGTATGGCGGTGTGGCACCGGAGCGCGAAAATATACACAACATAACGGTGAAAAACGTTATGTCACGTGCAGAAAACGCCGTAACGCTTATCGGGCCTATCGGTGAAAATGTAAAAATAAGCAATGTCAGCAGATTTGATACCGACGGAAAGGTTATAAAACAAGCGGGGGATATTGAGCTTGTGAAGCTTGATTTGTAATGCGCGATACAGAATAAGGTGATATCAATGGATTGTAAGAAAGTGTTGTTCGATGAGCTTTTGCCTTTCTGGACAGAAAGGTTAACAGATCAAGAATGCGGCGGGGTTTTTACGTGCATCAATGGGAATGGTGACGTAAACGCCGAGAAAAAACATATCTGGCTTGTTTCGAGAACGCTTTGGACATATTCTTCTGTCTGCAATATGTACGGAAAGGAAGAAAAATATCTTGAAATATGCGGGCAGGCGTTTGAGTTTCTGAAAACCTGCACATTGCAAGACGGAAAACTGCCTTTTATCGTGGACAGAAGAGGTCGGGCGATAAAAACGGCAGATAACCTACATTCAGAAGCCTATGCGGCAATGGCATGTGCGGCTTATTATAAGGTGTCCGGCAAAGACGAGGTTATGCAATGTGCCTGCTTGTATTTTGACTGTGCTATGCGGCACTATATGAAGGTGCTTAACAGCCCGGAATACGCATCTCAAAACACCTTTGCAGTGCATTGTCTGGTTCATTATACTGCGCGTTTTATGCAGGAAATCAATGAAGAATACAGATATTATTCCGAGATGAGCCTTGAAAATATGCTTTCCGGAGATTATCCGCGTAATAAATACGGGATGCTGCTTGAACATAAGGAAAGGCGTGAGAATACGTGTTGTCCCGGCGATGTTTTTTTTGCGGCATGGATGCTGTTGTCTGAAAATGTACAGCGGAAAGATGCGCGTATTGAACTTTTTGTGAGAAAAAATCTGGACAGCATGAAAAGGTTTTATTCAGAAAGGGAGTTTGGACTTATCCCGTTATCATATCGGCCGGAAGTAGACGAGCAAGCGGAAGTATACCGTTTCTGGCCGCATTGGGAGGCGCTGGTAGCATACACACTTGCGGCAAAAGTATTTAAAGATGACAAGTATAAGCGCTATGCTAAGCTTATGGAACGGACGATTTTTAAGTATTTCGCTGATGAGCCGAAAAAGCTGTTTTATTGCAACATTGATGCAACCGGCAAACCGCTGGATTTCAGTGGGCACGGAGATTTATTTCATATCCCACGTGCGCTGATGGTGCTCGATAGCGTTAAAACGTTTTTTTGCAATAAGCCATAAAAATAACAAATGTACTCTCCGTGGATTAGCGATGGATGATTCACTTACGAATGGAGTTTTCGGAGACATTAACCCGTAAAAATAAGAAAATGCTTGTATTATGGCAGAGAATATGGTAGAATATAGTATCATATTACAGAAAAGGATAGATGAGTATGTCAAACGAAAACAGAAGCAGCTTTACCGGCAAGATAGGCTTTGTTCTTGCTGCTGCGGGCTCGGCAGTCGGGCTTGGTAATATATGGAGGTTCCCGTATCTCGCTGCGAAGTACGGCGGGGGAATATTTCTGCTTGTATATATTCTTCTTGCGATTACCTTTGGTTTTGCACTGATGACGGCAGAAATTGCAATCGGAAGAAAAACGGGGCTTTCAGCAATCGGCGCATACCGTGCGCTTAACAAAAAGTATTCATTCATCGGATACATTGCGGCGATTATTCCGGCGATTATCCTGCCGTATTATTCCGTAATCGGAGGTTGGGTAACGAAGTATCTTTACGCGTTTGTAAGCGGCGGTGCCGGTGCAGCAGCGGGTGATTCTTATTTTACCGGATTTATCTCACAGACCGGTGAGCCGATCTTCTGGTTCCTTGCTTTCATCGGAATAACCGCTCTTGTTGTTCTCTGCGGTGTTGAAAAGGGTATAGAAAAGGTATCAAAGGTTATGATGCCGATTCTGGTCGTACTCTCGGTTGTTATCGCGGTTTACTCGGTATGTATGCCGGGCGCACTGGAAGGCGTTAAGTACTATCTCCTTCCCGATTTTTCAAAGTTCTCTGCAACAACGGTTCTTGCCGCGATGGGTCAGCTTTTCTACTCAATGTCTCTCGCGATGGGAATTATGATAACCTACGGCTCGTATATGAAGAAAGATGTCAACCTCGAATCCTCTGTTTCCCAGATAGAGATTTTCGATACGGGCATCGCGTTCCTTGCAGGCCTTATGATTATCCCGGCTGTGTTCGTTTTCTCAGGCGGAACCCCCGAAGCTCTTGGCAAGGGTCCGAGCCTTATGTTCGTAACACTTCCGAAGGTCTTTGAGACAATGCCTGCCGGAACAGTTGTCGGTGTTGCGTTCTTCCTTCTCGTTCTTTTTGCGGCGCTTACATCGTCCATTTCGCTGTTTGAGACGGTTGTTTCCATTGTTTGCGATAAGACAAAGCTCTCGCGCAGGCTTTCATGCCTTGTCGTATTTGTCTTCTCCGTTGCGCTCGGGCTTCTTTCCTCTCTCGGTTACGGTCCGCTCGGGAATGTCACGATTATCGGTCTTCAGTTCCTTGACTTCTTCGATTTTATCAGCAACAGCGTGCTTATGCCGATAGTTGCTTTCCTCACCTGCATCTTCGTAGGATATGTAATTAAGCCGAAAACAGTTATTGAAGAGGTTGAGCTTAATGCCAAGTTCAAGAAGAAGAGACTTTTTGAGGTAATTATAAAGTACGTTGCACCTATATGCATCGTCCTCATCCTTGTATCGTCTGTTCTTGACGCATTCGGAATATTTAAGATATAAGAATAACAGTAAAATAATGCAAAATCCTGCCGCAAGGCACACATTATTCGCAAAGCGAACATCATTGGCAACGCCAACATCATTTGCCGCAGGCAAACAACATTTAAAAAAGTCACCTTTGTCTTGATAGACAAAAGTGACTTTTTTGTTGGCGGAGAAGGAGCGTTGCCACGAGTGTGTACAATAATATAAAAACACCCCTGCGATTTTCGCAGGGGTAAAGCAAACGAATGTGAGTTTAGATTAGATTAAGTTGTTTGGAGGATTTTTCATTGGTAATATTTGCACATAGTGTCGTATTCATATGAATTGCCACTTATCCTGGTTGCACTTCCAATTCCGTCCATCATACTGTCAGAACCGTCGTTAACAAACATAATTCCCCATTCATCATCAACAGCCCCGGCTGTGATAAAATAAACGATGTCATCGTCTTTATGTGCTCCTATGAACTTTATACTTTCATCATATTCCTCAAAGGGAATTTCGCATATCGGCTCATATTTATTGTTATAAAGTATAATTTCACCGTCTTTTGCCTTGACTGAATGAAATTCCAAGTCCTTGATAATTTCATTTATTTTTCTGAAATACTGTTCTTGTTCATTAACGTTCTTATTATTTATGTTAGTGCCTACGAATTGAAAAAGTATTGCAACAATTAAAATGCATAAAGGCAAATAAAAAATAACTTTTTTCACAAAGATCGCTCCATTAATTTAATATTTTATTTTATTACCATATAGATAGTAATAAAGTGGCAATTTATTGTTCTTTTCATAATAATATCTTACTCCTGCCCAACGCGCTCTTCGATCCCATTCCTCATCCAATCGCGCATGGCGCGATGAAATTAAATCCGTCCTACTCCCGACGAAGTCGGACTTCAATACGCAAGTGATTTCATCCCACGACAGCGGGATTTATCCCGTCCGGAAGGACGGATTTAGTTAATTTTACTGTCATTAGTTTTAATGAAATATCTCGCTTTGCTCGATGTGAAATAATTTCTTACAGAAATTGTGAAATTTGATGCTAAAGCATCAAGTGAAAGAAAATAAATCCTTATATCACACGCCGTCAGGCGTATTTCACATTGCGAAGCAATATTTCATAGCAAAGCTATTTCACAAATCCGAAGGATTTATTTCATTGAAAAACGATACAGTAAAAACTGTATCGTTTTTCTGGCGGAGAAGGGGAGATTCGAACTCCCGCACCGCTTTCGCGACCTACGCCCTTAGCAGGGGCGCCTCTTCGACCAGCTTGAGTACTTCTCCAAGTCGAAAATAAAGTCATCGGTATTCGGTTTTGTGTAAGCCGAATACCGACCTACTTGATATATTATAAATGAAAAATGCGTTTACGTCAAGCCTTTTTTTTGCAAAAGTTCAAATAAAATTTAAATAAGCTTTACGGTGTAATACACACCGGTAAGAACGATGTATGCAATGAGCGCGAAAACAAAGTACATTGCAAGGTCCGGAGCAAGGAATGCCGCGGCAAGAAGCATGAGAACCAACAGGCAGGTGAGGTAGATGATCCCGTAACGTGCATCCGCTTTAAAAACCGCAAGCTCACGTCCGAAAAGCTTTATCTTCCCTTTGCCAAGTTGCGCACACAGTGCAAAGCCTGCAGTGAGAACAACCAGTGCAGCGGCGCCTGCAATTGCGAAAACATCTTTAGTGTTCACAAGGTCAGAACCCAAAAGCCAGATTCCGATACCGCCGACGATACAGGAAAGGGCGATAAGGAAAAATTCGCGCTGATATGAATAGTAGATGATATACAAAACAACAACTGCAGGAACGAAGATGTAAAGAAGCATAAGCATACTCTGCGAGAAGACGAGGGAAAGGGCGATAGCGCAGATTGCAACGAACAAAGCTGCAACCGTCACGTTCTTGCCCGAGAGAAGCCGGTAGCTCATATCCTTCTTTTTAGAATGCTCAGTAATTATCATAACGATTCCTGCGGCAACGAGCACCACGGCGGCAACTGCAACAACCTTAACCACGGTATACGCGGTCATAAACGTTGCTGTGCTCTTCATCATACGCCCTACGTTCATAAGCAAAAGCAAAAGCGCAAATGCAAGCGTGAAAACAAGAAGGAGCTTGTTAGTCACATAATCTTTTTTTCTGTACATTGCCGCGTCCTTCGGCGATTTATTCTCTTTCAAAACGGTTCACTCCCAAATAACTCATAAGGCAACACATATGCCATACGTTATATTTTACCAAAAAAATTGCCGTTTGTCCAGTACTGTTTTATTAAGTTTGCCCGATATCAGGAAAAATATTTTCCTCAAACCGTTGCAATTACAGACGCCCAGCCGTTTTTATCACAAATTTTAATAATTTTAAAACTTTTTTCAAGATGCGACAGAACCTCGTCAAGGCGCTCTGTTATTATGCCGGAGGCGATAAATATTCCGCCGGGCTTTACAAACCCCGATGCAAACGGACTGATGCCGATAATAACATCCGCAACGATATTTGCCGCAACGATATCATATTTTTCATTTTCAAAACGGCGACGCAAAGCTTCGTTATCCAGAATATTTCCGGCAAGAGCCTCAAATTTATCCTGACTTACGCCGTTGAGCTCTGCGTTTCTTACTGCTATATCCACAGCGTTTTTGTCAATATCACATGCAACTGCGCTTTTTGCGCCGAGAAGGCATGCGGTAATCGAGAGAATACCGCTTCCGCAACCGAGGTCAAGAATGGTGTCGCCGTCTTTTGTGTATTCCTCAATCGCTTCAAGGCACAGCTGGGTGGTGGCGTGCGAGCCTGTGCCGAAGCTCATACCCGGGTTTATGGTAAACACCACTCTGCCGTCGGTATCATCACATTCCTCCCACTCGGGGCGGACAAGAACGCGCTTTCCTATTTTCAAAGGATGGAAAAACTGTTTCCAGTTTTCGGACCAATCCTCTTCGTTCATTGTTTCAAACGAAAGCTCAAGGCTTCCGAAAGAGTTATCGGATGAAAGGGATGAGAGCAGCTCACGCACGGCGGCAAGCTGTTCGTGCCCTGCGGCGTTCGCGCTGACATAAATTTTCACTTTCACGCTTTCTTCCGTTTTTTCTTTCACAAGGTCATCGTCCACATAGTCGCGGTACGGAAATTCTGCCTGCATAAACTCACAGAAATCTGCCGGATCTTCAATTTCAAAACCGCGGATGCCGATATCCTCAAGAGCTGAGGTCAGCGCCTCGATGCCCTCGTGAGCTGTAGATATACTTACCTGAATCCACTCCACAAAAAAACCTCCAAATATTTGCTACTGTATATTGTACCAAAAATCCCCATATTTTGCAAGATGTTTTAATTTGCAATAAACGCAATAAGGACGGTACTTGCGTACCGTCCTTATTGTGCATGGTATATATAGGGGGATTAGAAGGTGAACTATATTAAGAAAGGTGTGTAAAAGACGAGGACAAATTCAAAACTCATCGATTACATTTTATATTTTATCATTGACTTTTGTGTTTGTAAAATATATAATTGTTATAGACGGTATAACTTAAAGTTATGACGATTGTCGGGAGGTTTAAACACAAATATGAACACTACACAGATGAAATATGCACTGGAAATAGCGCAAACGGGCTCTATAACGGCAGCCGCGCAAAACCTGTTCTTAAGCCAGCCGAACTTGAGCAAAGCGATAAAAGAGCTTGAGGAAGAAATCGGAATTAAAATTTTCGTACGCAGCACAAAAGGAGTCAAGCCGACGCGTGAAGGAGAGGAATTTCTTGCAAACGCACGTGTGATATATGAGCAGATAGTTAATTTTGATTCTATGTACACATCGGATAAAAGCAATAAAACCAATCTGACTTTCTGCGGTCCGCGTGCTACATACATAAGCCTTGCGTTTACGGATTTTCTGAACACATTGCATGACCGCAAGCAGATTTTTGTAAATATACGTGAGCTTGGCACAAAGAGCACAATTGAGCACGTGATTGGCGGAGAAGCGCACATAGGGGTTGTCAGATACGTAGATGTTTCAGAGAACTATATGATGACGATTTTACGCGAAAGAGGTCTCGAATATGTACCGCTGCTTGAATTTGAGCCGGTGCTTGTTATGTCCGAGAAGCACCCGCTTGCCGTGAAAGAAGAAATATGTGAGAGTGATCTTGAGGAATACATAGAGCTTGTTCACGGCGATATGCAGGAGCGGACATCGGGAGGAAGACATCTGCTGCGAAGAAATGCGCAAAAGCGTATATATCTTTATGAGCGCGGAACCCAGGGCGACATACTTTCCAACGTTCATACAACATATATGTGGATGTCGCGGATTCCGGAGAATGTGCGGCGTGCGGGCGGGCTTGTAACAAGAAAATGCGTCGACAGAAAAGAGGTAAACCGTGATGTTCTTATATACAGAAAAGGTCATATTTTCAGTGAGGATGAGAAGGCGCTTATCGAATGTATCAGACAGAGGATTGAAGGAATAAAATAAAGCGGAGGTGTGCTATGGCAAATTGTTTTGATTACTTAATGTGGCGCGGGGATATTCCTTTTTCGGTAAGCCCGTTAAATGAAGTGGACGGAATGCTTCTTTCGCGCCTTTCGTATGCACCGCTTGAGCTTGTGGGGCAGCCTCGTGCCGCCACGGTGGAGGCTGTGTGCAGTGCTCTTCTGAAAATAGAGAATATCGAAGAAAAGCTTCTTATGAAAAGCGATAAAAGGCTTTTAGAGCTTATGGCAGGAAGCGAACGGTTCCGCAAGCTTGTTCTTTTTGAATATGTAAACCGCGTGGATGAGGAAACGGAAACTCAGTTCAGTGCAGTGACGTTCCAGCTATCCCGCGGAGCGTTTTACGTGGCATTCCGCGGAACGGATGACAACCTTATCGGCTGGAAAGAGGATTTTAATATGAGCTTTACCACGCCGGTGCCTGCGCAGAAAATGGCGGTGGAATATTATGAGCGAATTGCGCGTCGCGTGCGCGGAAGATTTATTCTCGGAGGACACTCAAAGGGCGGGAATCTTGCAGTATATGCGGCGGCTTTTTCCAAACCTGTGTTGTCACGCAAGATTGATATTGCACAGAATTTCGACGGTCCCGGTTTTGACGAAAAGGTTCTCACTTCTCAGGGATATCTTGCGGTACGGGAACGCGTGAATACTTACATTCCGCAGTCGTCCGTTGTAGGGCTTCTTTTAAACCACGAGGAAGAATATACGATTGTGAAAAGCACACAGAGCGGGCTGTGGCAACACGACACATACTCCTGGGAGGTAGAGCGGGATCATTTTGTATATCTTGAAAAGGTTACGGATGCAAGCCGGTTTATAGACAGAACTCTCAAGGAATGGATAGCGGAGATGCCGCCGGAAAAGAGGGAGCTTCTCGTAGATACTTTGTACTCCGTGCTTATGGAAACGAATGCGAAAACCGTGCGAGAGCTGGGAGAAAATTGGGTCGGGAACACCGTTTCGGTACTGAAAACGCTCCGGACGCTTGATGACGAAACCCGAAAGATACTTATTGAAGCCATCCGCGCGCTTGCCAAAGGCGCCGGAAAGGTTGTAGCGGAGAACTTTAAAAGCAGATGATGAGGAATGGAGCAATGTTTTTTAAAAAATTCAAAATAGAAGTAAAAAAAAAAAGTTGATATTTCGTAGAAAAAAGTATATAATATTTTCTACGAGGTGATTGTATGGGCAGACCAAACTATTTGAGTGAAATAAAGCAGAATATTTTGAATGCAGAATATGGAACGGTTTTTGTTGCTGTTGACTTCGTAAATGTAACTGACAAAAAAACTGTCAATATGGCATTGTTGCGATTGGAAGAGGAAGGTATTATACTTCGCATCATCCGGGGTGTATATTACAAAGCCGAATACAGTGACTTTTTGCAAGAGTATATTGTCCCTGACCCTGATAAGGTTGCGCACGCATTGGCGCGTAACTACGGATGGACCATTGTTCCATGCGGCGATACTGCACTGAATGTTCTCGGGCTTTCAACTCAAGTTCCTGCCACTTGGTCATATGTAAGTGATGGAACCTACAAAGAATACATCTACGATAATACAACAATAAAATTCAAGAGAACAACAAATAAAGAAATTTCAAAACTATCATATAAAACGGCATTGATTGTTCAGGCTCTCAAAGCTTTTGGCAAAGACAACATTGACGATGTTATCATAAATAAACTTAAAAATGACCTGACCGATGAAGAAAAATCTAATGCCCTGCTTGAAGCAAAAGCGGCAACCTCGTGGATATATGAGGCTATAAAAGAAATTTGCAAAGGTGATGAAAATCATGAACAGAATTGAACACAGAGAAGACAAGTGGATATTTCCGTTTGTGGAGTATTCCAATATACCGAGCGATAAAAAACTGCCGTTGATAATTCAGTTGCACGGTGCGGGAGAACGCGGACTTGGAAAAGACGATTTACACAAAGTGGATGTGCACGGGTTCTCGAAGGTTATAAAGGATAAAGCGCTTGATTGCATAATAATAATGCCGCAATGCCCGCCCGATACATTCTGGGCGGCAAGAGTTGAGTCAATTGTAAAGTTTATAGAACAGTTGATTCAGGAATATAATGTTGACGAAGACAGAGTTTGCCTTACAGGACTCAGTATGGGCGGTTACGGGACTTGGTTTACGGCGATGGCAAGGCCTGATTTATTTGCCGCAATCGCTCCGGTATGCGGAGGCGGTATGGCATGGAATGCAGGGGCTTTAAAAATGCCGATATGGACGTTTCACGGATCGGAAGATGATGTCGTAAGCCCTTATCAGACGGATGAAATGGTTAAAAAGCTTAAAGAACTGGATGCCGACGTTACATACACAAGAATTGACGGAGTAGGACATAACGTCTGGGAAAACGCATACGACGAAAGGCTTCTTGAGTGGTTATTGAGTAAGAAAAGAAAATAATGTTAGAATAGGCGGTGGATGTTCGTTTTGAATATCCACCGCCTGTTTTTTTAAATCAAGTAAAATATTACCGGTTTACAAATCGGTATAGCGAATGAGACAATATAAAGAGAGCTAAAACTCAACGCCCTTATCGCGATATTTCTTTACATACTGCAGGGGAGTCATCCCGGTTTGTTTTTTAAACTCAAGGATAAAATACGAGGTACTGTTGTAGCCGACAGCAGAGCCTACCTCGCTTATGGAAGCTTTTGAATTTATAAGCTTGCTTTTTGCGTGCTTTATTCTTGTTTTGTTCAGGTATGATTTAAATCCCTCTCCGGTTGCACGTGAAAAGCAATCAAGAAAATATTTATAGCTTATATTCAAGCTGTTTGCAAAATCCTCAGCGCTGATATCGGCGGCGTAATTTGCATTTATGTATTCGTAGGCTTTATGCACATATGAAATTGAATATGTTCCGATTTTCACCTTATCAAACGCTTCGGCAGTTCTTTTTTGCGGATTACGGATAATCGCAAGAAGAAGCCTGAATAAGCTCAGCTTTTGTGAGGCTGCGGAAAAATAATCATATGAATCGTATTCTTTGATTATATCCTGTATCAAAAGCATAAACCCGCTTTCTTCAAGATCGTTTTTTCGCCATATAAGGTTTGCGACCACGTTATCGAGAGAAAAGAAGAACTGAAATGAATCTTCTTTTTCGGGTTCCACAATGTCTTTGATTATTGTGGGATGAACCTGAAAAACGTAATAAGAACCACCGGTATCGGAAAGAGCTGTTGCCGAGTGTATGGAATGTTTTGGAAAAAGAATAAGATCGCCTTCGTGGAGAAGAAAGCTTTCTTCATTAATTGTTACTTTGAATTCCCCACGTGTGAAGTATAAAAATTCAATGGAGCTGTGGATGTGCGCAATCGCAGTTATTTTTGGACATTGGCTTTCGATAAAAGCTACATTTATACCATTTTGAGATTGGATAAGACTCTCCGGCTCAATTGCATAATTACGCAAGGTTAACATCTCCTTAATATATGGAATTTTTTATATTTTTGCTTGAACTTATTATATCATCTTTCTTGCAAAAATGCTATACTAAATTTGAAAGAAGTATTTAAGGTGAAAAAAACATGAAAACACTTGATGTTATTTTAATAGGCGCAGGAAGCCGAGGGCGTATTTACACTGATTTTATGACAGATTCTCGTTTCAATGTTGTTGCGGTTGCAGAGCCCATAAAGGAATGCCGCGATTACATAAAAAAGAAGCACAATATCGCTGATGCTATGTGCTTTGAGGATTGGAAGGATTTATTGTCTGTTCCTAAATTTGCAGATGTTGCAGTTATTGCCACGAGTGACAGCATGCACTATGCTCCGGCAATGCGGGCGATAGAGCTTGGGTATAACCTTTTGCTTGAAAAGCCGGTTGCTCCGACATATCGTGAATGCAAGGATATAGCCGAGGCTGCGAAGAAAAAAGGCGTAAAGGTGCTTGTGTGCCACGTGCTTCGTTATACTGCGTTCTTCCGTAAGATAAAAGACCTCATAAACGACGGTGCTCTCGGCGAGGTTGTTTCAATTCATCACAGTGAATGTGTTGGAAATGCCCACCAGAGCCACAGCTATGTTCGCGGCAACTGGAGAAACACTGCAGAAAGCTCGAATATGCTTCTTGCAAAGTCGTGCCATGATATAGATATTATGCAATGGCTTGTCGGAAGCACAGCAAAGTCGGTTTCCTCTTTTGGCTCGCTCTCATATTTCAAGAGAGAAAACGCACCTGAGGACGCACCGGAGTATTGCATACAAGGCTGTCCTTACGGCGAAGAGTGCTACTATAACGCGATTAAGTTGTACATTGAGGACGAAACAAACGACTGGTTCCGTAATGCGGCGGCAAGAAAGGTTAATCCGACAAACGAAGAGCTTGCAGAGGTGCTTCGCACAACGCAGTACGGCAGATGTGTATTCAAGTGCGACAACGACGTTGTTGACCATCAGGTTGTAAACATCGAATACGAAAACGGCGCGGTTGCATCATTTAATATGTGTGCATTCAACAAGGGTGGAAGATATATCCGCGTTATGGGTACAGACGGCGAGCTTTACGGTGATATGGAAGAAAACACCATCGATTATTTTAGCTTCAAAACGCGTGAGCATACCGTCATCAATCCACTTGATGAAAAACTTAGCGGAGATATAACCGGCGGTCACGGCGGCGGAGATGAGGGCATCGTTAACACACTGTATAAATATATTGCAGAAGATTATTGCGGTGATATGCTCAGCGAAATCGGAGTTTCGGTTCAAAATCACGCAACGGTATTTGCCGCCGAAAAGGCAAGACTTGAAAAACAAGTTATTGATATGAAACAATTTATCGGTTAAGGAAAAACTTATGAAAATAGTTTATTCAGATAAAGCTTCCGGAATAATTGAAAGGCTCTGCTTTGATGGCTTTGAAATACCGTTTGCTAAAGGTCTCGGTCCGTCGTTGAGAATAACAGAGCATGAAAAAGCTGCAAATATAAAATTCCGGCTTTCGGGAGAAAAATATTCTGCAATGTACAACGGTCTTATGATTGAAGCAGAGTATGCACCGAATGATGAGAGCTTCGTACTGAAAATCCGTGTTACAAACACTTCTGATACAGATTTTACCCCCGGTTCTCTTGATTTAATTTTAGGCATTGATACATATATGACCGGTGCAGCAGAGGATAACAGCAAATTTTTCCCGACTATGCTTCGCTGTGAAAAAACACATTTTCACGGATATTTTATGAGCCCGAGTGGAAATGCTTTCGCAGTTGCATCTCCCGATAAAATAGCTTCATATACGCTTGAATACGGCCGTACAACGACCGAGGGCGAAAATGAAGCAGAATACGGTCATCGGATACACACCGCTTCGCTCAGTCTGCTCCACAAAGAGCCGCTTCCCAAGCGACATCCCAAAGGTGTCGACAGCTTAAAGAGCGGTGAGAGCAGAGACTTCAATGTTTGTTTTATTCCGCTGAGCTCTGTCGACGAATACGCAGTGCGGGTTTCCGATATATGCGGTATTCCCGTTATTACGGCAGATTTGTACACATATCCGAAAAACAGCAATATTCAGCTTAAAGTTCATTCAAAAGAAAGATACAGCATCACATACATTGCTCCTGACGGCAGAGTGATGACCTCTCCTCAAATTACCGAATGCGGAGTTTACACTGTAAGGGTGACCACCGAATCGGGAAAGGTTTCTGAGGCAAAGTTCTATTGCAGAAAGCCGTGGGAGTGGTATTTAAAGCAAGCAAGGCTTGAGGCAATGCAAAAGCCACAGAAGGCTACAACTCACGCGGAAAGCTGGTACGGCTTTTTCTCTGCGTTTCTTGCGGCAAAGCATTATCCGGAAGCGGAGCTTGACGCAGCTCTGTCATCCCATTTCGACGAAGTTATTCCACTTATGTTTGATTTGGACAAAGCAAAACCCATTGTCGCACCGGAGCGCATACAAAATACATCTACACTTATAAGCGTTCTTACAGATAAATATGAAGTAAGTCCGGAAGAAAACAAGAAATATCTGCATCTTGCATCGGCGTTTGGCGACTGGCTTATGACAAGGCAAAAAGACGACGGAGGCTATTATAAAAACAATACGCTATACACCTGCGTTATTTACATTGCAAAATCAATGCTCGAGCTTTGCGAGGCAGAAAAGAAAGCCGGAATGCATGAGGAATATACACGTCATTATCTTTCGGCTTCCCGTGCAACAGAACAGCTTGCAGAGAAGCTTGAGGATATTCAGACCGAGGGGGAACAGACGTTTGAAGACGGAATGATATCCTGTTCTGCGTTGCAGCTTGGAATGTATGCTCTGACATTGCCCGAAAACAAACGCAAAAGCTTTGTAGATGCGGCGATTTATATGGATAAGCTTCATGCGTGCCTTGAACAAAAGCTTGTCCCCGATTGCCGCGTAAACGGTGCGAGCATCCGCTTCTGGGAAGCCCAGTATGACATTATGTTCAACAAAAATTTTGTATGCAGTCCCCATGGCTGGAGCGCATGGACAGCCTATGCAAAATATTATCTTTATCTTCTTACAGGAAAAGAAGCATACTTAAAAGAGCTGTTTAATATACTCGGAGCTTGCGTTCAGCTCATGTCGCTTGATGGCAATCTCCGTTGGGCATTTGCAAACGACCCGTATATAAAAGGTGAACGGTTAGTACCTGATACAAAAAGCTCCATAAAAGACGGTTATGCCTCGGTAAAGCTTGAAAATTCAGCTTATCGCGGAAGATATACCGAGACGGTTGTCGGAGAAGAATATATGGATATGGTTTCCGGATGGTATCGTACCGGAGAGCAAAGGCTCACCGGTGGATATATCGGATGTCCGCTCATTTTCCCGGATAGACTTGATTACAGCGCAGATGTTCAGGGCGGCGCATGCGATAATGATGTTCATGAGATATTCAAATGCCTTGAAGAAACAGTGCTGAAAAAGGCCTTTGTTGTCGAACGTGAAGACGGAGAAGTTGTGGCGTATAACTGTGATGCAGCTTTAAACAACAACGTGCTTGAAATAAGTTTTTATGAAGAAACGGAATATCTGCATACAAACTTTAAAACTACACGCATAGTTAAGGTCGGGGAATATACATACGAAGCAAAAAAAGGAAATTGTATGACAAAAATAAAATAACTACTTTTAAAAATGCTACAATAAAATCAGAAATTTACCCTTGTGAGGAAAAGCAATGAAGAAAGAGATACTCTTAGTATTTAAAACGCACCTTGATATTGGATATACAGACTATGCCGAAAGCGTTGTGCGAAGCTATCTTGATGTCTTTATCCCGAATGCCATAAAGGTCGGATACAAGCTTCGTGACACAAAAACTCCGTTTGTGTGGACGGTCGGCTCGTGGCTCATATGGAAAGCGCTGAAGGAGGATGCGGACGGTAACGTCGAGCAGGCGATACGCGACGGAATAATCACCTGGCACGCGCTCCCGTTTACCTCCCATACAGAGCTTATGAATAAAGAGTTGTTTGAATACGGCCTTGAAATTTCAAAAGAGCTTGATAAAAAATTCGGCAGAAAGACAATCGGCTCGAAGATGACAGATGTTCCGGGGCATACAATCGGTATGGTGCCATTGCTTAAAAAAGCAGGAATTGAATTTCTGCACATCGGCGTAAATCCGGCAACGCCCAACCCCGATGTGCCACCGGTGTTCAGATGGAGATGCGGAGAGGATGAAATCATCGTCGCATATGAAGATAGCTACGGCGCGTGCTCCGACTACGGCGACTTTGCGGTATATTTCGCTCACACCAATGACAACATCGGGCCGCAGTCCGAGCAGGATGTTCTAAATGTCTATAAAATGCTTTCGGAAAAATATCCCGATTGCACTGTCCGCGCCGCAACGCTCAACGATGTTGCGGAAAGAATGATGAAGCTCCCGAACCTCCCTGTTATTGAACATGAAATAGGAGATACGTGGATTCACGGAGCGGGGACAGATCCGAAGAAGGTGGGTATGTACCGCGAGCTTTTGCGGCATATCGAAACACATGGAATAAGCGCAGACCTTAAAGAAAGCCTTCTCCTTGTTCCCGAGCATACGTGGGGACTGTGCCTGCAAAGATATTTTGACAACAAGACGGACTGGTTTCAAAATGAGCTTGAAAACACAACCGATATGGAGAGAAAAAAGCGTTTTGAAGCCTCGTGGGAGGAACAACGAGAGTACATAAAGCACGCTGAAAAAGAACTTGGAATAAACGTTGATTACACATTATCCGAGCCGGATTTATCAGGCTTTGAAAAATGTGAATATGCGCCGGATATCGAAATAAGCTGGCAGCTTTTTGATAACAGCGATTATGTAAGATATAAAGAAAAGTATCTTACGTTAACGCCTGAAAACGCAGAATGGGCAATGTGGGATGATACAAAGCCGGGGCTTCCGGACTATCTCGGCGGAATATATCCGGCAGTTGCGACGGAGAGCTATAAAAAAGACGGAGAGTATCTTACAAGGCTTGAATTTGAAAAAGACATCTCCGACAAATACGGTCTTCCGCACTTTTGGCTACGAGAAGACGGCAGGAATGTTTCAATAGAATGGTTCGGCAAAAAGGCAAACCGACTTCCACAGGCATTCTGGCTAAAGTTTCACGGCTTTGATGAAGCATGGGAAATAGAAAAGCTCGGTCAGTGGATATCTCCCGAGAAGATAATCGGAAGTCCATTGATAACAGCAACGGGCAAGGGAGTAAGAAACGGAGAGGTGGAGATTACGCCGCTTGATGCTTGCCTTGTCGCTCCGTTCGGACGACGGCTTCTTGATTTTGAAAAACACCCCCGTGGACAGGATATGTATTTTAATTTATACAACAATATCTGGAACACGAATTTTCCGATGTGGTATTCGGATGATACGCGCTTCCGGTTTGTAATAGATAAAATCACAAGTGGGATATCCCACTTGTAGTGTGGTACCACACTACAAAAAATGCTAAAAGCGTAAAAAACGTTGCGTAAGCAGCGAAATTTAAATTTAAAAGGAGAGAAAAACAAAATGAAAAGATTTTTATCTATTTTATTGGCAATCGCAATGTGCATCGCAATGCTTCCTACGGCATTTGCAGGCGAAGCGGACACACGCGAGACAATAACGCTTAACCTGCACAGAGATAATCTCAGAGAGGATAATGGTGACGGTACAGTAAGCCAATTAGTTCACAATGATACTGAGGCTAACAGCCTTAACCTACCTAAAAACAGTTCGGCAAAGATTGCAGACCTTATTGTTCAAGACAAAAAGTATGAGTGGGTTACTGATAAGAGCGTAACCCATGATATTAATACTATTGGCAATTACAGCACCGGCGGTTACGGTAGACGCATGCAATATTATACTCAGATGACAGCAGACTGGGTTGTATGGCCTGAGTATACCGAAGCAAAGGAAAGGATGTTTACCGTCAAGACAAACATCGGCTCGGACGCTGCAGGATATTATAATGTGAAGATAACTGGAATGGCTGATAAAACAGGCGGAGAGTTTGCAGTATATGTAAATGGTAAATATGTAGGTGATTTTAATAACTTTTCCAGCTCATCTAATACTGCTGATGTGTCCTGGACTCTCGACAATGCGATTAAGCTTACAGAAGGTCCCGCTGAAATTTCTCTTCGCGCAAGAAAGTATTATCGCAGCGACAAAGCTGTAACTGATTGGAACAATGCAAGCCTTTATCTTGGATTGATTCAGCTTATCCCGACAAGTGAGCCGACAATCTCAGAAGTTGAAAGCACAATCCCCGAAACTATTGAGAAAGACAGCACAGCCGAGCTTTCTGCAAAGGTCAAGATGGCTGACAACACATACAGAAGCTTTGGATATACCGATGCAGGTGTTGTTCCGACAACGGATGATGTTGTAACGGTAACATCATCTGACCCGGCAGTTATCGGGGTAACAGAGGTTGTAAACGTTCAGGTAAACGACCCCAAGAATCGAGACCAGATACTTGACCCGACAACAGTTACTTATAAGCTCACTGCATTAAAAGGCGGCAAATCCGATATTACAGTAACGGCGTTTGTTGACGGACAGACAAAGACATTAACCAAGACTGTCACCGTCCCAACTCCGCGCGAAACAATAACACTTGACTTGCATCAAAACAATTTGTCAGAGAAAGATGTGGGTGCATTCATTCATCAAAATGATCTGAAAGACGGCGAAACTGTGAACAGCACAGCATACATCAAAGATCTTGTTGTTGCTGATGACGCATACGAATGGGTCGCTGATAAGAGCGTTGCAGATGACGTGGTCAGCATTGCAAACAATGTATATAATTCCCTCCGCGGCAGACGTATGCAGTATAAGACGTCATCAAAATATGGAAACCAGTGGGATATGACATGGGAGGCATGGCCATTCTTCCAAAAGCCACAGAATGTAATGTTCACCATAAAAACAAAAATTCCCGAAGGTGCGGCAGGTTATTATAATGTAAAGATAACCGGTGCGGCATATAACTGCGGTGGTGAGTATGCAGTATATGTAAACAGAGAATATGCAGGAGACATTAACAGTTACGCCTCCACTTCCAGCTACGAAGCGAAGGAATGGTCTCTTAACAATGCGGTTAATCTTCCCGCAGGAGAGGTTGAAATCTCTCTCCGTGCAGTAAAATTTTACCGTGCAAGAACATTTGGCAGCCAGGACAACAATGCAAGCATCTATCTTGGATTCATTGAACTCATTCCGACAGATGCACCTTCAATCTCCGCAGTTGAAAGTACAATCCCGACAGGGCTTTCAGAAGGCGATATGCGTGATCTTTCTGTAAAAGTAAAGATGAGTGACGGAATATACAGAAGCTTTGGTTATACCGATGAAGGTGAGCTTCCGGAAGCGGATGAAACAGTTAAGGTAACATCAAGCGACCCGACTGTTGTTGAGGTAAAAGATGTTGTGGTCGTAGAGAGAAATATTGCAAACGATCTCACCCAAGAACTCGACCCGACAACAGTTACCTACAAGCTTGCAGCGAAAAAGGCAGGTACTGCAAAAATCACTGTTACTGCATACGTTGACGGAAAAACAGAGATAAAGGAAGAAACAATAACTGTTACAGGTCTCGGTGCAGATGCGGTAGCCGATGCAGGAACCGTAACGCTTGGTATTCTCACAAATTATTCAGATGCAGAAAGCGGCATTACAACGAACTATAATGTGAACGGCTCCAATCAGGTTTCGGTCGGCACAGCAGTCACAGCAGAGGCAGAAGATGTCGGAGATTACAAGTTTATGTACTGGAAGGTCGGCGGCACGACAACAAAGGGCGGTACTTTCATCACAGCAGATTCAAAGCTTGAAAACTACGTTGTAAACACAAACACCTCGCTCATTGCGGTATATGAGGATACTACGGACGTCTCAAAGACAGTTGAGTTCTGGACTGCTAACGAGCGTTTCATAGAAAAGCTTGCGGCAAAGGCTGACGGCACACCGAACTTCCCGACAGCATATGCTCCGGTAACAGGCTTTGGCACAACCGGCAAGTGGCTTGTCGCAGTTGGGAAATACCTTGAAAGCACAGAAATTCTTCCCGACGGAACAACACGTGCAGTCGAGGAGAGAAACGATACAGGTAATGCAATCACAGGTTCAATTACGGTAAACGGTGAAGCTGTTTCTGAAGCTCTTACCTATGACAACAAGATAGAGCGCACGGTAGAAGGTGCAAAATACTGGACACGTGACGGTAAGGTTGTTTTCTACGGCGAAACTTACACATATCATATGTGGGATGCAACGGCGATTGAGTCTCACACAGACGATATCGTAGCTGTTCCGACAGTTGTTCTCGATGACCCTGCAAACGGTGCGTATATGATTGAATACTGCGTACCGGAAGGCTACAAAAAGCTTGAGGCAGGTATTCTCTTTGCAAAAGGCGGAAGCCCGAATATAGGCACCTTCAGCTCAAAGGCAGCATCGCAGAGCGACAGCTGCCACGGTCAGTTCACAGCGCAGTCAGACGATGGTGAAACTGTAGCTCGCGGATATCTCGTATATGAGGATAAGCTCGGAAACAAAAAGGTTATTTACGCAGAATTGCCCTCAGCAGAAGAATAAAGCATCAAAGTATGGCAGGGGCAAATACCCTGCCATACTTTATAACAGAAAGGACTAAAAATGAAGAAAACAAAAAGACTGATTTCGCTTTTTCTCGCTTTAGTGATGATTATGTCGCTTCTGCCGACGATTTCACTTGCAAGCGGAGATTCGCGCAAGACAATAACACTTGACTTGCATATGCAAAATCTCGGCGAAAAAGGAACAGATGGAAGTGCGACCCCGCTTGTTCATGGAAATTCTCCGTATATTAAAGACCTCGCTGTAACGGACGGAACATATGAATGGATTGCGGATAAGAGTGTCGCAGATGACAAAGTTTATACTGCAAGTAATTCTTATGGTAGCTATGGACGACGCATGCAGTATAAGACGGCTTCCAAATATGGAACACAGTGGGACAAGACATGGGAGGCATGGCCGTTCTTCCAAAATCCGCAGAATGTAATGTTCACAGTGAAAACAAAAATTCCCGAAGGTGCGGCAGGTTATTATAATGTAAAGATAACCGGTGCGGCATACAGCGCCGGCGGGGAATTTGCAGTATATGTAAACGGAGAATATGCAGGAGACATTAACAGCTACGCATCCACTTCCAGCTACGAAGCAAAGGAATGGTCTCTCAACAATGCGATAGAGCTTCCGGAAGGCGATGTTGAAATTTCCCTCCGTGCAGTAAAGTTTTATCGTGCAAGGACTTTTGGCAGCCAGGACAACAATGCAAGCATTTACCTCGGACTGATTCAGCTTATCCCGACAAGTGAGCCGACAATCTCTGCAGTTGAAAGTGCTTTGCCGGAAACTATACAGATAACGGAAAGCTTGAATTTTGCAGCACAGATCAAGATGAGCGACGGAGCCTACCGTGCGTTCGGTTACACTGATAAAGGTGAGCTTCCGACAACAGATAATATTGTAAAGATTGAGTCATCAAATCCGGAGATTATTGAAGTTACGGATGTTGTTTGCGTGGAAAGAAACGAAGCAAGCAATCGCGAACAGATTCTTGATCCGACAACGACAACATTTGTGCTGAACGGCAAAACGGTCGGCAGTGCAGATGTAACGGTAACAGCCGTTGTTAACGGCGAAACAAAAGAGCTTAAGAAAACGATTCAAGTTGTCAAGCCGCGCGTGCTTGAAACAGTTGAGGTCTCGTTTGAGAAGTCTCCTGTTCCGGCAACGCGAAGCACAAAGGCAATGCTGCAGCTTATCGGCGACGACGGAGAGGAATATACAAACGAGCATTCGGTTGTATACAAAAGCTCCGATACAGAGATTGCCGAGATTGATGCACAGGGCAACATAACAACACACAAAAAAGGAACAACGGATATTACCGCAGAGGTAACGACTGATAAAGGAACAGTGTCGGGAAGCGCGACACTTACAGTCGGTGATGCACCTGTTCTCGATTCGTTTGCGCTCAAAGCCGCAAAGAAGGTTATTATCGGCGACACAACACATATTTCCGTAATATCGGCAATGATGAACGATGAGCTTGAGGGAGATGCTTCAGACTATACCTTCACGTTCAAAGGCTCAGATGATGCTATTGCAACGGTTACGGAAGACGGCGCGGTTACCGGTGTTTCAAAGGGTAAGGTAAAGATTACGGCAACTGCTCTTAATGAAAACGGCAAAGAGATTACAGCTGAGGCTGAGATTGAGGTTATAGCAGAGCGTGAGACGATAACCTTTGACCTTCACGTTGCAAATCTCGGTAAAAGAAATCCCGATGGAAGCGCAACTCCGCTTGTTCACGGAAACTCACCGCTTATTTCAGACCTCGTTGTGCTTGATGAGGGGTATGAGTGGGTTGCAGATAAGAGCGTTACGCAAGCGATAGCAACGGGTAACAACTCAAGCGGCAAGGGACGCCGTATGCAGTATGTAACAAGGCTCGTTGATTCATGGGAGGTATGGCCTGATTGTGAAAACGGTCAGGAGCAGATGTTCACCGTAAAACGCGAAATAAGCGCAGGTGAGGCAGGATATTACAGCGTACAGATAGACGGTTCTATCAGCAATGTCGGCGGTGTTTTCTCGGTGTATGCAGACGGTCAGTATGCCGGTGATTTCAACAGCTATGCTGATGTAAGCTCGGCTCAGGCAAAAAGCCAGACACTGAATACCGTATATATATCCGAAGGAGAAGCGGAGATTTCCTTCCGCGCACGCAAGCTATACCGTAGCAACAGACTGGAAACACAGAGCAACAACGCAAGCTTCTATCTCGGTGATATAAAGCTTGTTCCTATGGAAAAGCCCGCTATCAGCTCGCTTGAAAGTATTATCCCCGAAAAACTTCCGAACGGTGAGATAGTTGAGCTTTCGGCAGAAGTCAGAATGGATGACGGCACATACCGTCACTTTGGTTATACCGACAGCGGTGAGGTTCCGACGGAGGATAACTTAATAACCGTTACATCGTCAGACCCGGAAGCAGTTGAGGTTGTTGCGGTTGAGGTTGCAGAAAAAAGCGACCCGAAAAACCGCGAACAGGTGGTTGATTCTGCATCTGTTGTATATAAGCTTCGCGCGAAGAAGCTTGATGCAACAGCTGATATCACAGTGAAGGCTATTGTTGACGGAGAAACGAAAGAGCTTAAAACTACGGTAAAAACAGTTGTTCCTCCTGTGCTCGAAACGGTAGAGATATCGTTTGGCAAAAGCCCTGTTCCGGCAACGAGAAGTACGACAACCGCACTTTCTTTTATCCGCGACGACGGTTCGGAGTATAAAGGAGAATATTTTGTTGAGTATGCAAGCTCCGATAAATCTGTTGCCGAGATTGATGAGAACGGAAATATAATAACTCATAAAAAGGGAACAACGGAGATTTCCGCAACCGTTACAACAGTTGCAACCGAGGCAGTTGCCTCTGTTACGGTAACAGGCAAAAAGACCCTTGTTGTTTCGGATGTTCCGGCGCTTGGTTCACTTACATTGAGCTCAAAGAAAAAGCAGCTTCTCATAGGAGAGGTCACCACCGCCTACGCGGTCGGCGCAACTATGGATGACGGCATTGAAGGTGTTCTTTCCGATTACGAGGAAGGCATTACCTATTCAAGTGCAGACGAAAACATAATCAAGGTCACGCCTGACGGCTCAGTTACAGCTGTTGCAAAGGGCAAGGCTGATGTTATTGCAACGGTCAAAAACGAAAACGGAAAGGACGTGAACGGTCGTGTCACCATTGAAGTTCACGAAGTGATTCCTTCTTTTACCGTTGATTTCACACAGACTGTTCATAATCCGGATTATAAAGCATATCCGCATTCAACTCCCGGATATACAATAATTCAGGAGCTGTCAAATTCAAGCACATACAGAAAATACCTGTACAACGATACAATGAGAGAGCTTCTTCATGTTAACGCAGGAAGCCCGACAAAGCTGTGGCCTGCGGATACAAGCAAAACGACTGCATTTGCAATTTCCGTAGATGTTCCGTTTGAGAGCGATTACAGCATCTCTCTTGTCGGCGGAAAGTCGTATATAGGTGCAGTGTATTCGGTGTTTGTTGATGGTGAGTATATCGGTGACCACAGCTTCTGGAGCGGCTCGTATGAGGCGGACACACGCTATACGGGAGCGCCTAATGTGCTCAACACAGTTCACCTTACAGAGGCGGCACATATGATAGAGTTCAAAGCAAGAGCGACATATTATGAGTCAACCTGGCTCACTCTTGACAGCCTTATATTCACGCCTCTGTCCGAAAAAGCTGAGCTTTCATATATAGAGGCAGAGATACCCACTGCGCTTGCAGTAGGCGAAACTTTTGACAGTGAGGTAACAGCTTATATGTCCGACGGCACGGTGCGCCGATTCGGACCTGATAAAACAGGC
The DNA here is from genome assembly GCA_015068085.1 of Oscillospiraceae bacterium. GTDB lineage: Bacteria > Bacillota > Clostridia > Oscillospirales > JAAYXM01 > SIG480. The sequence goes on from SVLF01000004.1 coordinate 45,596, forward strand.
GTGATTGATACTGTAACAAGCCTTGTTCCAAGCTCATCCTCCGAGGCTGTTGAGGTTTCGGGATATTCGCAGTACATCCTCGCAGGCAACGGAACTCATCCGTTTACCCTTAAAGGTATAAGCGAAGGTATAAGCAATGTCGGATTTACGGCAACGGTAAATGGTAAGAGCGTGGAAAAGATTGTCGCCGTAAACGTAATGGAAGACCCGATCGTTTCAACAACTGCAAAAACTGAGGCACCGGAGCTTTTTGCAAACGACAAGACCCGTCTTATCGCCCAGCCGAAGCTTAAAAGCGGCAGAGTGACAACAACCTCTGCGATAACGACGGTGTACGAATCGGAAACTCCCAAGATTGCAACCGTTGAAGGGAATATGCTTTCAACTCACGCAGAGGGAACGGCAAGAATTAAGGTAACATCTACCTTTAATGACGATACGGTTATAGGATATATGGATGTAACCGTTTTGCCTGAAGGTATGACCGACATAACTGTATCTGCCGGTGGAAGCAAGTATATCAGAACAACAGGAATTGAAGGTGACACAGTTCCGCTTTATGCGCAGTCAATCAGCAATCTCGGTCGCGAGCTTGATATGGAGGGTGCAATCATAACAGCAAAAGCACTTACTCCGGAAATTGCGGATATTGATTCAAAACTCAATATCATCCCGGTATACGCTGACCCGGAAAATACGAGCGAAGCACGCTTTGAGGTAACCGTCGAAATGCCCGACGGTCGAATCAGAACAAAAGAAGTTTCGCTCACGGCGATTTATCCGAAGAGTAAGGCAACATATTATACCGCGGAAACAGTTAAAAACGCACGTGATAATTATAAAAAGTATGACTGGGCAAAGGATGAGGTACAGAGCAGTCATTTAGACTATGCAGACCAGTGGATAGACAAGCTTGACTTCCTTTATGATATGATTCCGTCGGAAGGGATTCCGCGCTCAATATATGTCGGCACCCCCTCTGACCCTGATGTTCCGCTTTGCCGCTACTGCGGAAAGGATATTCGCGCAGGCTACGGCACCTATCCGTGGAAGTATAATATTGTAGCTCGTCCGTGGAAAATTCAGTGTCCCGACTGTAAGCGTCTTTTCCCGTCAAACGATTTCGGAAGCTTCTATGAGCTCGGTCTTAACGAATACCGCGAGTTTGACCGTTCTCGTGCACTTGCACGTCACCACAGCATGCTGCATCACGGAGATGCAAATGCTGTCTGTGAATGTGTTGTCCCTGAGAAGGAAGGCTCTGCGGAATGGAATGAATACTATGGCTATGGAAATCCTGAGGGATACTTATACAATGAGCTGTATGATGAGGTCGCAGGCGTAAAAACATTAAACGGCGGTAAAGGACTTCGCAAAGGAGAGAGTGTTGCAACCTGGGGCGTTGACGACGGTTATGGATATATCCCGAGAGATGAGAACGGAGAGCCCTACACAGACCCGACAGGAGTGCCTGAACGCCACACATATATTGCATATTATACTCATTGGCCTGTGTTCCGCTATACAACGCGATATGTAATCCGCAATTTCTCGAATGCGTATCTCTATACAGGTGATGTTAAATACGGAAGAGCGGCAGCTATTCTCCTTGACAGAATTGCAGATTTCTATCCGGACTATAACTTCAAGTGGGGATCCGATATGCTCGGCAGAAAGGTCGAAGGTAAAACGGTTGACTATATCTGGGAAACAGAGCATGTTTGGACCTATGCGGAGGCGTATGATATAGTCTTTGATTTGTATGAAGACCCGTATGTGTTGGATTATATAAAGGAAAAATCAAAGACCATAAAGATGAAATACGCAAAGGACACTCCTTCGCAGCTCAGAACTCACATTGAGGACGGACTTCTCCGCAATGCGTTTGAATCCGAAATGCTCGGGCGCCTTAACGGAAACTTCGGATACGACCAGAAAGCCATTGCAACAGCGGCGGTAGTTCTCGATACAATGCCGGAAACAAAGAAGTGGATTGAGTATAACTTCCTGCCCGGCTGGAGACTGTATAACCCGACAGGTGGAGGAATCTATGAGATAATTATGAAACGAGTAGACTCCGACGGTATGGCGGATGAAGCTTCCGGCGGATATAATCCGGATTGGCTTAAAAACCTTATAGGTGTCCAAACGGTTCTTGAAAAGTATGACCGTTATAAAGCTGCAAGCATATATAATATTCCAAAGTACACTCAGATGTTCTATGCGCTTCTGCCCGTTATATGCACAGATTACAGTGCACATATTGGTGATACTTATGATTGCTGTGAGGAAACGCATTGGATAACGCAGGTACAGGCGCTTGAAGGCTTCCAACACTTTAAGGATCCTGTTTTTGCACAGGTTCTGTATATGCTCAACGGAAATTCATCGGAAGGACTGCACTATGCGGCAACCGAAAAAGATCCCGAGCGGCTTGAAGATGAGGTTCAGGCTGTTATTGATGAATACGGTGTGCTGAATCTTGATTCTGACATGATGCCAAACTTCGGTTATTCAATACTTCGCGACGGTGGTGATTATACAAACAGTACGTCAACAACGCAGGATGATACGCGCAGAAATGCGTGGATGTATTTTGGAAGCAACAACGGCCATGGTCACCGCGATACATTGAACCTCGGTATGTCTGCATTCGGCCTCAATATCATGCCCGACCTCGGCTATCCTGCGCAGACGGGAACTCCGCCGGTACGTATGCAGTGGATAGAGGCAACGCTTTCTCACAATACTGTTTCAGTAGATGAGAAGTGGCAGGACCTTAATGAAAAGACACGCGGTAAGGCAAAGCACTTTGACGATGCCGGTATGGTACAGCTTATGGATGTTTCCACCCCGTATGTATACAGCAATGTCGATGAATACCGCAGAAGTGTTGTTATGATAAAAGTGGATGATACGAATTCGTATTACGTTGACTTCTTCCGCGTGCTCGGTGGAAAGATTCACGAATACAGCATTCACGCATCAAGCGATGAAATCGCAGGAACTGAAGGGCTTTCACTTGTGCCGCAGATGGAAGACGGAAAATACAAAGGTACATATGCCGGAATAAATGTCCCGTTTGGTGCTGACCCGAATTCGCCTGACGCATGGGAATATGATACTGTATATCCCCGAGGATATACCTGGCTTGAGAATGTTGACCGTGCCGAAGAGCCTGAAAGCAAGTTTGAGGTTGATTTTGCAATAAAGGACTTTAAGAAGGCTATAGCAAACAGCAAAGGGCTTCATCTCAGAATGACGGTGCTCAATGGCGGAAACATTAAAAACGGTGTGGACACGTCCGTTGCAATCGCAGACGGATATCCGCCGCAGAAGGCAAGTAATAAAAGCATACCAAAGCTCAAATATGTTCTCTTAAAGCATACGGGCAAGAACCTTGATACAACGTTTACCACCGTGTTTGAACCGTATCGTGACAATAAGTTCATAAAGAGCGCAGACGAGCTTGATGCAGAAATCTACAGCGGATATGAAAAGGCCGGTGATGCACACCGCGCGCTTCGTATTGAGCATACCTCCGGCAGAGTGGATTATGTCTTCTATTCAACGAACCGTGATGTTACCTACAAGATAAGCGTTGACGGACGCGAGATATTCTTCCGCGGATTTGTCGGTGTTTATACGATTCAGAATGGTGAAAACACATACAAGTACGTAAACGACGGTGACATCATCGGCGAAGCTGATGAGATAACAGTTGAACGGAGTGTTATATCCGGAACTGTTGAAGGCTTCACAAAGGATTATGTGTTTGACAATGAGATTATCATAAAGCCTGAACCGGCAGTTTCGGAAGAAGCAGTCAAGGCTCTTTCGGGAAGATTCGTCCATATTGATAACGGAACAGAACGAAGCGGCACGTTTAAAATTGAAGGGGCGGCTCTCGCAGAGGACGGAAGCGGAAATATTGTTCTTGATGTCGGCGGAGTTACACCGATAAGAAACTATATTGACGCTAACAATATGGACAAAGGTTTTACGTATATGATAACCGAAGGTCAGTCTGCACGTATTCCGCTTTCCTACAGTGAAAATTTTGCTCCGGAATTTGCACCGGTAAGCAGTAATCTCACAACAAGTGCAGGAAGCTCAATAAGCGTCACAGTCCATGCAACAAGTCCAAAGAATCTGGGAATTACTTATGAAGCAGAAATGCTTCCGAGAGGGGCAAGCCTGGATTCCGTAACCGGAGAAATTTCGTGGAAGCCGGATGCTTCACAGGTTGGTAAAAACAACTTCGCCGTCACAGCACGCGATGCTTATGGACGTGAAAGCACTGTCTGGTTTGTTGTTGAGGTTTACGGCTCGACAACCGGAGGTTCATCATCGAATAAAACGGAAACGCCTGAGACAGGAACGACCGATACGCCCGCTGGCGGCGGAGGTGGAGGAGGCGGTGGCGGCGGTGCCGCACCGACCGACAAGCCTGAAACAGGTGATGATAAGACCGACGTTCCGCCTGATGAGAAGTTGGGCGATACAGAGAATACTGTACCCGACGCGTCGGGTGAAACGGAGAAGCTCCGTTTCACAGACATCGGCTCCCATGCCTGGGCAGCAGATGCAATAAACGAGCTTGCGACAGATGGAATAATAAAGGGCACGTCTGCAAGTACGTTTAGCCCCGCTTCAAACATCACCCGTGCAGACTTTGCATTGCTTCTTGTCCGTGCATTTAAGCTTGAAAGTGCGAATGCAGAGAACTTCGCGGATGTTTCGGCAGGTGATTACTTCGCAACTGAGCTTGCAATAGCACGCAACAACGGAATCACATCCGGCATCGGTGATAACAAGTTTGCACCGCGCAACTCCATTACGCGTCAGGATATGATGGTGATAGTCTACCGCGCACTTACCAAACTTGGTGTAGAGCTTGAAAGTGCAGATGTTTCTTATGCAGACTTTACAAATGTAGCAGACTATGCAAAGAGTGCAGTCAAAGCACTCATCACAAGCGGTCTTGTAAACGGAAAGAGTGGCAAAATTGCCCCGACCGACTATACAACAAGAGCAGAAGTCGCAGTCCTCATCAAGCGTATACTGGATTATATGAAGTGATTTAATTAATTCCACAGGGTGATAATTCATCACCCTGTGGAGAGGTCGAAAGGAAAAATATGATAAAAGTAGTTTTAATCGGTTGCGGTTCAATAAGCATGGCGCACATTTCTGCATTTGAAAAAACAAGCGGAGCGAAGATTGTGGCAGTATGCGACATATCGGAAGAAAAAGTGAATGCGGCAATACAAAAAACGGGAGCACAGGGTTTTTCTGATTATAAGCAGATGATAACGGAAACAAATCCTGATCTTGCCGTAATAACGCTTCCACATGCGCTTCATTGCGAGGCCGTCTGCTTCTGTGCTGAGCATGGGACTGATGTTTTTGTTGAAAAGCCTATGGGTATAAGCTCCGAAGATTGCGAAAAAATGATCGAATGCTGCAAAAAGAGCAAAGTTATGCTTTGGGTGGGAAATCTGCAAAGATATATGCCGGCTAATGTAATTGCCAAGCAACTTGTTGATTCGGGAGAATACGGGAAACTGATAAGCATTACCGAGGTTCGGAACGGAGAATATTTTACGGAAAGACGTCCGAAATGGTTCTCCCAAAAAGCATTATCCGGCGGCGGAATTGCAATGAATCTCGGTGCTCACGCACTCGATAAAATGAAATATTTTACGAACGGTGCGAGGATTAAGGATATTTGCGGAAGCATTCATCTGCCGGAAGGTTCAGAGTGCGAGGACGGTTTTTCTGCACTCGTAACAATGGACAACGGAGTGGTGGGTACATTAAATATCATAGGATATACAAGTGCATGCAAATATGAAACAGTTCTGTATCTCACAAACGGAGAAATCCGAATGCAGCTCGAAGACAATGGCTATATTGAACATTGCAAGCGTGGTGAGGATTTTGTCCGCACTCCTTGCGGTAATGTGAGTGCCATGGATATGCAGATTGCTGAGCTGGTGGACAGACTGAACAACGGAAACCGCGCACCGGTTGTCGATGGAGAGTATGGAAAAGATATAGTACACGCTATAAAGCGCTTGTATTCCGAGGAATAAAAATTATCCCGAATAAAAGCCTGATATATTTATCAGATGCCAAAAAGTAATTAACCTGCATAAGGTTGATATAAAACAAAAGGAGGAATTTTAAAATGAAAAAACTTATCGCTCTAACCCTTGCAGCAATTATGCTGTTCGCACTCTGCGCATGCGGAGGTAGCGGTGGCACAACAACAGGTGATGTCTCTTATGACATTCCGGAAGGTAAACAACTCCCCGATGATGCCGTCGTCAACGTTACTGTCGCAAGCCATGAATCATGGCCGTACAACGAAAACTGGAAGATATGGGAATACATCCGCGAAGCGATGGGCGGAACGATTAATTACAATGCTATTCCGTCTTCTGATTTCGCAACAAAGTTCCCGCTTATCATGGCAAGCCCGGATTCCTTCCCGGACGTAATCGGTTTCCAGGGTAAACCTGCCGGCTTTGCTGATTTTGCACAGCAAGGTGCATTCCTTGCACTTGACGATTATGAGGAGTTTTTGCCGGATTACAATGAGTTCTGGAGCTCTCTGCCTGAGGATGAGCAGTGGATGAGAAATACCCGTCGTGCATCAGACGGTAAGGTTTACTATGCACCCATTTATGGTATGGAGAGATCAACCAACGTCCGCAGCTGGCTCTACCGCAAGGACATCTTTGATAAGCACGGTCTTGAGTCTCCCGAGACGATTGATGACCTTTACACCGTTTCAAAAAAGCTTAAAGAGCTGTATCCGGATTCATATCCGCTTTGCATGAGATCAGGGCTTACGAACATAAATGTTATCGGTTCATCCTTCAAGCCGAACTTCCACTATGATGTATATTATGATTTTGAAAATGAGAAGTGGAGCTATGGCGCAACCGAGAGCGAGGTTATGCTCGAAATGGTAGAGCTTTTCAAAAAAATGGTTGATGAAAAGCTCATTCCGGCAGACTTTTTCACAATCAATGCTGCTTCATGGGAAGAGCTTGTATCAACCGACCGCGGATTTATGATGCCGGAATATCAGGTGCGTATTGACTTCTTTAATTCCATTGTACGCGCAAAGAATCCGGAGTATACTCTTGCAGCAATGGTTCCGCCGAAATCCACGAACGGAACAGGTATCGCAATGGTCAATAAATTCAACAATGACCCGATGGGCTTTGGCGTTCTCAACACAGGTGATAAGGGTCGAATTGCAAACGCCATGAGATACGTCAACTGGTTCTACTCCGATGAAGGTGCAGAGATAATCAGCTGGGGTAAAGAAGGGGAAACGTATGAGGTTGTAGACGGCAAGCGCAGGTTTATACTCGGCGAGGATGAGAATGCAAATGCAAAATATGGATTTAAGACAATTGGCACATATCTCCGCGTAGATCCGGCTGTAATCGATGCTTCCATCTCTGAAGAACAGGCGGCGACAACTGATTTTATGCTTGAGCATACTTATCCGCATCTTGATCCCAAAATGTATATGGAAATTTCGGCTGAAGACAGTGCGCTTGTTGCAGATTATGAGACATCTCTTAAGACCGTTGTTGAGGAAAATATTATGAAGTTTGTTATCGGTCAGCGCCCGCTTACCGAATGGGATGCTTTTCAGAAAGAGATTTCTGAGCTTCCTGTCTCTGAGCTTCTTGCAATCTACGAAAAAGAATATAACAAGATAAAGTAAGTTAAGATTTTAAATAGAAGCGGTGGTTCATTACCGCTTCTATTTAAAAGAAAGAGGGGCTTATATGAAGTTTGGTGTCTCAAAAGATATAATTACGCCAATTTTACCAACGCGCCTTGCGTGTCCGCAGTACGACCGTGATAAGGTTTTTGCGGATGTTCACGATGATATATTTGTGCGTACACTTGTACTTGATGACGGTAGTGAAAAAACAGTGTTAATGTCATTTGATTTGCTCTTCCATGACCGTGTTCTCAATCAAAAGATAGAGGCTTACGCTATGAAAAAATATGGCGTTAACCCTGCATCAGTGATAATTTCATACACTCATGCTCACACAGCTCCTGCTGTAATCGGTTACAATCCGGGATTTCACAGTGACGAATACGAAGAGTTTTTGCTGACTCGCGCAAAAAACTGCCTTGACCGTGCAATGTGTACGATGATTGAAGGAACGCTCGAGTACGGCACATTCGATGCTGATTTTAATATCAGTCGCCGTGGTAAGGTAAATGGTGAATTCAAAAATATACCAAATGTTGATTATCCTCATGATACTGAGTTTTCGGTGATGTGCGTGCGCGATATGGAGAATAACATCCGCGCGATTATGATGAACTATGCTTGCCATCCGGTGTTTTATCCGACAAGCAGGGCAGTCAGCGGCGAATTTCCCGCACGCTTGTGCCAGTATATTGATTTGATGCACTATGGTTGTGTTTCAATGTTTTTTCAGTCAGCAGGCGGAGATGTTCGTCCAAGCGCAAGCGCGGATTTGGAAAATATGCGCTGGAAGAGTCCGATGACATTTGCGGATATTGATGCATTTGCACGGGATATCGCAGATGCTGTGAGTGATTTCATCCGGAAAGGCAGTTGTAAAAAACAAGCGTTATCCATTGCATCGGATAGTTTTGAAATTGAACTTCCAATGGAGCCTGAGCCGATTGAATATTTTAAAAACTATCTTCGCGATTACGGCGACGATATGACGAATCCAAACTGCGTAAATGCTGATATCATTGTAAACAGCGGTTATGCAAAACTTTCCCAAAGCGTTACACTGCATTGTCAGACTGTACGCATCAGCGATGATTTATATATCGCTGCAATGGGCGGCGAGCCGTGCTTCGGTGTAAAGCAGGCTGTTAAAGCTGCATTCGGAGGAAAGTCGGTGCTGTTTATCGGATACACAGACTCGTGTGCATATATAGTGGATGATAGAATCTTATCTGAGGGCGGATATGAACCGACATGCCATCTTGAATACGGGCTTATCGGTCCATTCAAACCGGGGCTTGATAGGTTATATTACGAAGCTTTCAGGTCTTGTCAACGGTAAGAACGGACGTATTACTCCGACAGATTACACAACACGCGCAGAGGTAGCAGTACTTATCAAGAGAATATTGGATTATATAAAGCAGTAAATATATTATACCATATCCCCTCCGCTCAGGATGACACGGGGAAGAAATGAAAAAACAAAAAAGGAGAATTCAACAAAATGAAAAAACTTATCGCTCTAACCCTTGCAACCGTTATGCTCTTTGCGCTCTGCGCGTGCGGCGGCAACAACGGACAAACTTCACTTGACGGGCAGGACCCGACAGAGCCGCTTACAAAAGACGATGTGATCAAATATATGGTGGTGTCCAGTGCAAGTTGGCCGTTTCGAGAGGACTGGAAACTGTGGGAGTATATGCAGGAGGGCTCGGGTGCAACGCTCGATATGATTTCCATACCGGCAAAAGATTCAGGGTCGAAATTCCCGCTTCTATTTGCTGCTCGCGATGAGCTTCCGGATCTTATGGCATTTGAAACAATGGGACAACATACCAACTTTGCAGGTGAAGGGCTTATCGCATTTGAAGATTTAGAGGCATATATGCCAAATTACAACGCATGGCTTGATTCTCTTTCACAGGAAGAGTATGACGTCGTTGTTAAAAACCGCAAACGTGCTGACGGCAAGATTTACTACACTCCGGGAACCGGACGTGAGGGAAGAACACGTATGCGTGCATGGCTTTACCGTGAGGATATTTTCAAAAAGCATAATCTTTCGGCACCTACTACATATGATGAACTCTATGAGGTATGTAAAACATTAAAGGAGCTTTATCCGGAATCTTATCCTTATAGTACAAGAAGCTTCAATTATGTGTTCGATCTGCCAGGCTCATCATTTGATAAGTGGTGGCAATATGGTGCATATTACGATTTTGACGATGAAGAGTGGCATTGGGGTGCAACTGAGGATACCGCACTTGAGGTTGTAACGTTCTATAAAAAAATGATAGACGAAAAGCTTATGCCTGCCGATTGTGTAACTATGAACGGCTCTGCGTTTGATGAGCTTGTTCTTACAGACAGAACGTTTATTATGCCGCATCTTCAGTTAAGAATCGATCACTATAATAATCTTGCACAAAAGAATAATCCCGAATTCAAAATTCAGGCATTTGTGCCTCCTGTTGCAAATGCAGAAAAAGGCGTTTCCATGATGGAGCGCGGCGACATTGAGATGGTAGGTATTTCAATTCCGGATACAGGAAGAGCGGAAGGCATTGCAAATGCAGCAAAATTCCTTGACTGGATGTATACCGATGAGGCAATGGAACTTGTTTCATGGGGCAAAGAAGGAGAAACTTACGAAGTTGTTGATGGGAAGAAAAAGTTCATAACAGATGATGTGGGTACACTGCCTAATATTATGTACGGATTCCAGCTTTATGGCTCATTCTGCCGCTTAGATCCCGAGGCGGCAAAGGCTATGCAGTCTGAAACAACAATCGAGAGTGAAGCGATCGTAGCACAGCATCAGCTGCCGCATTATCCGGTTACATTATGGCTTGACTTCAACGACGAAGAGCAAGCAACGATTGATATGTATTATACAGGATTACATACTAATTCTGAGGAAATGCTTGTTAAGTTTATGCTCGGTCAGGAACCGCTTTCAAACTTTGACAAGTTTGTTGAGACGCTCAAAGAAATGGGTGTTGAAGAAGTTCTCGCTGCATATGAATCTGCATACAACCGTGTAAAGTAATTCACAAACCCGCTAATACATACAGGGCGGAAAATTACAGCCCCCCGAAAAAGCCATCGGCTTTTTCGGGGGGCTCTCCATATTGATGTTTACAGATTATAATACTGCTCAAATTCTGCGGGGTGGGGGATGGCAGCCATACGGCGGCATTCCTCACGCTTTGTTTTAATGAAGTTTGAAATAAGCTCCTTCGGGAAAACGCCGCCTGCGGTGAGGTAGTCGTTATCAGATTCAAGAGCATCAAGTGCTTCATCAAGTGATGTCGGAAGGCTACTCAGCTTTGCCTTTTCCTCTTCGGGGAGAGTGTAGAGGTTTACGTCATACGGTCCCCAGCCGTTTGCGTGCGGGTCGATTTTGTTCTTTATTCCGTCAAGACCTGCCATAAGGATAGCCGCATAGCAGAAATACGGGTTGCAGGTTGCATCAGGATTGCGGATTTCAAAGCGGCGGAGATTCGGCGTTTTTGCGTATGCCGGGATGCGGATAACCGCACTGCGGTTGGAGGTTGCGTATCCTACCGTTACCGGTGCTTCAAAGCCCGGGACAAGGCGCTTGAAGGAATTTGTGCTCGGGTTTGTTATCGCGCAGAGTGATGCGATATGTTTGAGGAGTCCACCAATGAAGTAATGCGCGGTTTCGCTGAGGTTTGAATAGCCGTTATCATCGGAGAATACCGGTTCACCATCCTTCATAAGGAGAATATGAACGTGCATACCGTTGCCTGCCTCGCCGTATACGGGCTTGGGCATAAGCGTTGCGGAAAGCCCGTGTTTGAGAGCGGTGTTGCGGATGATGTATTTAATCATCATTGTGGCATCTGCCATCTTTGACATTTCGCCGAGCTGTGGCTCGATTTCAAACTGACCTGCCGCACCAACCTCGGGGTGATGATATTTAATCGTGATGCCTGCATCCTGCATGAGCATACACATCTCACTGCGGCATTCGTATGTCGGGTCAAACGGCTTTGCAATGTGGTAGTTCTTCTGCTTTGCAACTACCGTACCCTTGCCGTCGGTTCCGCTGTTCCAGTATGCCTGATTTGCATCAAGCGTCATACCGATGCTGTTGGGAGCAACGTTCCACGCAACATCGTCAAAAAGGTAAAACTCAAATTCCGGGAGAATGAGCATTGTATCTGCAATTCCGCTGTCGCGCATATATTTCTCTGCCGCGAGGACGATGTTACGCGGATACTGAGCGAGCGGGCGGTTTTCGGGATTGTCGATAATCATTGCGTTACCGGTCATCGAAAGCGTCGGAATTTCACAGAATGGGTCAATCGATGCGGTATCGGGATCGGGAATGAATACCATATCGCTTTTTTCAACAACGGCGTAGCCGTAGTTTGAAGCGTCAAAGCCGATTCCGTTTTTCATTGTTTCTTCGGAGAAGTTCTGTGCGGGAATGGTTACGTGGCGGTACTGACCGTTGATGTCAACCATCTTAAAGTCTACCATTTTGATATCATTGTCGCGGATAAGCTTTATGATATCTTTTACTGTTTTTGCCATAGATAAAACACTCCTGTCTTTTTATATCTCTGCCACACTGCAGCAGTTTTTTATTGCGCGGGTACCGTTTCCGGAGACTCTCCCGTTACGGTTACGGAGGCATCAAGCGGGACAATTGCAACGTAGTTATCGCCGGGAACGACCTCAAGCTCACTTCCGTCTGCGGTGTAGAACTTAAAGGGAGCGGAGGAGCTTGCCCTTTTCCATGTAATATCCGTTGCGGTGCCGTTTACAAAGTACGTACCCTTTCCGCTTCCGACTGAATCAAAGCGGAGCCTGCCGGCAGTGTCGCCCTTTATCACATATGAGTTCATACGGAGAATGAATATGTTCTTGAATGCAATCTGCACACCGGAGAGAGCGTCAACGTGCGATGTGCCGTACTGACCGATGCGATAAAGTCCGTTTTCTTTATCATATGTATATGTGCCGGTTTTATATGATGAGAACACTGCGGTGATTTTGGTTGCATCCGTACCTTCATATTCTGCGTCGTCAGAGAAATTGAATGCCTTTCCGTAGGAAGAACTGCGCGTCATACGCACGCCGTCAGCTTCAATGCGTTCCATAATGCGGTCACCGGAGGTGAAAACGCTGTGCTCATAGCCGCTTTGGCGGATTCTGTCCTTATCGCGCCAGTACATTGCGTTGTAGCGGCCTTCGATGAGGTCGTAGGAGTCCATACCGCGGCTTTTAATCTGGCTGTATGCTTCGGGGCTTCCGCCGATATGTACATAGACGGCATCGACGCTCTGTGCAAAATCGAGATAATACGGACGTGCAGAGCGGATTGTTCCGATCTGCGAAATATCGGAAATATCATCAAACACGGCAAGAAGCCTTGTTATACCGCCCTCGGCAAGTGCCTCAAAAACAATTCCGGCTTTCGATATACCGTATTGCGGAAGTGCCTTTTTGATGTTGTTGATCATAACGGCAACGGGGCGGCGGCTCTGTGCCTCCTCATCCTCGACCGGAAGACCGGTAAGCGCACTTTTGTAAAACACGGGAGGTTCGGCTTTTATTTCTTCAAGAGGTTGAACGGGCGTAACGGTATTGTCGTCACTGTTACCGCCGCAGGAACAGAGCAAAAGCAAAAGTGCAAGAGTGAGGGAAAGAGCGGATAAAAGTTTGTGTTTCATATCGGGAGTCACCTTTCTTTTATAATAATGTAAGTATAACATAAAAGCACGCCGCTTACAAGGGAAAAGGTTCTGTTTTCTGTTATGCGTTTATAATATCAAAAAGCTCGTTTAGGCGGTCGTAGCTTCCGGTAAGATAGAGATAACCCCAAAGCGCTTCAAATGCAGTTGCGGTGTGATATGTTTCCGGAGTCGCGTGCTTTGGAAGCGTATTCACTTTTGCGTTTCTTCCGCGCAAAAAGATGTCTCTCTCTTCGTCTGTGAGAAGAGGTATAATTTTTTCTGTGGCTTTTTCCTGTGCCGAGGCAGAAACCGAGAGAACAGTGTTTTTATGAAGCTCTTTTGCCTTTCTTTTTCCGTTTTTGCACAGATTTCCGCGTACCATCAGCTCAAAAACCGCATCGCCTATGTGTGCAAGAGCGGTTGAACCCATTTCGAACATTTCATTTTTATCGAGAGTGGTGTGTAAATAATCGCGCATAAGCTCCTCCAAGGTTGTTTTCTATTATTGTAATGCAGAACGGGGAAAAAGTCAAACTATATATCGGAGGATACCGATTATACAAAACGGACAAAATCTTAAAAACAATTTGAAAATTATCTGTTAAAAGAATTGATAATTTGTGCAAAATGTGGTAAAATAACAAAAATGTATTTTCAGAAAACAAGGCGGTGAGATTTATGGCACGAGATGCCGTCAATAAAATAGTTGATGCAGAGGCTGATGCGGCTGCCGCGATATCCGAGGCGCGTGAACGCGCAAGAAGGATTGTGGCGGATGCCGAAAAGGAATGCCGCGTTTCTCTTTCGGATGCAGAAAAAGCCGCAGAGCAAGAGGCTGCGTCTCTTATCGCAAAGGCAGAGGAGAGTGCGCGTGCAAATGCGGAAAAGATACTTTCTTCTTTTTCCAATGAACACGAAAAGCTTTCTGCGCTTGCTGCTTCGCGAATGGATAAGGCAGCTGCAGTCATAGCGGAAAGGGTTGTGAACGGATAATGGCAATTGTCAGAATGAAGCACCTCTCTGTTATGGCGATGGCATCAGAAAGAAAAAAACTGCTTGAGTTGCTTTCTCACATAGGGGTTGTTGAAATCAGCGAAACGGCTGAGTGCGACGGCTTTTCCCGAGTTGAGAATCCCGTTTCCGAAAAGCTTTTGGAAGAGCTTACAACCGTAAAAAGCGCGATTTCTCTTGCAAAGCGATACGGAAGCTTTAAAAAGGGAATGTTCACTCCGCGACCTGCGGTAACCGAGCGCGAGTTTTTTGATGATGCCCTTATCTCAGCTGCGCTTTCCGATGCGAAGCGGATAACGGATGCGGAAGCGATGCTCTCACGCGACCGTGCGGAAGCGGCAAGGCTTTCTGCTGTTGCAGAAACCTATACACCGTGGTGTGAACTGGATGTTCCTCTTGACACCCCGTCCGGCAGGTTTTACGATACTACGCTCGCTACCGTGCCCGCATCAAAAAGCGCGGAAGATATAGGGCAGACGGTTGCAGCGGCAAGTGAGCTTTCGGAATGCTTTGTCGTATCGGCTGACCGTGAGCTTAACTACGTTTTTGTGCTTAGCTTTTGTGATGATACAGAGCGCGTGCGTGATGCACTTAAGCAAATCGGCGGGGCGATTGTCCGATTTGCCGGTGTTGATAAAACGGCAAAGGAAAAAATTTCGGAGCTTCAGAAAGAAATATCAGAGCTTGAAAAAGCAATTTCGGAAACGGAAGCATCGCTTTCCGTGACGGAGGATGTTTACGACAGGCTTCTTGCGGCTCACGATGCACTTGAAACGAGGATTTCCGTGGCGGATGCAGAGGAAATGGGAATCGGTACGGAGCGCGTGTTTTATATCGAGGGCTGGTGTCCGGCGCGTGAGGAAAAGATGCTTACGGAAATTTTCGAGGAAAACGGAACGGCGTATGAGTTCCGCGATCCGGAAGAGGATGAGGAGCCGCCAACGTTGACGCACAGCGCAAGGTTTATCTCTCCGTTTGAAACGGTAACGAATATGTACAGCCCGCCGGCATATCGCGGAATTGACCCGAACCCGACAATGGCACCGTTTTTTGCGATGTTCTTTGGGATTATGCTTTCCGATGCGGGATACGGACTTCTTCTTATGCTTGCCGGTATTTTCGCTCTTGTAAAAATGAAACCGCGCGGAGGATTTAAAAACTTTATGCAGCTTGCGATAATCTGCGGTGCGTCCACGGTTTTGTGGGGCCTTCTGTTCGGTGGATTTTTCGGAGATGCAATACCTTCGGTATACAGGCTGTTCACGGGAAAGGTTTTCCCGTATGAAACCGCGCTGTGGTTCAACCCGACAAATGACCCGATGACGATGCTGATATTCTCGCTTATTCTCGGCGGAATTCAGATAGTTGCCGGTATGGCGGTAAAGGCGTATATGATGATACGTGACGGTCAGGTATGGGATGCGATTTTCGATATCGGATTCTGGTGGGTTCTGTTTGCGGGTGCGATCACCTGCATATTCAATGCAAAGGTAGGCCTTTATGTTCTCGGAGCAGGAGCATTGGGGCTGATACTGACTCAGGGGCGTGCCAAGAAGAATATAATAGGTAAGTTTTTCAGCGGTGTGCTCAGCTTATATGATATAACAGGATATTTTTCGGATATTCTTTCATATTCGCGATTGCTCGCACTGTCACTTTCGACGGCTGTCGTCGGAAATGTTATTAACACAATGGGAATTCTTACGGGACCGATAGGATTTTTTGTCGTTTTCGTGATTGGCCATGTGTTTAATATAGCAATAAATCTCGTAGGGTCTTTTGTTCACTCGGCACGTCTTCAGTACGTTGAGTATTTCGGAAAATTCTATGAGAGCGGCGGAAGGTTGTTCTCTCCGCTTTCAATCAAAACAAAAAATATTGATGTCATCAAGGAGGAAATTTAAAATGGAATTAGGATTAGCACTCGCGCTTGCAGGCGCAGCACTCGCAACGTTTTTGTCCGGCATGGGTTCGGCGAAGGGAGTAGGTATCGTCGGTGAGGCAGCATCGGGAGTTGTGGCGGAGGATCCGTCAAAGTTCGGTCAGACGCTTCTGCTTCAGGCTCTTCCGGCAACACAGGGCATTTACGGCCTTCTCATTGCTTTCCTGGTATTGCTTAAGGTTGGCGCAGTCGGCGGAGATCCGCAGATTGAAATTACCGTGATGAAGGGGCTTTACATTTTCCTTGCATGCCTCCCGATTGCGTTTGTAGGATACTTTTCGGCTATTCGCCAGGGCAGAGTTGCAGCAGCAGGTGTGGGAATCGTTGCAAAGCGTCCGGAAGAGGTTTCAAAGGCAATGATTTATGCCGCAATGGTTGAAACCTATGCTGTTCTTGCTCTTCTCGTATCATTCCTTATGCTCAACGGAATTAACTAAGGCGGTTTTCACGATATGAACGGGATTGACAATATCACAAAGCGAATAGCAGATGAAGGCGAGAACACCGCACGTGAGATTATCGCGGCGGCAGAGGCGGAGGCAAGAGCTTTGCGCGCTGAATATGCAAAAAAAGCAGAGGGCGTGCGTGAAAAAATTCTTGTCCGCGCGGAAAAGGATGCCGAGGATGCGGCTTTCCGTATTGAAAGCTCAGCATCATCGGATGCCCGGCGCTGTTCTCTTGCAAAAAAGCAGGAGCTTATCTCCGAAGCGTTTGTCAAGGCAGAAGAAAAGCTTTCTTCTCTTTCGGGAGACGAGCTTGTTTCAGCGCTTGCATCCCTTGCACTTCGCGCGGCGGATGGAGAGAGCGGTGAGCTTGTTCTTGCGGAAAAGGATGCTTCGCTAAAAGAAAAAATCCTTGCAAAATGCTCGGCAAACAAGGGAATAACTGTTTCAGAGGAGACTCATTCTCTCGGCGGCGGGTTTATTTTCAAGCGTGGGAATACGGAGATAAACTGCACATTCTCCCGTCTTGCCCACGAGCTTCGCGACGAGCTCCAGCTTGAGATTGCCGGGATTCTTTTTGGTTAAATTATTTACTGTTATAATGCAGAAGTCGGAGGTTCCGATGAAAATAAAAGATACAGATTATTTATACGCGACCATGCGCGTGCGCGCAAATGAGAAAAATCTTCTCACCGAGCGCGATGTTTCGCGTATGTGTGATGCAAAAACCGCATCTGAGGCGGCAAAAATTCTTTCAGATGCAGGATACGGTGATGTCGCGGGGGGCAGCTTTTCCGATGTAAGCGCCGCAATTGTACGGATGCGTGAAAAGACCGGAAAGCTTATCGATGAAATCTGCGAAAACCGTGCTATTTTTGATGTTTTTGCACTGAAATACGACTTTCACAACATAAAAACCGTTATAAAAGCATCTCTTTCGGGCACCGATGCAGAGAGACTTCTTTCCGATTCCGGAACGGTTTCAAAAGAAGACATAATTTCGGCATACCGCACGGGGGATGTAAGCGCGCTTCCCGAAAAAATGGGCAAAGCGTTCCTTGAGGCGCGTGACATTCTCTCCCGCACGGGGGATGCGTGCCTTGCGGATATCGCACTTGACCGTGCGTATTTTGAGATGCTTATTACGGCGGCGGAAAGCTCGGGAAGTGAGTTTTTGCGCGGATATGTGTCGCTTCTTGCGGATATTGCAAATTTGCGCACCGCTGTACGTGCGGCACGGCAGGGGCGTGATGACGATATACTGCGCCGTGCGCTTGTGCCGGGCGGGAAACTGCGTACCGATGCACTTCTCGTGCGTGATTTTATCGGCGCGTGTGCTTCATCACCGCTTCTTGGCGCGGCTGAGCTTGGAGAGATTGCGGCAAAGAATAACGGTACGCTTTTAGAGTTTGAGCGCGCGCTTGACCTTGCGGGAATTGAATATATGAAAGCGGCGCGGTATGTTGCATTTGATGAGCGTCCGATTATTGCATACATTGCAGCCCGCGAGGCAGAAGAAATGACGGTAAGAATCATTATGGCGGGAAAGGCAGAAGGCCTTTCTGCGGATGAAATTAAAAGCAGATTGAGGGTGTAATGGCCATGGGATATAAGCTTGCAGTTTTAGGTGACAGGATGAGCGTCCTCGGCTATCGCACGCTCGGCTTTACCGTGAAGGCTTGTGAAACTGCGGATGAGGCAAAGAAAAGCCTTCATTCTCTTGCGAAGGAAGGCTTCGCGGTAATATATATAACAGAACAGCTTGCGGAAAAGATACCGGAGGAAATTGCAAAGTATAAAGACAGCCCCCTGCCTGCGGTTATTCTCGTTCCGGGCAAGGGCGGAAGCCTCGGTATCGGAATGAAGAACGTGCACGATGCTGTTGAACGCGCAGTCGGCGCGGATATTCTGGCATAGGAAGGAAGATAAATCTATGACAAGCGGAAAGATTATAAAGGTCTCCGGTCCGCTTATAGTAGCGGAGGGGCTTTCCCACGCGAATATGTTCGACGTTGTTCGCGTCGGACAGGATAAGCTTATCGGAGAAATTATCGAAATGCGCGGTGACCGCGCTTCAATTCAGGTTTATGAGGAAACGGCGGGAATCGGCTACGGTGACGAGGTTGTCACTACGGGTGCGCCGCTTTCCGTAGAGCTCGCACCGGGACTTATCGAGAATATTTATGACGGTATTCAGCGTCCTCTTGAGAAAATCCGTGAGCTTTCGGGAAGCAACATAAAGCGCGGTATAGACGTTGCGAGCGTCGACCGTGATCGCGTGTGGGAATTTACAGCTACGCGCAAGGCAGGCGAGCGCGTGCAGGCGGGTGACATTATCGGTACGGTCAATGAGACTGTTATTGTAGAGCATCGCATTATGGTTCCGCACGGCGTTTCAGGCGAGATTACTGAGATAAACAGCGGGTCCTTTAAGGTTGAGGATACCGTTTGCAAAATAAAGACAGACAGCGGAGAAATAAAAGAAGTTTCAATGCTTCAGAAGTGGCCGGTTCGCGTGGGGCGTCCATACAAAGAAAAAATGCCTCCGGATGTTCCGATGATTACCGGTCAGCGCGTTATCGATACAATGTTCCCGATTGCAAAGGGCGGTGCTGCGGCAGTTCCCGGCCCGTTCGGAAGCGGAAAGACCGTTGTTCAGCATCAGCTTGCAAAGTGGTCCGACGTTGATATAGTTGTATACATCGGCTGCGGCGAGCGCGGAAACGAAATGACGGATGTTCTGCGCGAATTTCCGGAGCTTTCTGACCCGAAGACGGGAGAGTCGCTTATGAAGCGCACCGTGCTTATTGCCAATACATCAGATATGCCTGTTGCGGCGCGTGAGGCGTCTATCTATACGGGTATAACGATCGCGGAATATTACAGAGATATGGGCTACGACGTTGCGGTTATCGCAGACTCCACCTCCCGCTGGGCAGAGGCTTTGCGTGAGATGTCCGGTCGTCTTGAAGAAATGCCGGGTGAGGAAGGCTATCCTGCATACCTTTCATCCCGTCTTGCGCAGTTCTATGAGCGTGCCGGCAGAATAGTTGCCGTATCCGGTGAGGAAAGACGCGGTTCCCTTACCGCAATCGGCGCGGTATCACCTCCGGGCGGTGACATCTCCGAGCCTGTTTCGCAGGCAACACTGCGAATTGTAAAGGTTTTCTGGGGGCTTGATTCTTCCCTTGCATACCGTCGCCACTTCCCGGCAATTAACTGGCTTAATTCATATTCGCTCTATCTCGATCGTCTTGGCGCGTGGTTTGATGAAAACGTATCGCGCGAGTTTATGAAAAACAGAAGCCGTGCAATGGGACTTCTGCAGCTTGAGGCAGAGCTTCAGGAAATTGTCCGCCTTGTCGGTATTGATGCACTTTCGGCAGAGGACCGCCTGACTCTTGAGGTTGCGCAGATTGTCCGTGAGGACTTCCTCCAGCAGAATGCATTCTCCGACACAGACAGCTACACTCCGCTTGCAAAGCAGGCGCACCTTATGCAGCTTGTTCTAAAGTATCACGATCTCGGTAAAAAGGCTATCTCTGCAGGGGCAGACCCGAATAAGGTGTTTGCAATGCAGGCACGTGAAAAGCTCGGACGTGCAAAGGATGCTCCGAACGACACATACAATAAGGTTTATGATGAAATAGAAGCTCTCATGGAAAGTGAAGCAGAGAGCCTTATCTCGGCAAAGGAGGAAGAGTAATGCTTAAGGAATATCGTACTATCCAAGAGGTTACAGGTCCTCTTATGCTTGTAAAGGATGTAACGGGCGTTGCATATGACGAGCTCGGCGAGGTTGAGCTTCCGAACGGTGAGCGCCGCCGTTGCAAGGTTCTTGAGGTCAATGGCTCGGACGTTTTGGTTCAGCTTTTTGAAAGCAGTGCGGGAATTAACCTTGCCGCAAGCTCCGTGCGTTTTCTCGGTCACGGAATAGAGCTTGGTGTTTCCGAGGATATGCTCGGCCGCGTTTTTGACGGAATGGGCAGACCGCGTGACGGCGGTCCGGAAATTCTTCCGGAGGAGCGCCGCAATATAAACGGTACCCCGATGAATCCCGCATCGCGCAACTACCCGGATGAGTTTATCCAGACCGGTATTTCGACAATCGACGGTCTTAACACCCTTGTCCGCGGTCAGAAGCTTCCTATCTTCTCAGGCTCCGGTCTTCCGCACGCACAGCTTGCCGCACAGATTGCGCGTCAGGCAAAGGTTTTGCGTGCTGATGCAAAGTTTGCCGTTGTGTTTGCCGCTATCGGTATCACATTTGAGGAAGCAGATTTCTTTATCTCGGACTTTAAGCGCACAGGTGCAATTGACCGCACGGTGCTCTTTGTAAACCTCGCAAACGACCCTGCGATTGAGCGTATTTCCACCCCGCGTATGGCACTTACGGCGGCAGAATATCTTGCATTTGAGAAGGATATGCACGTACTCGTCATTATGACGGATATCACGAACTACGCCGAGGCTCTTCGTGAGGTTTCGGCGGCGCGTAAGGAGGTTCCGGGACGCCGCGGATATCCGGGTTATCTCTACACCGACCTTGCAACGATGTATGAGCGTGCGGGCAGAAACCTCGACAGTGAGGGATCCATAACGATGATTCCGATTCTTTCAATGCCCGAGGATGACAAGACACATCCTATCCCCGACCTTACGGGATATATCACTGAGGGGCAGATTATCCTCTCGCGTGAGCTTTATCGAAAGAATGTTCTGCCTCCGGTAGACGTTCTTCCGTCGCTTTCACGTCTCAAGGACAAGGGAATCGGTGACGGAAAAACGCGTGAGGACCACGCCGGAACGATGAACCAGCTCTTTGCGGCGTATGCACGCGGAAAAGAAGCGAAGGAGCTTATGACAATTCTCGGTGAAGCGGCGCTTTCTGATATTGATAAGCTGTACGCCAAGTTCTCCGAGCAGTTTGAGCTTCGCTATGTAAGCCAGGGCTATGACGAGAACCGCTCGATTGAGGAGACATTGAATCTCGGCTGGGAGCTGCTTTCCATTCTTCCTAAGTCAGAGCTTAAGCGTATAAAGCCTGAGCTTATTGAAAAATATCTGCCGGAAAATAAGGCTTAAGGAGTTTTTCCTATGGCAACAATGAATGTTAACCCGACGCGTATGGAGTTAAAGCGGCTTAAAAACCGTCTTACCACAGCGCGCCGAGGTCATAAGCTTTTAAAAGATAAGCGGGACGAGCTGATGAAGCGCTTTCTTGACATTATCCGCGAGAACAAAGAGCTTCGCGCTGAGGTGGAGCGCGAAATCTCCGAGGCGAACCGTGGCTTTGCCGTTGCAGGTGCCGTGATGTCTCCCGAGATGATGGAGCAGTCGCTTATGTGTCCGACAAAGTCCGTAGAGCTTGACATATCATACAAAAATATAATGAGCGTTGATGTTCCCGAGTTTTCGTTTTCGGCAAGTGACGGGAAATCCGTATATCCTTACGGCTATGCAATGACCTCCGGTGAGCTTGACGATGCGGTGGACGGTCTTGCACGTCTTTTACCTAAGCTTCTGCGCCTTGCCGAGGTAGAAAAATCTGCCCAGCTTCTTGCACAGGAGATTGAAAAAACGCGCAGACGCGTAAATGCGCTTGAGTATGTTATGATACCGCAGCTTGCGGAAACGATACGCATGATAACGATGAAGCTTGACGAAAATGAGCGTGGAAACCTTACCCGCCTTATGAAGGTCAAGGATATGATGATAAAAGAACAATTACAAAAGAACAAGTAAAAAAGCAGGGACGTACCTGAAGAAAATGACTTTCAGGTACGTCCTGTATCTTATGTCTTTTTAATTATTTTACTTCTGCATTTGGGGCAGGTTATTTCAATTTTGCCCTTGCCGCGCGGCACGCGCATAACCGTCCTGCAAAGCTTACAGCGGTAGTAGCGGTGGTTTTTGTCTTTCATTTTGCTTTTCCAGAAAGCTAATTTATCGCGCACGCGGGATCGGATTCTCCAATATTTTGCAAGCTCACTCTGCCGCTTTGCAAAGTTTTTTGAAAATATACGAACGTATGACCAGATAAAGATAGCAAGTGCCGGGATACTTAACCAGAAAAACAGGCGGAACAAAGAAAGAAAAGCCAGCACCATGCCTGTTATGAGCAAAAATGAGCCGAACTCGTCAACTCCGTAGCGTCCGTACATAAAACGCTGAACAGTGTTATTGAATCTTTGAAAAAAACCGCGCATAAGAATTCCTCCGGATATATAGTGATTACATTTTACTACAATTATTCCCCGCTTTCAAGGTGATTAGATATGATGTTACAGATTGTTTAAAAAGAAAGGGACTTGAGATTTCTCTCAAGTCCTTCTTGATGCCGTGGCGCGCTGCGGAGAATTCGAATCCCCGACCTTCTGGTCCGTAGCCAGACGCTCTATCCAGCTGAGCTAGCAGCGCATATCTTTCCAAACAGCTTAACTATAATAACACATCGCGAGGAAAAAATCAAGTCTTTTTTTCAAATTTTCCAAATTTTTTTGTGAAAGTAAATTTGCGGACGATCATATTCTGAAAAATATTGAAAAACATATGTGATTGAAGTATAATGATTGTAGGGTTCGGCGGTTGCCGACGAACCGGAAATGTGACAGAAAAAACGGTTATGGCAATAAGGAGGAGTAAGAAAATGCAATACCGCAAGGATAAATACGAAAATGACATATCGGCTTTGGCTTTTGGCTGTATGCGATTTAAAAAGAAAATGGGCAAGTTTGATTTTGCTGAGGCAGAGCGTGAAATTCTGGCGGCGTACAGAATGGGCGTGAACTATTTTGATACGGCGTATATCTATCCCGGAAACGAAGTCTTAGTCGGAGAGATTTTTGAGAAAAACAATCTCCGTGAAAAAATAAATATTGCGACGAAGCTTCCGCATTATCTTATCAAAACCCGCGAGGATCTTGACCGCTTGTTTAATGAGCAACTTTCACGTCTCCGCACGGACTATATTGATTATTATCTTATGCATATGCTTACGGACACCGCCACATGGGAACGCCTTTGCGGACTTGGTATAAAGGAGTGGATTGCAGAGAAAAAGGCGAGCGGAAAAATCCGTCAGATAGGTTTTTCATACCACGGCAATTCAGAGATGTTCTGCTCTCTTGTTGATGTGTATGACTGGGATTTCTGTATGATTCAATATAATTATATGGATGAGCACACCCAGGCGGGACGCACCGGGCTTTTGCACGCAAACAAAAAAGGACTTCCCGTTATGATTATGGAGCCGCTGCGCGGAGGAAAGCTTGTGAACCGTCTGCCGGAGGAGGCAATGCGTATTTTCAGGGAGCATACACCAAAATACACTCCGGCCGAGTGGTCTTTCCGCTGGCTGTGGAATCAGCCCGAGGTAACAACGGTTCTCTCGGGGATGAACTCAATGGAAATGCTGGAGGAAAATTGCCGCGTGGCGGACTCGGCGCGCATCGGAGAGCTTACGGCTGCGGATGAAGAGATGCTGGCAGGCGTGGTAAAGGCGATAAACGCAGGGATGAAGGTGCCGTGCACCGGATGCCGCTACTGTGTGCCGTGTCCGAAGGGCGTGGATATCCCGGGCGTGTTTGCGGCATACAACAGAGTGTATTCTGACAGCAAGTTTGCCGGAATGAGAGATTATTTTATGTGTACCGCAATGAGAAAAAACTCCACAGCCGCGTCAAACTGCATTGGCTGTGGGAAATGCGAACAGCATTGTCCGCAGAATATTGATATAAGAGGAAAGCTTCGCGATGCCGGAAAAGAATTGGAAAATCCGCTGTACAGAGCATTCCGGAAAATTGCGTCATGGGTGATAAGGTTTTAATTCTTTTTATAATTAAGCAAAAGTATTCCCGTGCAGATTAAAACGAGTGTGATTACGAGGTTTATCGGTGAAACGTTGCTCTGCTCGGAGAGAAGAAGCGAGGACAGAAGTACTCCGAAAACGGGGATCATAAAGCTGAAAACCGTCACCTTCGAAACGGAGTTGAACTTCAAGAGCACGCCCCAGAGGGAATATGCAATTGCCGAAAGAAATGCGAGATAAATAAGCACACCGATTGCCGCGCCACCGCTAAGCTCAATCACACCGCCGAATAAAAGTCCGCCGATCGCCATGAGAAGTCCGCCGATGGCAAACTGATACCCGCTGATGATAACCGGGTCCTCATCCTTGGAATAAATTTTGATAAGCGTGGAGGACATTCCGTAGCACACGGTGGAGAAGAATACAAACCCGTCACCGAAGAAGTTCATATTAAAATCAAGACCGTTCATATTGATAAGGATAATCCCTGCAAAGCCAACGATGCAGGCGATTATTTTTTTTGCCGTAAGCTTTTCCTGACGGAAGAGAAGGCTTGCGATGAGGATTGAACAGAAAACGTTGCATCCGCTGATTACCGTACCCTTAACACCGGAGGTATTGGCGAGACCGATGTAGAAGAATATGTACTGCAGAATGGTCTGGAATGCGCTGACGGTCAGCACCTTATTCCAATTGCGTTTTTGTGGGAGAAGGAACTTCTTGCGTGCAATGCTGTAAATGAGAATTGTGAGAATACCGGCAAGGAAGAAGCGGACGCCGGCAAAGAGAATGGTTGACGGGACATTGCGCACGGGGAGGATAAGCTCATATCCTATTTTGATAAACGGAGTGGCACTGCCCCAGAGCGCACAGCACAGAAGTGCCGCGAAGGTGACGAAATACGGATTGGTGAATAGTTTGTTTGTTTTGCTTTGCAATTTAAGGACCTCTTTTCATTATGTTCCCATGTATTGTACCGCAAATCGCCCGAAAAATCAAGTGCTATTGCCGCATCATTTCCTGTTTGTTTCGAATAATCAAAATGGGTCTATAAATTTTTTGCGAAAAACAGTTGCATTATGACATAAAGTGTGTTATTATATATATAATTGAATATTGCCCGATGAAACTTTCAGAATCGGAAGAGACTGAAAGCGGAGGGGGCTCCGGAGAATCTCTTAAATGAGTGCCGAAGGTGTAAGGCAGAGAATTCTGCTGAATCTCTCAGGCAAAAGAACGGAGAAAACACATACGAATCCCACATCCTTGTATGCGTTTTTCGGAGTTGCTGCATTATTGCGGCATTTTTTATTGTGCCGGAAAACGCATTTTCTGTTTTTCGGTCCAAAATATAATTTTCAGGAGGAACAAATCATGCAGGCATTTCTTGACTCACTCTTGGCAATGGTCCAGAAGGCAAACGGCTTTCTTGCGGACTACATTCTCATCATTCTGCTCGTGGGAGCAGGTCTCTTCTTTACGGTCAAAACTCGTTTCGTGCAGGTTCGCTGCTTTGGCGAAGGTATGGAAAAGGTTTTCGGCAACATCAAGCTTTTCGGCAACAAAGACGGCAGTGGCCTCACCTCGTTCCAGGCACTTGCAACGGCAATTGCGGCACAGGTAGGAACAGGTAACATCGTCGGTGCATCGGGTGCGATACTCGTCGGAGGTCCCGGTGCTATCTTCTGGATGTGGATTATCGCATTTTTGGGTATGGCTACCATTTATGCAGAAGCGGTTCTTGCTCAGGAAACCCGTGTTTCTGATGCAAACGGTGAAATTCACGGCGGTCCGGTTTACTACATAAAGAAAGCGTTTCCCAACGGCTTCGGCACATTTCTTGCGGTTTTCTTTGCGGTAGCAATCACGGTTGCTCTCGGCTTCTTTGGCTCAATGGTACAGTCAAACTCCATCGCAGAGTCATGCTACACAGCATTCCGTATTGACGGATGGATTATCGGTATCATAGTTGCCGCAGTATCTGCGTTTATTTTCATCGGCGGAGTAAAGAGACTCGCATCCGTTACGGAAAAGCTTGTTCCGATAATGGCTTGTCTCTTCCTTCTCGGAGGTCTCGTAGTGCTTGTTGCGCGCATTAAGTATATTCCTGAAACCTTTGGCGCGATATTCAAGTATGCGTTTACGCCTGATGCGCTCATCGGCGGCGGAATCGGTTATGCTCTCAAAACGGCAATCAGCCAGGGCGCAAAGCGCGGTCTTTTCTCGAACGAGGCAGGTATGGGTTCAACTCCGCATGCACACGCAATGGCAGATGTCGAGAAACCGCATGACCAGGGCTGTGTTGCAATGGTGGGTGTATTTATCGATACATTTGTTGTTCTTACAATGACTGCTCTTGTTGTTATATCAACCCTCTATGTAGGAGAGGGCGGGCTTCTTGCAAGCGGAGATTACGTTGCGGCAATTGAAGCCCAGGGTATTATGAAAACGAATGCAATGCAGATGGCTGTCGGCAGTGTGTTCGGAACAAGCTTCGGTAATATGTTTATTGCGATATGCCTTCTCTTCTTTGCGTATTCAACTATTATCGGCTGGAACTTTTTCGGAAAAATCAACGTTCAGTATCTCACAAAGAACAGCAAGACGGCGGTTGTAATTTATTCCGTTATTGCAATAGTATTCATTTTTCTCGGCACGCTTCTCTCAAATGATCTCGTGTGGGAGCTTACGGATTTCTTCAACTACCTTATGGTTATCCCGAACGTAATTGCACTTATTGCGCTTTGGAAGGTTGTTGCAGCATCTGCGCGTGGAAAGAAATAACAGCATTAAAAAATCCGGACACCGGGTTTCGGCGTCCGGAGAAGTTTTTTTCAAGTAAAGTATTGGCAAATTAAACATTTTATGGTATACTTATGCATATTAACTTTTAAAGGAGAATAGGAAAATGACAGAAATTATTGTTTTTTCAATTTACCTTCTCTGTATGCTCGGAATAGGCGTGTATTTCTTCTTCCGTGACCGTAACGGCGGAGAAAAGAGCTTCTTCCTCGGCGGCAGACAGATGGGTCCGTGGGTTTCGGCACTTTCAGCCGGAGCTTCGGATATGAGCGCATGGGTGCTTATGGGACTTCCTACGGCAATTTATGCTGCAGGTCTCGGTCAGGTATGGGTTTCGGTAGGTCTCGCGGTTGGCTACACGATTTCATGGCTTGTTCAGGCACCTCGCCTTCGCAAGTTCTCAATCGTGGCGAATGACTCTATCACGATTCCTCAATACCTTACAAACCGCTTTCTTTCAAAATCACGTGCATTGCAGATTCTTTGTGCAATAGTTTTCCTTATTGCATATACGGTTTACTGTGCATCAAGCATCAAGGCGTGTGGAACACTTTTCAATACAGTTTTAGGTATTGATGCGCAGGTCGCAATGTACATAGCTGCATTTATCATTATAGGATATACGTTCCTCGGCGGTTTCTCCGCAGTTTGCTGGACGGACTTTTTCCAGGGACTTCTCATTCTCGGCTCGATGTTTATAGCCCCGATTTTTGCGGCGTTCGTTCTTGATGCACCGACAATGGCAGGTAATATGGCAACGCTTGAGCCGAATTTCTGGAACCCGATTGCAAGCTGGAAGGAAATAGTTTCCGGTCTTGCATGGGGTCTTGGTTACTTCGGTATGCCACATATCATAATTCGCTATATGTCGCTCCGCTCACAAAGGGAGCTTAAAAAGTCGGCGAAAATCGGCATCACATGGACTGCGCTCATAGTTCTCTTTGCTGCAATTATCGGTATTGTTGGACGTCTTTTCCTCGGATATGATGAAACAATTAATGCAAATGAGCTTGTGTTCATTGAAATGGTGCGTAAGATATTCCCGCCGCTTCTTTCCGGTGTGCTTCTCTCGGCTATTCTTGCCGCATCTATGAGTACTGCGGACAGTCAGCTTCTTGCGGCTTCTTCTGCGTTTGCAAGTGATGTTTACAAGCCGGTTATCCGCAAGAATAAAGCAAGTGATAAGGAGCTTCTTTGGGTTGGACGCTTTGTTGTTCTTGCTGTTGCGGTCATTGCACTTTTAATTGCGGCAAATCCGGCGTCTGCATCCATTATGGGGCTTGTTTCCAATGCGTGGGGTGTGTTCGGTGCCGCGTTCGGTCCGACGATTATGCTTTCCCTCTTCTGGAAACGCTTTAATTTCAAGGGTGCTGTTGCAGGTATTCTCACCGGCGCGGTAGTTGACATTTGCTGGCTTGCGTTCCTTAGCAGCACGGGAATATATGAAATTCTTCCGGGAAGTGTTGCAAGCCTCATTGTTGCAGTTGCGGTTACACTTGTAACCAAGAAGCCGTCGGAAGAGGTTGAAAAGCTCTTTGACGATGCAGTGGCTTATGACGAATAAAATATAAATAAACATGAAAAACACCCGCCGCATTAGGTGGGTAGTGATAAGGAAGTATTAAGAATATCACTATCTACCGACAAGCAGGGTGTAAAAGAGAGTCAAGCATGTCGCTTTTTACGGCGATATGCTTGTTTTCGTTAATATGGGGTAAAATGTAACGCAATAGAGGGTAAAAATCGCCCTATTTCAGCGGTTTTTAAAGCCTGAAACTTATAAGGTAATGGTTTTATATTCAAAACCTCAAAAATGACTTCTATCGTTCCACAAAAATCTAGAAACGAACACTTTATGAAAAAAGGGATTTAAGTCCGTTTTTGGCTTAAATCCCCTTAACTGACATACTACAAAAAAAGACATGCAAGTCAAGGGCGAGCATGGCTCGTGCATTTACCCTTGACTTGCATGTCTTTTGTGCGTTTAAAATTAACTTATTTTTACTTCAGGTGGCATTGCGGAAGAAAGAGTTGCTTGTTCCTCCACGATTTCATTTGCTGTTTTGTTTTTAGATTCTGCAAGTGCATTTTGCTGCAACTGTAATTTGTCAAGTAAAAAACTGTTGTTTATTTCAAACTCAGTTATTATATCACTCCATCTTTTTACATATATTTTACATTTTTTAACTTTGAAAACAAGATACTTTTCTCCATAAGAAG
Organism: Oscillospiraceae bacterium; assembly: GCA_015068085.1. Lineage (GTDB taxonomy): Bacteria > Bacillota > Clostridia > Oscillospirales > JAAYXM01 > SIG480. Next base: position 75,291 of record SVLF01000004.1, read on the forward strand.
AAGCGTTTTCATACTCATTTTCAATGTCTGTATTGATATTATTACCAACAAGATAAAATTCCCACTCAATATTATCCGCATTAAACCTGTCTTCTGATTGAATTGTTTTAAAATAAGTTTTTACTTGAGTTAATTCCTTATTTCCTAAAGTTACACTAGGTCTTTTGAGTTCTACAACAATGCACTTTTTTATATCTCCTTGCTTCGATTGCCGTACAGCAAAAATATCCATCTCCTTATTTTTGTCAGGACTATCAATTTTGCTTTCCTCTTTTGTAAGTTTTTCGCCATTAAGAATATAACGAAAACGACGTAAGGCCTCTTCGAAATCTGGCTCTTCTGCGGTAACAAGATGATATTGCTCACCGAAAATCCAATAATTGTTTTCGATAAATGGCTGTATGTGCTTTACCTCGGTTATACTCTCTGATTTATCAAAAACTAAAGACTTTAATTGTTCAATAACTATAGCTCTATCTTTTAATAGGTTAATTGTTTTAGTGATATTGGACATTGTTGTATATTCTAGTATTTCAGACAATCCTTTTCTTTCATCATCACTCATATCAACAATATCGCCTATTATATCAAACAAACTATCAAGTTCGTTAGATTGTAGTATTAAGTCAAACAATCTTACCAATGTTTTTTGTTGAGTAATGTTCAGTTTTGAAAAAATTTTAGGTTCAGCATAGTAAATATTAGAAATCATTGCATCCAATGCATCTTTTCTATAGGCATCAAATGGTGTATCTTGATATTTGGGATAGGCGCCATTTTTCTTTAATTCAATTAAGTATGTTTTTGTGTACTCTTTGATAAATGGATTCCTTTTTTCTCGCAACAACTTGTCAACTTCGTGTTTTATAAACCTATACTCTACGGAATCCTTGGTTTTTCCAAAAAGAACTTCTTGGCCTTCGGGATTTTCAAAAGAAAAGTCATCAAATAACGAACTTTTTATATATACACTGTGGAAAAATTTATCACCTTTATTATTTAATGTTGTGTTTTCTTTGAATTTTTCAATTCCATCCGCATTTATATAATAATACTTGGAAAATTCTTTATTTAACTTTCTTTTCCAACGGCAAAAAGTAACATCATATGATATATTCTCATAAGTATATTTATGTTCAGAGCGTTCCTCAATCACCTCGGTATTATCTATATCTTTATTGTCAATATACAACTTACATCCTTGCTGTCTTTTAAGCTCAATGTACCAAGAAAATTCGGTCTGAATATAATCATTCAATTCATCAACGGAAAATTTTTCGTCAACATTATTCAGAGTAACTGTCGTACCTGTTTCTGCAGAAGTTTCTTGTTTTTCCGAATGAGAAAATTCTTCTAAAGTACTTGCGTTAATAGTTATATTGTAAGTATATTTTATGTTGTCTTTTTCATATGTTGTTTCCCACTCAGCCTCTTGTGCAAATGTGAAAAATGTTAGTCTTCCAACACCATTTTTACCATGATATGTAGAAATGGTGTTTTTATTTATTGTAATCGCTTTTTCCGATTCAAACATTGGAGTAAATTTAACTTTTAACTGCTCTTGCTCTATGCCATGACCATTATCTCTTATAATTATACTATTTATGCCGCCCAATTCATTTCTGCAAAATAATACTTCAACTTTTGTAGCTTGCGCATCAAAACCATTCCATATATATTCTGCTACCGAATCATACATTTTGTAATTTCTTAATGCTTTTTTAATGCCTTGAGATTGGAGTTGTATTTTATTAGTTTCCATAACGTAATCTCCCTGCTACGGTTAATTTTATATTTATACCTTCCAGATTACATATTATATCCATCATCAAATTTATCGAGACAGTCTTCAATATAAGTATCATCTACCCCTGCTTCTGCTAAGTAATTTTCTAAATATGATTTTACAGTAATGTAATCTGCCGGAAAGACATCTGCGGTTGTTTGCCCTCTGCGAGGACTAAGAATAAAATCATAATCCTCAATCAAGGAGATAATGTATTCATTAGAGTTTATTCTTGCTGTCACACTTCCATTTCCTGCACTTTTGTGGTTATATAAATCAGGTAGACAGTGCATTAATTCGTCTAAATCACCATAATAATGGATGCGCCCTTCTTTATCCCAAGCTCCTTGTCTATCATTTTGTTCGATACGCATAGATATATCAGCATACTCAGAACGAGGATTTAACTCTCGGTTGTGTTGCGGATTGGAAAGGTAACCTAAGACTACCGAATAACTTTCCCAATCTTCAAAGCATATACCGCTCCATCCCCAACGGGCGTTATTGGTTTGATAATCTAAAGTAATCATATAAATCCTCCTTTATGCAGCATAATGCATATTAATAGCATTTACAACCGAACAGAAATCCATATCGGTTATTTCCAATATATCATCATTGTCAAACCCTACATTTAGGACAAACAAGAAATTTGAAAATTCGTATATTTTCTCAACCGTTGCAGCTGTTAAATTTTCTTGTATTCTATCAGCTTTTGATAGCAGTAGCAAATGCTGATACTGCTCATCAATTTCTTGTGTTCGACCGTTGGGATGAGCATAGTTTAAATGTTGGGTAGGTGTAAGAGCTATAATATTTTCCAAGTAATAACATATTTCAGGATACATCGCTTCAGGGAATATGTGGTGGATATGTATAGCCTTATCATGCATATGAGTTTCTTCAAAGTGTTCAGTCTGTCCATTACGGCTTTGGTCGTTGAATAGACGGAGATATTTTTTGGCTTTTGCAGATTGATAGTGATAGTAGGCTTCGTTCACTTCAACGGGGTGGGTAGCTGCATATTCTTTTCTTGTGACTCCTTTAGGTTTATCAGAATAAATATCTCGGAAATTCATTCTGTTATACATCAATTCATCATAAGTGATAATACTCTTGGAGATATGCCCACCTCGTGTACCACAAGCATTTTTATAGTATGCCAGAACATTGATTACCTTAGTGAAAATTCGATTACACTCTGTTTTTCCATTGATATGTGTGTTATCAATAAGAAATCCTTGCATATTGGCTTTTACTTTCTTATAGGCTTCTTCATTTTGAATATCGAAAAACTCATCAAAAAACACCATCATATCAGAATCGTTCAAAACCTTTTCAATATATGTTTTTAGAAAAAATAAAGTGTTCTTCTCTCTTGCTGCGATATACTCCAATATATCTAAATTGTTAATCCGATATATATTGCAATTTCCTCTTTTTTCTTCGTGCAAAACTTTTGAATATCCCAATAGTTTAAGAGGTTGACCAAAAAATTTATCATATTCCCTTGCTGCTTTAGGATCATTAACATCAGGCTTTTTAAAAATAAGTCTAACATTATCTCCTACAGGTTGATATGTCCAAATATCTTTAACATTAAATTCTTTGTGAATATCATCTCCAACAAATTCTAAGATAGAATCCGCTATAAAACAAAGAACATCAACTGTAAGTTTTTGATCAATCCATCTTCCGTTTCCTGTTTTTCTTATGTCATAATCATATTGATTACAAAAATCTATAATTGATTGTTGTGTTAGCATACTGTTACCTCACTTTACGAGTTCAAATATTGACATTTGAGCATCGTCTTTTTCTATAAATTTTTCTATAATAGGTTCTTTTTTTTCTTTTGCTCTTAGTAAGCCATAGAAGAATACTGAGCAAGCATCTACATTCAAAGAACGAGTTTGATAGTTCCTTGCAATTTGATAGAAATTTCGGTATTCTTCTGTGGAAAAATACAACATTTGTTCTTCAGATACTTCTTCAGTATTCTTTGGTATCAAAATTGCAAGAGAACCATTAACAAGAACATTTTTTGGCTTTTTTATTACTCTTGGCTTATATGTCATATTAGGTGTTAAATAAACATCATTTCTTTGATAGTATTCAAATACAGACAATTCTTTAGCTTCTTCAAGCGAAATATAAGAATCATATCCATCAACATTGATAATTTCTGTGCCATTATCATTTATGTTTCTTGATTTTAGAACTCGAATATCTCCGTTTTCAGATAGTATCTTATTTGTCATTTGTCTATCACGGAAAACCTTAAAAACATTGAAATCCAATTTCCTACACACATCATCAAATGCTTGATTTCGGTATATAATCCAATATGGTAGCTTTTCATCAAAGATGTATTTTTGCAGTTGATTTAAATGTATACTATGTGTAACTGATACTATGCGAGTTGTTGATGGTTTTGCAATAGTATTTATAAATATAGCTAATGTTTCTACAAGAACGCCAGGAAACCCTTTTTCTCCAAAATCTATTATGCAATCTACGGCTTTTTCGGAGATATATTCTCTTGATGTGGCAAACTCAGGTGTATTCAAAAGAAATTTTGGGAATACCAACGAAACATAGTTTCCTATTTTCAATGCTTTGTCTAAGAAAAAGGAGCATATATTTGTTGTTTCTTTGTTAATTGCATTTCTCCTATATACATTTAACAAGCCATTGTTGGATTTCATCTTATAGAACGGGGGATTTCCGATGATATAGTCGTATTTTTCGTTAAATTCATACAACAAGAAATCTGCCTCTATATAATTGATAATACAATTACTTGGAATGTTGTAATTTTTTAATATGAGTTTTGTAATTTCTAAACTTTTTGCATCTATATCTACAACATCAAGTATGATGTTTTTACCCTCAAATTTTTTTATAATTAATGGTATAAAATTACCCACACCAACAGAGGGTTCAAGTATTCTAACGGTTTCTTTATCGCTGTCAGGCAATGCTTTCATCATTTCGGTAATCAATGATTTACTTGTAAAATAAGCAGCATTGTCTGTACGACTTGTATTAGCTAATTCAGCAACTTTCCCCAACATTGCCGGAGACAGTTTCATTGGGTTTTTTTTTACATATTCCGACAAAGCTTCAAAATCAGCTAAGTTATCGGAAGATACAATTTTATTTATAGTCACTGTGTTTATCGAAGTGCATTTCAATACTTGTTTTATTTTTTTAGCAATAGATTGAAATATTGCTGTAGGAACAGCTTCTCCTAGAGATTGTCTGATTTTGATTTCTTCCTTTTTCAAAAAGACTCTTTTCTTTTCTATAGGCAATTTATTCAAAATGCTAAAATCTTCCTCCACCCACTTAAACGAGAGAGGAACGGTCATCATAATCATTAATTCTCTAATGCTGAAAACACGGTCATCGCTGGGATGAACAGTATTTTGGCTTGCAAGTTGGTCATTTCTTGTGTGAATACATGGTCCAACCTTATCCCAATACTGTCTCGTGTATTTATCAGCATTTTTTCTTTGGTTGATAACAATTTTACCATCTTTAATCTGATGAGGTTTTTTGTTGTCATCCACATTGTCAAAAGCAGACTGTCCTTCGCCAATCTGAGAAATCCAATCACGCATGTGTTCCGGATATGTTCTAAAAGCGTGATATATATCCTCATTATCTATTTCTCCAAATTCTTTTAAAGGTTTTAAACTTCCAATTACATCTCTCAATGTGCGTTCTGGCATTAAATCAGGATATAACTCAAAAGGAGAAACTTCATCGGCATAATCATTGGAAACACCAATAACAACAGTTCTTTGCCTGCTTGAACAAGCACCATAATTTTTGAAGTTAATAATCCTCGATGTATAAGAATATGATTTTCCTAAATTGTTTTCAATAGCTTCGGAAATAGGCTTGTTTTTTCCGTCTGTGTCAGTGCAAACGGTTTTCATAAAAGCAGGAACATTTTCAAAGATAAAGAAACGAGGATTAATTTCTTTTATAATTTTAATTGATTCAATAACCAACGAATTTCTTACAATCTCAGTTTCGCTTTTTTTATGGTTTGCAACAGACATTCCCTGACAAGGAGGAGTAGCAACTACAACATCAATACGAGATACATTTTCTTTTTTCTTCCACAAGTCTATTTGTGCATAAAGGGCATCTTTTGTTTCATCTGCGGTAATATCTCCGCAAATATAACCACTTTCATATTTGCATTTATTATTAAATTTTTGTATTTCAAGCCTACGAGTAATCAGTTCATTGGTAGCTACACAATTAAAGTCTTCTAATTTGAATCCATAGCACCCAATACCTGCACTACTGAATAGGCTGATATATGTAGGTTTGTTTGTTATCTTCATATTCATTACCTCTTTAAATAACTCTTGCATCTTCAGGTATCAATTCCATAATATCATCAATTTGACAATCAAGAGCACTACAAATTCTTACAAGAACATCTACAGTAACATTTTCATTTTTACCAAGCTTTGCTATAAGCGAATTGCTTATTCCGGCTGCTTCGCCTAATTCTTTCTTTTTCATGTTTTTATCTATTAGTAATTTCCATAACTTATTATAACTGACAGCCATTTCTACACCTCATATAATGTAATTTAATTTATTATAACACAAAAAAGTTAAAAAAGCAATATTTAATTACACGAAAATGGAATTATTTTTGGTCAAAACTTTATAATTTTTGCATTTTGCCCTTTTTCAAAGTATTAGTATATGAAAAAAATTTATTTTAACTGTGTAAAAATTCAATTTTGAGTGTTACCTATATGAAAGAAAAAATAATAAAAGTTTTTCATAAAAGTTACTATTTTGAGTTTTTGTGTGTTACTTATATAAGGGCAAAATTTTTTCTCTCAATGGTTGTATTTTTACAACTTTCATCGTTTATTAAATGAACACAAAAAGAAAGGAGGAATTTTTATGGCAAACAGAAAAAGAAACAAGCAAATCATTGTAAGAGTTACAGAGGAAGAACGAGAGCTTATTGAATTAAAAATGGCACAGCTTCCAACGGCACAGTTAGGGGCATATATGCGGAAAATGGCGATTGACGGATATATCATTCTGCTTGATATTCCCGAAATCAAAAAGCATACTGCTGAACTCTCTGCAATAGGCAGAAATATAAATATAATAGCAAAGCGAATTTGTCAGAACGTTATCTATGAGCAGGACATTAAAGACATTAAAAGTTTAACGGACGAGATATGGAAATCAGAACGGAAATTATTATCTCATTTCCTTAACATAAAGAAATGAAAAAGGGGTTGGGAATACCCAAAAATAAAATCAAATTTTCGTAAGTGGATAACCACTTACTGTGCTTGCTATTTAGTTAAAAATAACAGGCAGAAAAATTTGATTTTGTGTCAATGGATATCCATTGGCTATGCTTGCTATTATATAGTTTTTTATTTACTTAATGGAAAGGATTGGATGGGAATGAATAAGCTACGAAAGGACTACGGCTATATTACAAAATATAAAATGGGTGGTACAACATACGAGGTTGAAACAACCTTTTCGGGAACGGAAACATTAAACAATAAAATCACTCGTTTAATGCTCTCCGAAAAAATAAAATCAAAAACGGCTGACAATTCAGAAAAAACGCGGTATAATTCAAATATACACTCTGTTTTGTCGGGCGACGAAAAGGAGGATTTTAACAATGAATAAGCCCGATACAATTACTGCTCTCTATTGCAGACTTTCACAAGAGGACGCATTGGACGGTGACAGCAACAGCATCATAAATCAAGTGGTAATATGTAAAGGGTGGTTTCTCCACCCTAATACATATGACTGCGGCTCATTTGTGGTGAATTGAAAAGCAGTTGTAAGAAAGGAGCAGAAAAAGCCTTATAACCGCTACAAATTCA
>SVLF01000139.1 GCA_015068085.1 Oscillospiraceae bacterium
ATCAGTCGCGTTGACGAGAAAAACAACAGACGAGAACTATACGTGGATGATGTCATGGAGCGTGTTCTGGGACTTACGGAAAAGGTATCCCCGAGTGAGTGTTACGACTATTGGTACAGCCGCATTTCTCACGAGGATAAAGAATATGTGGATCACTCTGTGAATGTGATGATACATGACGGAAAGGCAGTACAGCTCGGTTATCGTTGGAATCATCCGAATATCGGTCAGGTGACCGTCCGCAGCAGCGGAATACGCACTTCGGATGAAAGCGGTAAGATCATGCTTGAGGGCTATCATCGCATACTCACCGGAGTTGAGGGAGCGTAAAGATACAATGTCTGAAGAAAGAGCAAGGTGCAAAGTATTATGAAGACAATTCAAGGCAAAATACTGTTTGTTGTAATTACCGCGCTTATTGTGATCACTGCGCTTGTGACCTCCATCGCGGTAGGCATAACACATAAGATTATGCATAAGGATGCGGATAGAATTTTAAAGAATGTTTCAGAGAAGGAAGCCGCATATATCAATGATATGTTAAATGATTTTATGCAGTCATCGGCTATTATGGAGCATTATGCGCTGCATATGCTGGATAGTGCGGGCGCCCTGAAGGATGAGGCATACCTTGAGAACTATGCGCAGGAAATACGCCACCTTTTTGATGAGGTTGCACGCAATACTGCCGGAACAACCTCATACTATCTGTGCTTCTCGCCTGAAGTAACGAGCGGGAAAACAACCGGGTTTTACTCGAAATTCAAAAACGACGGTTTATATGAGCTTTCGAAAGAGGAGTTCGCGGAGCTTGATCTTTTCAATGCGGAGTTTATCAAGGAGTGTGGATTTGATGTGATCGGATCCGACAATACATGGCTGCGGCCGCGTAAGAGCACCTTTGCTCCCGACGATACAGTTGTTTCTTATCTTGCGCCCATATACAAAGATAACACATTCGTGGGTTTTCTCGGGTTCAACATGGATTTTAATTACCTGCTTGGACTGGTGAATGAAATAACCGTTTACGATAACGGGCATGCATTGTTGCTGAGCCGTGACAAGCAGACCTGCTACAATCCAACGGAGGATATCCAGATTTCAGAGGATTACACCGAGGCTACAACAGCTCTCAAAAATGGAATGAACCTGGAACTTCGCGCTGCATATGCGGACATCCAAAGCGGCATACGTCCAATGCTCAGCTATATAATCGGAGCATTTTTAATCGTGCTTGCACTTGCGATTCTGTATACTGTCTGGGTAACACACAGAATTGTTACACCGCTTAAAAAGCTCACTGCCGCAGCGGCAAACATCTCTTCCGACGTGCAGAACGTGGATTTTGTTGTTGATTCAAAGGATGAAATCGGTGTGCTCGCACGCGTACTTACCGACACTTATGCGAAGATTCGAGAATATTCTGCCTATATCAATGCGCTTGCTTACAGAGATTCTCTTACGGGCGTAAAAAACAGTACTGCCTATGCCGAAGCAATCGATAAGCTAAATAAAGAGATAAACACGGGCAATCCCTCTTTTGGTGTAATCGTTGCAGACATAAACAATCTGAAAAAGACAAATGACACCTACGGTCACGATATCGGAAATGAACTGATCCTTCATTCAGCGAGAATCCTTACCGACGTATTCAAAACAAGCGCTATATACCGAATCGGTGGGGATGAATTTGTTGTTGTGTTAATGGGGAAAGATCTTGAACGTCATCGCACGCTCATTGAGAAAATGGACATTGCATTCTCTGCCGATTACATAACGGTAAACGATGAAAAAGTCCCCGTTTCAGTTGCGAGAGGTGTTTCGGTATTCGATTCGTCAATTGATCAGATTTATGCAGATGTATTTGCGAAAGCTGACCACGCGATGTATATGAACAAGCAGGATATGAAGATTGCTCGTATATAACATAGATGAGCAGGTATGATATCGTATAAGATAAAAAGCGGGCGGAATTTTACAGAATCAATCTGTAATATTTCGCCCCGATATGTTTCTTTTCTCTCTTCTCTTTTCTTTTTGGTAGCATAGGCCGGATTTGAGGGACCGCCAAGCAAAAGCAGCAAGCGTCTTCTTGCTTCGCGTTTCGGCAAGCGGCGCTCAAAGAACAAACCAAAAACAGCCACCTTATGGCGTGATACTCTTAACGGAGTATCACGCCAGTTCTATTCGCCTACGGCGATTGATATTGCTTCGCAGTGATATTCTGCTTACGCCGAGTGGTATTCGCTTCGCGAGTTTTTGGGCGAATAGACTATCACGGAAGCCGTAAGGCTTCAATATCACTGTCGCTGTGCGACAATATCACGCTTTGCGTCAGCAAAGAATATCACTTGATACCAACAGAAAAGAGAGAACCTTCGGCTATGAACCGTCTGTTCTCTCTTTCTGCTTGTAATATGGGTTTGGGCTTGCCCATTTGCGTTTGACCGGTCAAATGCGATGCTCGCACTTTGCGGGAAGTGTAAAATTCTCCGCTAAGGACATCACGCTATGGTGACTGTTTTCTTTTTGGCAAGTTGCACCGATTTAGATGTCGACACAAAACAATTCGATAAATTGTAGTTTATAATACCGTGTAACTCGCATCGGATAATTTATTCATTGCTCTCTTATCGTGTTATTTCTCTTTATACGATTCCCATTGCCATTTCTACCAACAACGCAACGACAACGACCAATGCCGAGATGATAAAACCGTGGATCATCGGACGGATACCGGCTTTCTTCATGCTTGAGAAGGATGTGTTCAAACCGATGGCTGCCAAAGCACATACCATCAGGAATTTGCTTGCACTCTTGGTGCCGGATACAAC
>SVLF01000069.1 GCA_015068085.1 Oscillospiraceae bacterium
GGATGCGATTATCGAGGCAGACAGCAACACTCTTGTTGTCGTGGTTGATACAAACAGAAAAAGTGTGGTGGAAAGCGAGGCACTGCTTGAATCGGCGAACAAAATTGCGGTTATCGACCATCACCGTCGCGGTACGGATTACATCGAGGGCGCGGTGCTTAATTTCCACGAGCCGTATGCATCAAGCACGTGTGAGCTTGTAACGGAGCTTTTGCAGTATATTGTGGAAATACGTGATATACTTGACGTTGAGGCGGAAGCGCTTCTTTCGGGAATCGTTATAGATACAAAAAAATTCACGATGAAAACAGGTGTGCGAACCTTTGAGGCTGCGGCATATCTTCGCCGTGCCGGTGCAGATACGGTTGAGCTTAAGCGCATTCTGCAGGATGATATCGAAACCTACGTAAAGCGGGCTGAGATGATAAAGCTTGCGCGTATGTATAAGGACAAGGTTGCAATTGTGGCATACAACGGCACAAGTACGAGAAAGATAGCGGCACAAGCAGCGGATGAGCTTCTTTCAATACGCGGTGTGCAGGCATCCTTTGTTCTTTACTGCGAGGGTGAAAGCGTCATTATTTCGGCGCGTTCCCTTGGTCAGATAAATGTACAGGTTATCCTTGAAAAGCTCGGAGGCGGCGGTCATTTTGACACGGCAGGTGCTCAGGTTGCCGGAAAAACTCTTGAAGAAGTAACGGAAGAGCTTGCAGGGGTTATTGATGATATTTTAGGATAGGAGAAATAAAAATGAAAGTAATTTTAAATGCAGATGTTAAAGGGCAGGGTAAAAAAGGTCAGATTGTAACTGTCTCCGACGGTTATGCGAGAAACTTTTTGTTTCCGAAAAATCTTGCAAAAGAGGCTACGACCGATAACCTGAACGCGGCAAAGATAAAAGAAGCGGCAGACATCGCACGTGCGGCGCGCGAAAAGGCAGCGGCTGAAGAGCTTGCAAAAAAGCTTGAAACGCTCATATGTGAAATTCCGGCAAAGGCAGGCTCGGGCGGACGTCTTTTCGGTTCTATAACAACCTCGGACATTTCTGCAGCGCTTGCAAAACAGCACAAGATTGAGATTGATAAGCACAAGATAGAGATTTCAGAAACTATAAAGCAGTTCGGAACCTATGAGGTAAAAGTAAAGCTTTACCCGCAGGTCAGCGGAAAGCTTCGTGTAAAGGTACGCGAGGCATAAGCTAAGGTGATCTGTCACCCGGCACGGAGGGAGGAAATAAAATGGACGAGATTATTGGAGCGCGGCTTCCGCATAATGTTGAAGCGGAGCAGTCGGTTATAGGCTCAATGCTGCTTGACCCGCGCTGTGTGCCTGAGGTTGTTGAAAATCTTCGCTCGGAGGATTTTTACATTTCACAGAACAGGGCAATATTTGAAGCTGTTCAGAGCATGTTTACGCTCAATGAATCCATAGATCCGGTTACCGTTATTGATAAGCTGACAATTCGCGGTGCGCTTGACAAGGCAGGCGGGCGCGCGTATATAATGAAGCTTCTTGAGGTTACGCCTACTGCGGTAAACGTTGCGCAGTATATCAAAATCGTTCGTGATAAAGCGGTGCTGCGTAATCTTGATGAAACCACTGCGGAAATTCACGAAAGAATTACCTCCGGAGAGGGCGAGGCAGATGAGGTTGTTGAATTTGCCGAGCAGAAGATTTATGAAATCCGCAGTGAGAAGAAAGCAAAGGGTATGGCACCCATACGAGATGTTCTTGAAAATACATATGCACATCTCGGAAACCTCGCTAAAAATGCGGGAAAGCTTCCGGGCGTACCCACCGGATTTTCCACAGTCGATGCTTTTTTGTCAGGACTTAACGATTCAGACTTTATAATCCTTGCTGCGAACACCGGTGTCGGTAAAACGAGCTTTGCACTTAACATTTGTTCAAATGCCGCAAAATCGTGCGGTAAGGCAGTTGTTGTGTTTTCTCTTGAAATGTCAAATGAACAGCTTGCACTGCGTCTTATCGCCGGTGAAGCGCTTATAGATTCACGAAAGCTTCGTACCGGTCTTCTCGATGAGGACGAATGGGTTGCAATTGCCCACGCATCCGAAACGCTTGCAAAAACAAAGATATATCTTGCTGACGCAACGGGCGTTACCGTAAATGAAATGAAGGCAAAATGCCGCCGTCTTAATGAGGATATCGGTCTTGTTATAGTTGACTATCTCCAGCTTGTTCAGTCGGGTATAAAAACAGACAGCCGTGCCAATGAGGTTGCTGCAATTTCGCGTGCGCTCAAGATTATGGCGAAGGATTTAAACGTCCCTATTCTCTGCCTTTCCCAGCTTTCGCGAAGCAGTGATAAACAGGAGCGCCGTCCGCGTCTTTCCGACCTTCGTGAATCGGGCGCTATTGAGCAGGACGCAGACGTAGTTATGATTTTGTATCGTGAAAACCCGGAAACTCCGGAAACGGTAAAGCTTCTTATTGAAAAGAACCGTCACGGAAGCACGGGGGATATTGACCTGCATTGGGATGGCAAGTACACTAAGTTTACATCCATTGATAACACTCATGCTTACTGATATTATAAAGACAATAAAAGACTGTGATATGCTGCACCGCGGGGAGCACGTGCTCGTTGCTCTTTCCGGCGGCGTGGATTCTTCCGTGTTGCTTGATGTGCTTATAAAGTGCAGAGAAGAGCTTGGAATAAGTGTATCTGCAGCGCATTTAAACCATATGCTTCGCGGAAAAGATGCAGATAACGACGAAGCCTTTGTACGGGAAAAGTGTGAAAAGCTCGGCATACCATTTGTCAGTGAGAGGATAGATATTACAGCACTGGCTCAAAATAGCGGGCAGTCAACAGAGCTTTGCGCAAGGGAAGTAAGGTACGGCTTTCTCCGTCGCGTAAAGACAGAGCTTCGTGCAGATAAAATTGCAACGGCACATAATGCAAACGACAACCTCGAAACTGTAATCTTTAACCTTTCACGCGGAAGCGGGACAGACGGTATGTGCGGAATACCTCCCGTGCGCGGGGATATCATCCGTCCGCTCATATTTGTTCCTCGTCAGGAAATAGAGAAATATGCGGCTTGCAATGGTATTGAGTTTTGTGAGGATAAGACGAATGCCGAAACGGTGTATACAAGAAATAAAATACGGCACAACATTGTTCCCGAAATACTGAAGATAAATGCCGGAGCAATCAAAAACGCTTCGCGCTCGTCGCGTATTCTGCGCGATGAAGCAGACTTTCTGAAGAAAGAAGCTCGCCTTGCGGCAGAGCGGGTTATGACAGACGAAAACAAGTGTGAAGCAGAAAAGCTTTGCAGCCTGCATCCGGCTCTTTTCGGGAGAGCGTGTGAAATCTTTGCGTCAAAAGCAGCAGGCGAAGAGAATTACGTTCTTGAGTATTGCCACGTCACTGCGCTGCGCGCACTTTGCGAAAGTGCCGTGCCGTCGGGAGTGATTCATTTACCCGGGGGAGTTTGTGCCCGGCGCGAGTATGAAAAACTTCTTTTCGAAAAAGCCGGACAATACGAGGCTGCAGCACCGGTAAAGCTCTGTGAGGGAGAGTTCCGCTTCGGATGTTTTCGCGTTTTTGTGAAAAAAACGGTAAAAACGGAAAAAATTAATAATTCCGTAAATACTTTTTTGATTTCGTGTGGTAGAATACAAGATGGTCTGGTTTTGAGAAGCAGAGCTGTCGGAGATGAAATAAAGCTTCCCAAAAGACCGACCAAAAGCCTTAAGAAGCTTTTTGTCGAAAAAAGAATTCCTAAGGCGCAGCGTGAGAAAATCCCCGTCATTGCGGATGGTGAAAAAACCGTTGCTGTTTACGGCATCGGTACAGATGAGAGATATATCCCGCAAAACGGTGATGAAATATATGCTATAGAGATAAATAAGGGATGTTGGGAAAATGAAAAATGATGTTGAAAAAATCCTCTTTACAAAAGAGGAGATTTCCGAAAAGGTAAAATATCTGGCAAATCAGATCAAATGTGCATATGAAGGTAAAAATCCGCTTATATTATGTATATTGAAAGGCTCGCTCATTTTTACGGCTGACCTTGTGCGCGAGCTTGATTTTCCGTGTACGATTGACTTTATGCAGGTATCCAGCTATGGCAGCGGTTCGGAAACAACCGGCAAGCTCAAAATAAAAAAAGATATGGACAGCGACGTCAACGGGCGCGATGTTATCATCGTTGAGGATATTCTTGATAGCGGCGTCACGCTCTCAAATCTTCTTCCGGAAATCAAAAGGCGCGGGGCAAAATCTGTCGCCGTTTGCGTTTTCCTCAATAAGCCGGAGCGACGCATTGCAGAGATAAATGCCGATTACATCGGTTATGATATTGAAAACGAATTTGTTATTGGCTACGGTCTTGATTACGACGAAAAATACAGAAATCTCCCGTATGTCGGTGTGCTTAAGCGCTCGGTATACGAAAAATAAATCATAGATAAGGATGTGACATCAGTTGAAGAAGAACAACACCCGCGATATATTGCTGTTTTTGCTTATCATCGCGATACTCGTATCTGTTGCTTCTCTCCTTTTTGAGGGAACGCCGACGGAAAAAATAACATATGCCGATGTTATCCGTCATTTTGAAGCGCAGAACGTGGAAAAGTACACAATTGACGGAGGGCTTCTGACAATGGAGCTTAAGCGCCCGCTCAAATCCGGGCAGAAGACCATTTCATTTGACCTCTCAGACCCGCAGATCCGTGCGGATTTCCGTATGGATGTGGGCGAGCTCCTGCGCGAACACCGCATTCGCGGAATTATTACGGATGATGACCGTATCCCCGAAGCGGAAACGCCGTGGTGGATGATGTTCCTGCCGTATATTCTTGTTTTTGCCGTTATAGGTGTTATGTGGTACTTTATGTATAATAAGGCTGACGGCGGCGCGGGAAAGGCAATGCGCTTTGGTAAGGCACGCACAAAGCTCGGAAGTGATGAGAAGAAGAAGGTCACCTTCGCCGACGTTGCAGGTGCAGAGGAAGAAAAAGCAGAGCTTGCGGAAATTGTTGATTTCCTGAAAGATCCGAAAAAGTTTACCGAAATCGGTGCAAGAATTCCTAAAGGTGTGCTCCTTGTGGGTCCTCCGGGAACCGGTAAAACATACATTGCAAAGGCGGTTGCCGGTGAGGCGGGAGTTCCGTTTCTGTCAATTTCGGGTTCCGATTTTGTTGAGCTGTATGTCGGTGTCGGTGCATCGCGTGTGCGTGATCTTTTTGAGCAGGCAAAGAAGGTTGCTCCGGCAATAATCTTTATTGATGAAATCGATGCTGTCGGACGTCACCGCGGTGCAGGCTACGGCGGCGGACACGACGAGCGTGAACAGACTCTTAACCAGCTGCTTGTGGAAATGGACGGCTTTGGAAATAACGAGGGTGTCATCATAATTGCGGCAACAAACCGACCGGATATTCTTGACCCCGCGCTTATGCGCCCGGGACGCTTTGACCGTCAGGTATATGTCGGTCTTCCGGATATGAATGACCGCGAAAAGGTTCTTGAAATTCACGCAAAGTCCAAGAAGCTCGGCAGCTCCGTAAACCTCAAAAATGTTGCCCGCTCTACAAGCGGCTTTACTCCGGCGGATCTTGAAAATCTTCTCAATGAGGCAGCGCTTCTTGCCGCACGCCGCGGAGATAAGCGTATGACTCAGGAGGATATTGAAAACTCCATGCTCAAGATAATTGCGGGTCCGGCAAAGAAGAGCAGGGTAAGAAGTGAGCATGTAAATAAGCTTGTTGCATATCACGAGGCAGGTCACGCGATTGCTATGAAATTCCTTCCGACGCAGGATCCGGTACATCATATCTCAATTATCCCGCGAGGTATGGCGAACGGATATACAATTTCTCTCCCGCGTGAGGATGTTTACTCCGTATCGAAAACTGATATGAACGAGCAGATAGTATCGCTTCTCGGTGGACGTGTTGCCGAAAAGCTTGTGCTTGAGGATATCTCAACGGGCGCATCAAATGATATTCAGCGTGCATCATCAATTGCACGGGATATGGTAACAAAATACGGAATGAGCGATCGCCTTGGTCCCATAAGCTATGCTTCCGAGAATCAGGAGATATTCCTTGGTCGTGATTTTGCTGAAAAGCGTGCATATTCCGAAGAAATCGCAGGTGCGATTGATGAGGAAGTCCGCGCAATTGTCGATGCTGCATACAAGCATTGTGAGAAAATTCTCAACGATAATATGGATAAGCTCCACGAGGTTGCCAAGGCGCTTCTTGATCACGAAACGATGGAAGCGGAAGAGTTTTATGCAATCTTCGGTGAAAGCGTTCCGGCACGCGCGGAAAAGGAAGGAAAGACCGTTGCTCCGGAAGCAACTCCCGCTCCGACGGAAGATACAACGAACGAATAACGAATAACGAATAAATAATCACCGGTGTTTGCGTCGCAAACACCGGTGATTTTCACATTCTTTATTTTATTTCTTCAAATTTATTTATCCATTCGCGTGTGATGAGCATATGCCCTGCGGCATTCGGGTGAACGCCGTCGATAAGCCAGTAATCACGCATCTCCGGATTGTATACCGCATCAAGCTTTGCCTGAAGAGGTATAAACGGAAGATTAAGCTTCTCTGCAATTCGTTTAACGGCTGCTGCTTTTTCTTCGACCTCAGCGCGGAATTCGGCGTAGATATCTCCGCGGGTTTCCGTTGCGTCGGTCGAGCTTGCTTTTAAAAGAAACGGCTCAAGCAACATAATCTTTATATCCGGAAGCTCTTCGATAATTTCTTCAAGAAGCATTGTGTATATTTTTTCAAACTTCTCCGTTGCAACACCATTTTCTGCCGAAAACTTATGCCATACATCGTTAACTCCGATAAGCAGGCTCATATAGTCGGGCTTGAGGTTGAGTATATCTGCTTTCATACGCGCATAAACATCCACAATTCTGTTGCCGGATATTCCGCGGTTTAAAAATCGATACTGCTCCGGATAATCAAGGCCGAGGCTTCCTGCCACCATTGTTGCGTATCCTCGTCCCATCATATCGTCGCGCTCACGCGAACGCCCTGCATCTGTTATTGAATCACCCTGAAAAAGAATAAGCTTAGACATATGTAATTACCTCATTTCTGTGTTCTTGGATTTATTTTACAATAAATAAAAAATAAAGTCAACATAAAAAGAAGAAAAACGTCCAAAAGCGCACCGCGATATTCTTTTATCGCGGTGCGTTTTTTGCTTTTCTCTGCCATATGAGAAATCTTTCATATTCGCGAAGCTTTAATAATTCCTCCCGAGTAAGGGCTGTGCTTTGCTTTGTCTGTTCGTATGCAGGATCCACGTCTGAGAGACCAAGAAGATAATCCGAAGAGATTCTGTATCTTTTGCACATTACAACAAGCATTTCATGGCTCGGCGCGTTCTTTTCCTGCTCCCATGTCCGAACTGTTGAGAGCGAAACCCCAAGGCTTTCTGCTAAATCCGCCTGTGTTTCGCCGTGATCTTTTCTTACTTCTGCCAACCGCTCTCCTATCATTCTTGCACCACCTTTAAACTTCACTCATAATAGTATATAACAGAATTATTACAATCATTAAAAAATGATAAAGTTATTGATATTTCAAAAAAAGTGTGATATAATTCTTATTACTATAGAGGAGTTAGTAATAAGATTATTGCGATAAAAAGTCTGTTTCAGGCAAAAAGCATGAAGGGGAATATGCGTTTTTTGCGTATTTGTAAAATGCAAATGAAGGTGAAATAAGGTGAAACTGTCTACAATCACGAATAAATTTAAAATTTTGGCGCTTGCAATGGCTGTGATGCTTATGCTTACAGTCTCTGTTTCTGCAAGCGCTAATGTGTTGTCTTTATATAAGAATAAGGAAACGGACAACGCACGCTTTAAAGCGGAAGATATGCTTCCTGGTGACCATTATCTGTATGACGACATGGAGCATTTGCTGCATAATTACTGCGTGCGCGTGTCCTATAACGGCACGATAACCGTCCACTTTAAAGTGGATAATATTCAGACAACCTCTCCGGCTCCGTCGCTTGCTGATGTTCTTAAATGTGATATAAAAATAGACGGAAAGCTTGTACATAGTGGCTTGCTTGCCGATGTTAAGGATATTCCGTATACAATAACGGGTGTTAAAAGAACTCAGGATTTAAATTATGAAATAGGTGTTTATCTCGACACAAGCGTCGGGAACGACTATCAGAAGAAAAATCTCACTGCCGATTTTGTATGGTGGGTAGAGACTGACGATGACGATGATGACGGCGGCTCCGGCGGCGGAGGTGGCGGCGGCAGCTTGCCGAGCGGACCTGACACTCCGGTAAACCCGCCCGTTGATCCGGACAACCCTGACATCCCCGACGGTCCGGACGATCCGGATGCTCCCGATGTACCGGATTTACCCGACGATCCGGATTCTCCGCATACGCCCGGCACACCGGGAACTGACCCGGATAGCCCCGATGCTCCCGGCATCATTCCCGGCGATGAACCTTCTTCACCGGACGACCTTCCAGGAAAGCCGGCACCTGATAAGCCGGAAAAACCGAAGGGCGAGCTTATAAAGCCTCCGAACACCGGCGACTTTAAGCAACCGCTGATTTACATAACCGGAATTTGCGTGGCAACCTTTATTCTCTTCATTCTTATTTTCGTAAGAAAGAAAACAAAGAACGAAACGAACAGAACGATAAGAAGGCTTGTGATTGCGCTTGCCGTTGTTGTTATCCTTGCTATCTGCCTGTGCGTAACAACATTTGCTCTTATCTATTCTATTTCCGTTGATCGGAACATATTCAGCACCGCTACCGTAGATATAAACTTAAACGATGAAAAACCAATCATAGATGGTAGCGACGAATTCCTTTTTGAGCCGGGAATGACGGTGTATAAAGATTTCTTTATCGAGAATGAAGGCACTGCAGATGTCTACTATAAGATTTATTTTGAAGATATTGACGGTGACCTTGCCGATGTGCTTGATGTCACGATAAGCGATCGTATTGACGAAACTTCACGGGATTGTGTTCCTGAAAACGCAAATGTCCTTTATTCCGGGAAATTGCGGGATTTAACCCTGGACAATACAGATGTTGAGAGTGATGAACTTGCCAAAGGAGACAGGCACGACCTTTATGCAATATTCCATTTCCCGGAGGATAGCAGAAACAATATGCAGAACGAAGTTCTCACATTTATGATGTCTGCAAAAGCAACACAAAAGCGTAATAATCCCAAGAGGGAATTTTAAGGAGGATAAATACATATGAGAAAAACACTGAACATCATCAAAAACGTAATTGTCTGGACTATCTTTGCGATAGCGGCGTTTATGATGGTATTCACAATCATCTCCGTCAACACCTTTGACCAGAACAACCGCAGTCTTTTCGGCTACAAAGCGTTTACGGTAAGGACGGACTCGATGAAAGCGACAGACTTTGACGCAGGTGACCTTGTTTTCACAAAAAACGTAGATCCCGCAACGCTCGTTGAGGGCGACATCATTGCGTTTATTTCCCAGGACGATGAGTTTTACGGCGAAACGATAACGCATAAAATCCGTGCAAAAACCGTTGATGCAAACGGAAACGACGCATTTATCACTTACGGTACAACGACCGGTGATGACGACGAGGTTCCGGTTGCTCACGCATTTGTTCTCGGTAAGTACGTCGGAAAAATCCCGAATGTCGGAACGTTCTTCCTGTTCCTGAAGCAGCCTATCGGTTATATCATTTGCATCTTCGTTCCGTTTCTTCTTCTTATTCTGTATCAGGGAATTGTTTGTATCCAGCTCTTCCGCAGATATAAGAAGGAGCAGATGATGGAGCTTGAGGCAGAAAAGGAAAAGATCGATGAAGAGCGCCGCGCAGCTGCTGAAATGATGAAAGAGCTTCAGGAGCTTAAGGCACAGCTCGCTGCAAATGCAGCTCCCGCGGCAGAAACGCCCGCAGAAACAGTAACGGAAGCACCTGCAGAAGAAAACTCTGCGGAGGAACCTGCCCCCGCGCAGTAATACATCTGATTTATCCTGAGATTAGCCCGAAGAATCTCGCACCGGATGCAAAAAACAAACACAAAAAAGGAAAGGAATAACGAAGGTGAACTCCAAAGCAACAAAAGCCGCACTTGTCACAAGCCTCACGTCTCTTGTTCTCTGCTTTACAATGCTTATGGGAACAACGCTTGCATGGTTTGTAGATCGTGTGGAAAGTACGAACAACAGAATAGAAGCCGGTAACCTTGAGGTTGACCTCGTTATGCTAAAAGGCGGCGAATACGTTTCAATCGCAAATGGCAGCGGTGACCTTTTCGCTGAAGCTGAAGCGGCGGCAAACAATGTGCCGTGGCAACCGAATATGACTAAAACGATTTATCTCGGTATTCAAAACAAAGGCACGCTCGGCGTTTTTTATGAGGCGACTATCAAAGTTGATGAGGGTGAGCTTCTCGGCGTGCTCGACTACAGGATAACTGATCTTGGTACAACGGCTCCGTCTCTCAGCAAAAATGTGGAGACAGACAGCTCAAGATCCGGAACGATTAACAGCACGGTCCAAACGCTTCTCCTCGGCAAAGGTGAACTGAAAAAAATCACCGAAGATCCGGAAAAAGATGAGTATCAAAACGAAACACATTATTATGCGTTTACTATACAAATGAAAAGTAACGCATCAGCAAGTTATCAGGGTGAAAAAATCGTTCTTGATATTCACGTAGTGGCAAAACCGTTGTCTGAATCCGATATTATCGTAGATAATAACCCTGTCGCTATGGCTCTTGAAGAAGCGGAGCTGCCGGAAACCCTTTCCGCAACCGCATGGAAGATTAAAACCGAAGTCGCGGATTTCTCGTTCCTTGAAAAAACAGAGGATGAAGACGAAAGCGAAGAAATCATCTTCCCAGAAGAAACGGAAATTTCTGATGGAGATAATACATATTCGCTTTCAGAGCTTCGCGTGATCTCTCTTGAAGATGCAAAGCTTTTAGCTGCCGTACCGGTTGTGAATGAAGAAAATAAAACCGACGAAGCGGGAACGGAAGCCGAAACGGAAGCGCCGACTGAAAAGGTATTCGTATATTATCAGAAGACAGTTGAAAGCGCTGAAACGGATGAAACAGTTAAAGACATTTCCGGCTGGTATTTGCTTGAGCTTGAAAGCGTGCAGACTGCGCTAAGCGATAAAAACGCCGATCTCACAAGTTTGTTTGAAGGAAAAGAACCGATAACCAAAGCAGAAAAACTTCCGGTTATCACATTCCCTGATGCTGAAGACGGTGTTCTCAAAAACACGGATATCATCAATTGGCTGTATAACAGTGCAGAGCTTTTGCCTGCAGCTGAAGACAATAACTAACCCCATCCTCTCTTTGAACTGTCATCCTTGTATGGGGCGGTGTTCGCATCGCCCCTCGGGGAAAGGCGGCAAGGCAAAAACATATCATACGTTCCTTTACGATAAAACACCATGAAAAAATTTTGTGGCGTTTTATGGCAAAGGAAACAAAAAGGGCAAAAGGTGAAAAAATGAACAAGGAATACTGGGAATATTATTTTTCCAAGAAGAAAAAGTTAACAGATCGTGCCTTCAAGCTTCGGATCGCTATGCTTATGACATCAATGCTTGCGTGCGCAGCGGTTATGGCATCGTCTGCATTTGCGCTGTTTACGTGTGATATAAATCGGACGACAACGCTTACCGCAGCAAGCTTTGAAGTCTTAGGGTGGAATCCTATACAGCAGACGAGTGACGATATAAATATAACACATGTAGTTGATATTTATACAACTCCCGGTGTTTTAGGATATTGCAGAATACCGGTTTACGGCGCGGATAAAACAATCCACTATTACTTTACTGAGGCCTTTTCCAGCGGACATATGCAGGTTAGCATAGCCACTGCGAGCGGAGCGAGCGTAGGAAAGCCGGAAGGGTATTGGGGTAATCCGAGAAACTTTCTCGGCCCCGAAGCTGAGATTATCGGCAATGGCGCTTTGGTTACTCACTCCTATGCTGTCCCGCAGCAGGAAGACTCCTCCGGCAGCGGTGAGGGCACGGGCGGTATGTTAACAACGGCTCGTCCGTCTTCGGGTGCTGATGTTTCGGAAGATACACCAATCACAGATAACGCAACCGAGGCAGAAAAAGGAACTGTCACTGAAGAAAAAAGCATTGAAACAACTGCGAAAGCAGAAAATTCCGAAACAACCATAACACCGTCTGTGTCGGAAGAAAAAGCTTCCGCCGAAGTCAGCAACAGCACAGTAACCGAAACACCGGTGACAAGCACGCCGCCTTCCGACAACACCTCGGGCGAAGGCTCGTCCGGCTCATCTGAATCAAACAGCAGCTCGTCTGCCACATCCGACAGCTCCGTTGGTTCGTCATCGAGTACATCGGCTCCGGTATCATCGGCATCATCGGGTGACAGCGGAACTTCCTCCGGCAGTGATGCTTCAGCGGGCGGCTCGCCGCCATCGGATGAAGATGGCGGAGGTGAGTAAATGCGCAAAACGGCTATTTTGATTATACGCTTGCTTGCGGTAATATGCTGCCTTGTGATTATCGCATTTTCCTCAAAAGAGCTTCTTGAATATAACCGGGGAAAAGCAGAGGCTCGGGAACTTCGCGTGCGCGTGATAACTCCCGTCGAAGCTCCGCCCAAAAAGAAGCTTCCGCCGATAAGCGTGGATTTCGATACACTTGCAGCAGAAAACGGGGATACAGTCGCGTGGCTTTATGGCGCGAACACACCGATAAATTATCCCGTTGTCCAAAGTGAGGATAATGATTATTATCTGCGTCGCGGATTTAACGGTAAGTATAACTACTACGGCACGCTTTTTGTTGATTATCGCACAAGCGGCGATTTTTCGGGAAATAATACGCTCGTTTACGGTCACAATATGAAAAACGCCGAAATGTTCGGTTCACTCATAAATTATAAAGAACAGGCTTATTTTGAGGAACATTCTGTTTTGTGGCTGCTGACACCAACGGGGAAATATGAAATACAGCTTGTTGCGGGTATAGAAGTCCCCGGGACCTCGGAACTGTTTGATGCACTGGCGAATCCGGATGAAGCAGGAAAAGTAATCCAAGATGCGATTTTAAACTCCACGTTCCAATCGGAGTATGAGTATTCCGAAAACGACAGGTTTGTAACGCTCTCAACTTGTTCGTACGATTATGCCGACGCGCGTTATATAGTAATAGGTAAGCTGGAAGAAATGCTGTAAAGGAATTTTCCTTTATTGTTGTGTACACAACAATACTAACACATTTTAACCCTTAATACAAATAATTTTCAATTTTCCACTTTCAATTTTCAATTTAATCGTATATAACGGCGAACGCCCACACTCCGCCGGGTATATAAAAAAACGAAGGAAAGCCTCCCTTGCCTAAAGGGAGGGGGACCGTCGTATGACGGTGGAGGGATTTTTCATATTCCACTCCATCAAAACCAAAATCAAAACAAAGAAAGGTGAAAAATCAAATGGCAAATTCTAAGGCAACAAAAAAAGCATTGTTTATGAGCATGCTCTCATTGCTTCTCTGCTTTACAATGCTTATGGGTGCAACCTTCGCATGGTTCACCGACACGGTACAGAGTACAGAAAACAAGATTCAGGCAGGTAATCTTGATGTTCAGCTCTTGATGCACAACGGAACAGAGTATGTTGACATCAGTGAAAGCACAACCCCGATTTTCGGAGATGAAAGCTCACTTATTGCTCAGAACAACCCAGCCGATACTCTTTGGGAGCCGGGCAAAACTCAAATCGTTTACCTCGGTGTAAGAAACAACGGCAGCCTTGCTCTCAAGTACAATATCCTTCTTGATATTGTCAGTGAAGCAACTGGAACAGACAAAAAGCCGCTTGCCGAAGCTCTTGAATATGCGATTATTGACGAAAAAGAGTACGCCGCGAATGCATACTCAAACTGGAATGCAGTTAAGGACGCAGCAACGGCAACCGGAGACCTTCCGGTAGGTAAGGGCATTCCGACTGCTCAGAACGGCGTTCTTGATGAAATTGCATATGATTCTACCAAAACCGGTGAAACCGACTACTTTGCACTTGCAATACATATGAAGGAAGACGCCGGTAATGAGTACCAGGATGGCAATGTCACAATCGACATAACTGTCTTTGCAACGCAGAAGAATGCAGAAGAGGATAGCTTCGGTCCGGAGTATGACGAGCAGGCACCGATGGGACATCCGGTTTCAAATTCTGATGAGCTTAAGGAAGCGTTAGCAAATAAATTAGACAATATCGTTATAACAAAAGATATCGAAACAAATGAAGCATACACTGTTGGATATAACGTAACAATCAACGGTGGCGGTAACGAAATCAAGCGTGCAGATGGCTACACCGAAACTATATTTACTGTAGCAACCGGCAATACACTCACTCTTGAAAACGTTGTCATCGACGGTGGCGGAGTTTCAACATACGGTCTGCGTAGCAGTGGTGTAACAGCAACGGGAAATCTTGTAAACGCGGAAACTAACTCACATATTGTTCTCAACGAAGGTGCAGTTCTTCAGAATAATGTCGGCGCTCATGCAGTAAATCTCGGAACACGCATTGGCGCAACGCTCACATTAAACGGCGGTGAAATTATCAACAACAGCTCTGACTCCGGTGCTGTTTGGGGCGGTGGACACATAACCATTAACAGCGGTAAGATCAGTTATAATAGCTCAACCGGACTTGCAGGTGCTATCCGAATGGTTAGTAGCTGTAACCTGACAATGAATGGTGGAGAAATCAGCCATAATACGGCAACAGGCGACGGCGGAGCGATTTGGGGCTATGGTTCGTCAACTTATAATTTCAACGGCGGCGAGATGGCGTATAATACTTCTGCAGGCGTAGGCGGTGCAATTTATACAGGAACATATTCTGTTATAAATATCAGCAACGATTTTGAAATCCATGATAATAGTGCAGAAAACACCGGTGCAATTCGTCTTACTGACCATACATCACTCACTATGACAGGTGGTAAGATTTACGGAAACACGCAAGGTGATAATGAATCTAATGCATTTAACACATGGAACAATAACATATCAATTACAGGCGGATCAATTTCTGACAACTTTAGCTATGTCGGAGGTCTTGGTCTTACAATCGGTGCAGCGGATATTGACGGAGTTATCTCATATAACCTCTCCACGAACCATAATACCGCATATCTTGCCGCTGATTTTAACGGTTTTAAGTTTACTGTAAATGAGGCTGACGAGCATTTCGCAAACTTCAACTTTAAGCCCGCAGCAGGATACACCTATACGGAGGGTGACGAAACAAAGCTTGTTTGCATGAACGAAGGCTATACAACATACTGGGATGCCACAACCGGAACATTCAGATTGCAGGCAAAATAAATTTTCAATTTCCAATTTAACAGTATACAAACGGCGGAGGCCCACACCCGCCGAGGTATATAAAAAAACGAAGGAAAGCCTCCCTTGCCTAAAGGTTATTCCCCTGCGGGGGAAATGTCGCTGAAAGCGACAAAAGGGGGGAGCTTCGGGGACCGTCGTATGGCGTTCTCAATAGCCTCCCTTGCCTAAAGGGAGGGGGACCGTCGTATGACGGTGGAGGGATTTTTCATATTCCACTCCATCAAAACCAAAATCAAAACAAAGAAAGGTGA
>SVLF01000140.1 GCA_015068085.1 Oscillospiraceae bacterium
CGGTGGACTATCAGAACCGCGACGTGACCGAGCCGGGCGAGATGGGACCGTCGAACGACGGTGGAGGGATTTTTCCCTCGCAATACCCCGACTTCGACACCGTTGCGGATTACGCCCGCGATGCTGTCTCTGCACTCATCGGCGCAGGACTCGTCAACGGTAAGTCCGGACGTATCGCACCGACTGATTACACCACAAGAGCCGAAGTTGCAGTGCTTATCAAACGAATATTGGATTATTGCAATTAAAAAACTAAGGAGAGCGCGTTATATGCACAATTATACTATTTACAATAGACTACCGGCAAACGATTGGCTTGAATCTTACGTTATTGGAAACGGGAGAATGGGTGCATCGCTTATGTGCGGAGTTTCTCAGGAAATTATTTATCTCAATGAAGAGACAATCGTTTCTTCACGCGATAACACCGATCACTCACCCGAAATATATGATAAGCTACAGCATATCAGAAATCTTCTTCTGGAAGGAAGGGATATCGAGGCGGATAAATATGCGAAAAGCGAATTTTCCGACGAATACAAGAGAATTGTTTCATATGGAACAGCAGGACTTCTCAAGTTATCGCTTCACAATACGGATTCCTGTGAAAACTACCGCCGCGAGCTTGACCTCGTAAACGGCAAAGCCACCATTAGCTATGACCTCGGCAAAAAACATTTTACCCGTGAATGTTTTGCATCGAATCCCGACGATATTATGGTTTACAGAATTTCCTGCGTTGGCGGGAGATTCTGTGCCAATGTAAATTATGAATATGAAAAATGTATTTTGAGAGAGTATAGCGAAAATGAATTTCGTGCAATTTCAGAAACGCTTTTGGGAAACCACGGCTTTGCCGTCGGGTTCCGCGTTGAATCGGACGGTGAAATTACTTTTGAAAACAGTATGGCGCTCGTAAAAGATGCTTCTTACGTTATCATCATTTGCGATATAAAGACGGAGTTCCGCAAGGGTGAGGGCTTTAAATCTGCACTCACTTTTCCGGTAGCTTCGTACAGCGAAATCCTCGCGCGCCATACAGAGGATTTTTCCGAGCTTATGAAACGAGCAGATATTGAGCTTCCAAAGCTTGATGAAGTCGAAAGCATTTCCATGCACACACGTCTGCTTCCGTTTATGCGCGGACTTCTTCCGGACGGCGGGATTATCGCTATGCAGTGGCAGTTGGGTCGTTATCTTCTTGTATCATCAAGCCGAAACGGTTGTCTTCCGGCAAACCTTCAAGGACTATGGGTAAATGACCTTGCTGCACCGTGGAATGCAGACTACCACACAAATGTTAATTTGCAGATGAACTACTGGGCATCGGAAACGGTTAATCTTTCAGATTGTCATATGCCGCTCTTTGACTATATGAATGATATTCTGCTTCCTTCTGCAAAGGAAACGGCAAAATTCATCTACCACTCGAGAGGTGCGGTTGTTCATCACTTAAGCAATATATATGGCTTCACGGGAATTGCCGACGGTGTCTGGGGAATATGGCCTATGGGCGCGGCTTGGCTTGCACATCATATGTGGGAGCATTATCTGTTTACAAAGGATGAAAAATTCCTCAAAGAAAAAGCGTATGAGTTTATTCGTCAAGCAGCTGTTTTCTTTATTGACAATGCGGTAAAGGAACACGACGGATATTTTGCAACAGTGCCGTCAACTGTTCCTGAACACGAATATATAACAGAGGATGAAAACGGCGATCCTTATCGTGGGTGGGTAGCGCTGAACACTACTATGGACATAGAAACCATAAATATGCTAATGACGGTCTATGAAGAAGCATCAAAAATCCTCGGCATTGACGATGAAGATGTGCGTTCCGCCTCTGTGTTGAAAGAAGGACTTCCGCCGCTTAAAATCGGACGCTTCGGACAACTTCGCGAGTGGGCGGAGGACTATGATGAAAGTGACGTCGGGCATAATCATATCGCTCACGGATATGCTCTTTTCCCGTTTGGTACCATAACGCGCGATATGAAAGAAATCCGCAAAGCGATAGAAGTATCGGTAGAGCGTAGAACAAAGAATCCTTCATACACAATGGGATGGTGTATCATATTCCCTGCACTTATGTATGCGCGCCTGAATCGCGGTAATGATGCGTTTTCACATCTGCACAAGCTTATCGGTACCTGCTCAAGCTCTTCTCTTCTCGCAACATTTGTAAATCCCGGCCTTCCGAAAGGCTTTCAGATAGATGCGAACTTTGGATTCACTGCAGCTGTTTCCGAAATGCTTCTGCAAAGTTACGAAGGCTTTATTTCTGTTCTTCCAGCTCTCCCGACAAAATGGGATCACGGCTCATTCCATGGCTTCTGTGCACGCGGCGGGTATACTATTGATGCCACGTGGGAGAACTTTTCTGTTACAGAAATTTCTGTTTCAGCAAAGTTCCCCGGAGAGGTGAAAATTGAGCTTCCCGAAACGCAGAAAAACATGAACTTTGTTGATGATGGAGGAAATGTATATGTGGCATTGGACAACAAAATTAAACTGAATATAGGCGAAAAATTTCACCTTACAGCGATGACAATTCTGCCTGAAGGTACATACGAAAACGATTGTACAGTGGTAGATTCATCGCTCGATGAGTAGTTTGAAATTGTAAGATAAAAAGTAGAGATAAGCTCGGTCAGAGCTTTATAAAAATAAGGAGGAAATTAAAAATGTCAAGAATTTGTATCCCTGATTATGAGTATCAGGACAGAATCAAGCGTGCCGCAAAAATGGTAGCAGATCGCGGACTTGATGTAATGGTTGTTTC
>SVLF01000005.1 GCA_015068085.1 Oscillospiraceae bacterium
CATCGTCAAAGGTAAATGAGGTTTCGGGGCTTTCCATGGCAACAGAACCTGAACTTATTCAGGTTGACAAAGACGGCACAATGGACTGGGCAACATATGCCGGCAAAGATGCGGCGTATGTAAAGAATCCGGACGGCAGTGTCCGTCGTGCACTTCCGGGTGAAAAGGTTGATTTTGAAACGGTATTTCCTGTAACCTACGGGCAGGATCCGTGGACGTTGTTGTCTACCGGTAGCTATGAACGAATGTTCCCGAATGGCTACACATGGCTCCGAAATGTGCGCCGTGCGGCAGATCCTCAGAGTAGCTTTACCGTCGATTTTGAGATTACCGATTATAAAAAGGTGCTTTCAGATCCGAAGGGAATACATTTGCGTATGACGCAGGTGAATGACTTTACTCCGAGCAGTGTTGCCTTCGCGGGAGGTCACGTTCCACAGAGAAGTGAAACGTCGAAGAATATCGGTTACAAGGATAGGTTCGATGCCGACCGTGCAACGATGCTTGAGTATGTATACATTGAGCGTGAGGCACCGGAAGGCCAGGAGCTTGACAGCCTTTTCACAACAGTATATGAACCGTACCGCAACACATCCAATATCGAGAAAATCGAAGCTGTTAATGTAACAAAAGTTTCGGGCGACGAGCAGAGCGGCGATATGGTACGCGCCGTTAAGGTAACGCACGTCGGCGGTGAGAGAATTGACTATGTTGTTTATGCAACGAACAATTCGGTTAAATACAACGTCGGCGGAGTGTTCGATTTCCGGGGCTTTGTCGGAGTGTACAGCACGAACAGCGAAGGTGTGCCGACATATCGTTATGTCCACGACGGAAATATAATCGGTGACGAGGTTGAGAGCGAAGGAACGCTCACCGGTAAGGTAGAAGGCTTTGAGCGAAACCTTGCGTTCAAGAACTACATCGATGTTTCGGCAGAAATTGAGGATGCATCTGCTCTTGTAGGAGAGTATATCTACATTGACAACGATCGTGCGGATAATGCCGTTTATAAGATTGAGGGTGCAAGCGTTCTTGAAAACCACACCTACGGCGATGGAAAGAACGTAATCCGTCTCGATATAGACAGAACAACGCTTATTCGCGGTCATCAGGATGCAGCACAGCCGGAGCTCGGATATGTATATAATATTGCTGCAGGGCAGACGTTCAGAATTCCGCTGTCGTATAACGAGGACTTCTCACCGGAGTTTGAACCGGTAAGCACGAGTCTTACGACAAGTGCAGGAAGCTCAATTTCCATACCGATCACAGCCTTCAGCCCGGTTGAGGAGGATGCACCGACAATTACCTACATGGGTACAACTCTCCCGCGCGGAGCTTCTGTCAACGCGGAAACCGGCGTGTTCACATGGAAGCCGGACAGCTCTCAAATTGGCGAAAACCACGTTGCGATAACTGCGCGTGATGCAGACGGACGCGAGAGCACCATTCACTTCACGGTAACAGTATATGGTTCAACAACAGGCGGTTCGTCAAGCAACGACAGCACCGAAACACCGTCGGAAAATACCGGAACATCAGGAGATACATCAACACCTGCCGGCGGCGGTGGAGGGGGCGGTGGCGGCGGTGCCGCACCGACCGACAAACCGGATGAAGAAACCAAGACCGATGAAACAAATGACGATGAAAGCCTTCTCCTCAAGGAGAAGGTGCCGGGCGCAGGCGAGGCGGATGAGGTGGGAAAGCCGCAATTCACCGATCTTGGTAACCATTCCTGGGCAGAAGATGCAATCAACGCACTCGCGGCAGACGGAATAATCAAGGGCACATCCGCAAGTACGTTTGCACCTGCAAAGAACATCACCCGCGCAGATTTTGCAATTCTTCTGGTCCGTGCATTCAAGCTTAAGTCAGATAATACCGAAAACTTTGCAGACGTATCGGCAAGTGACTACTTCGCATCTGAGCTTGCAATAGCACGTAATACAGGCATCGTCAATGGTATTGGTGATAACAAGTTCGCACCGCGCAATACCATCACCCGCCAGGATATGATGGTAATAGTCCACCGCGCACTGCAGAGCCAAAGCCTTCTCCTTGAGGAAAAGGGGGACCGCCGAATGGCGGTGGATGAGGTGTTATCACAATACCCCGACTTTGATACCGTCGCAGAATACGCAAAGGAAGCGGTCTCTGCACTCATCTCAGCAGGTCTCGTCAACGGAAAGAGCGGACGCATCGCCCCGACGGATTACACCACACGCGCAGAGGTTGCAATTCTGCTGAAACGGGTACTTGACTATATAAAATAATTGCAGATTACTATGTGTGGCGGAATTAAACTCCCGCCACACAAAAAATAAACAAATAAGGAACTTGCGCATCTTGGAGACATAACAGATCCAAGATGCGCAAGTCTTTGCACGTAGAGTTATAATTTTGTAAGCTTTTTCAAAAGTCCTTCGCATCCGCGCAGGATATCGCGGTAGGTGGTTTCAAAGTCGTCTGTATACCACGGGTCGGCAACATCTCCCGGCGTATCGGTATAGTCCATAAGGCGTGAAAGCTTCCCCTCATCATCCTCGCCTATTACATATGAGATGTTGTGCAGGTTTCGCCCGTCCATGCATATAACGTAGTCAAAGCTTTCGTAATCCTTGCGGGTTATTCGCTGAGCGTATTTGCCGTTGCAGGATATACCGTGCTCGGAAAGCTTGCGGCGAGCGGGGGGATAAACCGGGTTGCCAAGCTCCTCTGTGCTTGTTGCGCGCGATTCAATATGAAATTGCTCGCTGCGGTCAGCAACAAGCTTTTTCATAATAAACTCCGCCATCGGACTGCGGCAGATATTTCCGTGGCAGACGAAAAGTATTTTTGTCATTTCATATTCTCCTTAAATGTAGGTTGGACCCTTTGTATTTCGTTTTTTAAATTCCATAGGGGTGATACCCATATGCTTTTTATACAGACGGAAAAAGTTTGAATAATTGTTGAAACCTGCCATCTGACATGCAGTTCCTGTATTTGCTCCGTTACTGACAATTTCATTAAAGTAGGAAATGCGGTGGAATATAACATAATTCCACAGAGATGTGCCGACATACTCCTTGAATAGATGTGACAGATATGACTTGTCTATATTGAATTCCTTGGCGATGCTGTCCATGCTTATTTCTTCTTTGAAATGAACATCAAGAAACTTAAGAATTTCATTTATAAAATGGTTTTCTGTTGAAGAAACAAAGTTTTTAAAGTCCTGATTTTTCGATATTTCGCAGATGACAGAAAGCGCCTCAGTTATTTTGCAGAGTGCAAGAATATCTTTTACGGAACCGGCGCTTTGAATGGTTGCGAGAAGACTTTTCAACACCGCATCCAAAGAATATTTTTTTACGCTTGCAGAAGAAATATGGTTTGATACGCCTTTTTCGCGATTTATAAAAGGACTGTAAAGTGAACTGCAGTCTTTGGGGAAATTTTTTAACAGTCTGTCAGAAAAATGAAGAACTATTCTTTCGTGATATTTGTTTGCATCTACACTGCAACAGAACATTTCGGAAGGATTAAGTATAATAATATCACCGTCATTGAAGTTATACTGTTTTCCTTCAATTTTAATATTTCCGCTTCCACTGATAAAATAGTAGAGCATACATTGCGAGGTTTGATGCATATAAGAAAGCGTTGAGGCTTCTGCTGAAAATCCCGTGGTGTGATTTACAATATATCCGAGCTCGCTTTCGTAGCTTGTCTTGTTGAAATTTTCATACATAAAATCCACCTCATAGCAGTATTATATATAAAAATCGCAGTAAAGTCAATTGTATATTGAATTATGATGTGATACAATAAAAAACATAGTTGAATATACTATATCGATATAATTACAGGAGTTGTTTGAGATGATAAGTATAGATAAGGATTATATAATTAGATTAAGACGTGAGATACATATGTATCCCGAGGTTGACTACGATTTGCCGAAAACAGTTGCCTTGGTTAAGCGTGAGCTTGAGAGTATGGGGATTCCATATACCGAAAAGTACGGAAAAGGCAGTGTTGTAGGATACATAAATCCGGATAAAACCGATTTTACCATCGGTATCCGTGCGGATATGGATGCCCTGAGAATGACCGAGGCAAATGACTGTGAATACCGTTCGCGTCACGACGGAATGATGCATGCCTGCGGTCACGATGCTCATACCGCAATTCTTTTGGGCACGGCAAAGGCACTTAAGGAAATTGAAAACACGCTTTCCTGCCGTGTAAAGCTTGTTTTCCAGCCCAGTGAGGAGGGCGTTACAAGCGGCGCAATTATGATGATTGAAAACGGCGTTATGGAAGATATCGACATTATGACAGGGCTTCACGTGGGTACTTCTCTGGATGGCGGAAAGCTCGGAGTATGCCCTGGCTTTTCAAGCGCCTCAAGCCGCCATTTTAAGATTGAGATAGGCGGCAAAAGCGTTCACGCAACGGCATATCACAAAGGCATTGATGCTTTGGCAATAGCGGTGAAGATGTATGAAGGACTTCAGTCAATTTTCGCAAACGAGGTTGATCCAAAGGAAAGAGTTGTTTGCCGTGTGACAAAGCTTCATTCCGGCACTGCTCAGAATATTCTTCCAGATTATGCCCTTATGCAGGGAACAATCCGCACTTTCAATGTGCCGTTAAGCGGATTCATCCACGACAGAATGCAGGCACTGGCAAAGAGCTTATCCGATATGTACGGAGTAGAAATCAAGGTTCACGCACCGCTTAAGTCAACCTGTGTTTACAACAATCCATACCTTTCGGAGATTATGATGAAAAGTATGGAAAAGGTTGTCGGCAAAGAGAATGTTGTCAAGGTAGAGTATGGTATGGGCTCTGAAGACTTTTCAAGGTTTACCGATATAGTTCCCAGTGTATTCTTCCGTCTCGGAATAAGAAACGAAGAAAAGGGAATAACTCAGGTAGCCCATCAGGTCGATTTTCAGGTTGATGAAGATGCACTTATATACGGAGCGATGAATTTCGTTCAGTTCGTTCTTGATAATCAAAACGGTGTGGATATAAAAAAGGCAAAAGAAGCAGACGAAAGAGCCATCTGAACCTTATTTCCCTAAAACTTTTTGCTTCCGACTTGACAAATTTATATAAAGAGTATAAGATGATGTTAAAGGATTATTTAGACGACTTACAAAAACT
The DNA here is from genome assembly GCA_015068085.1 of Oscillospiraceae bacterium. Lineage (GTDB taxonomy): Bacteria > Bacillota > Clostridia > Oscillospirales > JAAYXM01 > SIG480. The sequence continues at coordinate 5,164 of SVLF01000005.1, forward strand.
CGAGGTGAGAAGCAATGAGTGAAGAAATCAGGAACACACCGGAAAAGAACGAAAAGCCTGCGGGGGCGTGTCCGATTTGCGGTTTTATAACGCCGTTTAACCCGGAAGAGGAGGGATTCTGCTGCCCGGTGTGCGGGGCGCCGTCCGGACAGGTTAAGCCGAGGAAAGTCTAACCCATCAAGCTTTAAAAAGAAAGATAAACGAAAAGGGATTGTAGCGAAATGCATTTTGCTACAATCCCTTTGGGGCTTTAGAAAAATAGTGCAGAATGAGCAAATCGGACCCGAAGTAGTACATAAGTACGTCGAGAGGTCCGATTTGTTCATAGCATAAAGTGCAACTAAATCCTCAAATTCGGCTTCTGCCGAATTTTCAATTTACATTCAAACTTCATACCATATACTTTTTCGATGTTATCTGCAAAAAAATATCACTTTTACACTTTATGCGGTCTGGGCTGTTTTGCTACAGCCCCTTTTATATGATTCGATTATTTTCTTCTGAGATTTAACAGTCTTACAACCACCGGACTGAGAATGATATTGCTTCCAAGCTCGAAAAGGAAGTTAGCACCGACAAGTACAAAGATCATATAGTAGGCAACTCCTCCGCCGAGACCTGCTGCAGCTGCCCAGCCGGCAACCGTGTCCATAAAGAACAGCAGACAGCCGATGAGAAAGATACCGGTGTTTACAAGCGGGCAGACAATTGCCGCAACAAGCACGGCTATGTACCTGTTGTTTCTTGAAATAAACTTAAGTACTCCCGGCGTGCAAGCGTCGCAAAGTCCATACTCTTTTTTGATACGCCCGATAAGCTTTTCGGAACGTTTGTCAAGAAGCGCGAGAACGCCCTTGTAGGCAAGACCTGCAAAAAGTCCGCAGGCTGTGCCTTTTGCGAGAACGGTGATGATTGTTCCGGCAACGTTGACGACGAGAAAAGCCGCCGCGTCTCCGCTTATCAGAACCGTCACGCCGAACACCAATCCAAGCCAGGCAGCAATGCCGACGCCGCACGTTGCCGCACCGATGACAATCGGTATGAGCACGAGCGAGATGGAAAACGGGCCCAATTTGATGAACGCGCCCATCATCTGCAGGATGATGACAAGTGCCGTCAGAATTGCGCCGAGTACCATAGTCTCGGTTGACATTCCTTTTTTAGTCTTTTGCATAATAATTCCTCCTTGCTGTCGTTCACAAAAGTGATACAACGCATTGAAATTTATTTATATTATCTCCTTGCGGAGCAATATACAAAAGCAGTTTATTTATTTTTCTTGTAAAGGATATTAAGACCTTTCAGGATAAGGTCGCGGTCAAGTGTGATATCATGCTTGCAATGGGGAACAATCGTATGGGAAAGCCCGCCCGTTGCATACACGGGAAGCTCCTTGCCAATTTCATCGCAGAAGCGGTCAATCATTCCGTCAATCATAGCGGCATTTCCGAAAACAACACCGGAGCGCATACAGTCCACCGTGTTTTTACCGATTACGGACTTCGGTGCCTCAAGGCTTATCTGCGGAAGCTGGGCTGTGCCGCTTGCAAGAGCGGAAAGCGCAATGTGTACACCCGGAATGATGGAAAGTCCGGAGAAGGTTCCGGAATCCTCCATAATCATAATCTTAGTTGCAGTGCCCATATCAACGATAAGCGACGGACTGCCGTATATATGATGCGTCGCAACGCACGCGCAGATGAGGTCGGCACCCACGGATGCGGGATTGTCACAGTGAATGTTGATGCCGGTTTTTATACCGGGACCGACCATTAGCGGTGTTGTGCAGTAAGCAATCTCAATTGCGCGCTTCATAACTGAATTGAGCGGTGGGACAACAGAGGAAATTATCGCACCGTTTACAGCCTCTTTGTCAACGCAGTGAAGCTTTAATATGCTGTGGATTTTCGTTGCATATTCATCCTCGGTCTTCTTTGCGTTTGTAGCAATGCGCGCAACAAAGCATAAGGTATCGTTTTCAAACCCGCCGATGACGATGTTTGTGTTGCCTATATCTATTGCAAGTATCATAATAAAATCCCTTCCGAAACGGCGAATCTGCCGTATTTTCCCACCTTTAGTATAATCCCGGTAAAGCCGTTTTGTCAAGCGGAAAGTGAGAAACGGGAGAAAATCTCTTTTTTCGTTGACATTTTGTGAGGTTTGGGATAAGATATACTTATAATATAAAGAAAGGGCTATAGTGATGTGCGATATATATAAAAAGCTTATTTCGGCAAGGGATTATGTTCGCGGCAAAGTGAATTTTATTCCGGAAATTGCGATAGTTCTCGGTTCCGGGCTCGGCGGGCTTGCCGATGAGATAGAATGTGTCGGAAGTGTGCAATACAGCGACATTCCGGCTTTTCCTGTATCCACCGTTGCGGGACATAAGGGGAGATTTGTGTTCGGGCATCTTGAGGGTGTTCCGGTTGTTGCAATGCAGGGAAGAGTTCATTTCTATGAGGGATATGACATACACGATGTCGTAGCGCCTGTTCGTATTATGGGACTTTTAGGTGCGAAGAAGCTTATTCTCACAAACGCGGCGGGGGGTATAAACCAAGGGTTTGCGCAAGGTGCGCTTATGATGATAACGGATCACATATCAAGCCTTGTTCTGTCACCGCTTACCGGCAGAAATATTGATGAGCTCGGTGTCCGTTTTCCGGATATGAGCGAGGTGTATTCAAAGCGGTTCCGCGATGCCGTAAGGGCTTGTGCAGAGAAGCTTTCTATAGATATAAAAGAGGGAGTGTATATCCAGACCTCCGGACCTAATTATGAAACGCCTGCAGAAATCCGCGCGTATGAACGGATGGGTGCAGATGCCGTCGGAATGAGCACTGCGGTTGAGGCAATGGCGGCGCGGCATATGGGGATGGAGCTTTGCGGCATAAGCTGCATAACGAATATGGCGGCGGGGCTCAGTCCGCGTCCGCTCACTCACGAGGAGGTCAAGGAAACTGCAGACCGCGTAAGCCGCGATTTTAAGGCGCTTGTGCGTGCAATAGTGTCGGAAATAAGTAAAATAGGTTGAATAAGGCACAAGAATATGGTAGAATAAAATATATTCATAAAAAAGGGTGCATTCTGATGAATATTGAAGGCATTTGCAGAACATTTTGCATACGCGGTGAGATTGTTGCGTGTGACGTTATAAAAAGCGGAAACATAAATGATACGTTCAAGGTAACCTTTCGCGACGGTGAGGAAAAAAACTGCTATATAGTCCAGCAGATTAACACATATGTTTTCCGTGAACCGCAGAAAATGATGGAAAACATCTCGCGGGTTACTGATCATATTGCGTTAAAGCTCGGCAACGGGTGCGAGCGTATGGTGCTTAAGTTTTTAAAGACGGAAAAAGGAGATAGCTGTTTCTTTGATGATGAAGGAAAGTGCTGGCGGGCGTATCGGTTTATCGATAATTCCGTAACCTTTAACTCGTGCGAGGATCTCGAGATTCTTTATCAGGCGGGCTTGGCATTCGGACGCTTTCAGATGGAGCTCCGCGATTTTGATGCGTCGGGGCTTTATGAGACCATTCCGGATTTTCACGATACCGAGAAGCGTATGAACACTCTCCTTTCACACGTTGATGAAGACCCGCTTGACAGAGCGCGTGATGCCGGGGATGAGATTTCGTTCTTCCGCGAGAATCTTGACAGGGCGGTAAAGCTTACGAGAATGCAGAAGCAGGGACTTTTGCCGCTTCGTGTTACGCACAACGATACAAAGTGTAACAATGTTTTGTTTGATACGGAAACGAAAGCAGCCCTTGCGGTAATAGATCTTGATACGGTTATGCCGGGGCTTGCTCTCCACGACTACGGCGATGCAGTCCGTTTCTCGGCAAACACCGCAGAGGAGGACGAGCCGGACACATCCAAAATCGCGCTTGACAACGGGAAGTTCCGCGCATTCACGGAAGGCTTTCTCTCGGCCTGCGGCAATGTTTTGACCGAGCGGGAGAAGGAGAATCTTGTAGACAGCGTAATTGTGATAACGATGGAGCTTGCGGGAAGATTCCTTGACGATTATCTCACGGGAGATAAATATTTCAAGACGGATTATCCGGGACACAATCTCGTCCGTACCCGTGCGCAGGTAACTCTTGCACGGGATATCATCGCAAGATATGACGAGCTTAATTTGATAGTAAAAGAAATACTATAAATAACAAAAAGGAAGGTAGAAACAAATGGGATTTTTAACAGGTAAAACAGTAATCATCACAGGCGCAGGACGCGCAGTGCTCTCTGACGGAAGATGCGGCTCTATCGGCTACGGTATTGCAACCGCATATGCAAAAGAGGGCGCAAACATCGTTATAACGGGAAGGAACGTAAAGAAGCTTGAGGATGCAAAGGCAGAGCTTGAAAAGCTTTACGGCATCAAGGTGCTTATTCTTCAGGCGGATATCGCATCCGGTACGGACAACGAAGCCACCGTAAAGAAGGTTGTTGACGAAACAATGAAGGAGTTCGGGCGCATTGACGTGCTTATCAACAACGCTCAGGCATCTGCTTCCGGTGTTCCGCTTGCAGAGCATACGACAGAGCAGTTTGACCTCGCAATGTACTCCGGTCTTTATGCAACCTTCTATTATATGAAGGCGTGCTATCCGCACCTTAAAGAGACAAAGGGCTCGGTAATTAACTTTGCCTCCGGCGCAGGTCTTTTCGGAAACTTCGGTCAGTGTGCATACGCCGCTGCAAAGGAAGGCATCCGCGGTCTTACCCGCGTTGCCGCAACGGAGTGGGGCAAGGACGGAATAAACGTAAATATCGTTTGCCCGCTTGCATGGACGGCTCAGCTTGAGCAGTTTAAGAATGCATATCCCGATGCGTTTGACAAAAACGTTCATATGCCGCCGATGGGACACTTCGGCGATGCAGAGCTTGAAATCGGACGCGTATGCGTACAGCTTGCACATCCGGACTTCAAGTATATGACGGGCGAAACCCTCACACTTGAGGGCGGTCTCGGTCAGCGCCCGTAAAGATACGAATAAATCACTGCCGCCGCGGGAAAATCCCCGCGGCGGTTTTGTGAAAATGTAGCAGATATAAATTCAGGAATGGCGCAACGTATTTGGAATAAAATCATAGAGTTGGAATATAATATGCACTGAATAAAAAATATTTATTCGCGAAGTTTGTTAAATGCACTGAATAAACTTGACAAAAACTGGGATGTTTGATAAAATGAATGCATAAACTTAAAGGTGGTGTTTTTCGTGATAGCAAGAGAAGAATATATGCAGTTGCTTATAGATTTCAAGGATAAAGATTTGATTAAGGTTGTGACGGGAATCAGACGCTCGGGTAAATCTACTCTGTATGAGCTTTATCGCAACTATCTTCTTGACTGCGGAATTTCGGAGAAACAGATTATTGCGATAAACTTTGAGGATCCCGAGTATGCAGATATTCGTGAAAGCAACTGTTTATATGAATATGTTAATGAAAAACTGTTGCCGGATAAAATGAACTATGTCTTTTTGGATGAGGTCCAGAAGGTAACGGAGTTTCAGGAGGCATGCGACGGATTGTATATAAAGAAAAATGTGGATTTATATATAACAGGCTCAAATGCGAACATCCTTTCCGGTGAGCTTGCGACTCTTCTTTCCGGAAGATATGTCGAAATAAAAATGCAACCGCTTTCGTTTAAAGAATATATAACTGCGTTGGGAGATAAAACAGACCTTGTGCGAAAATACAGAGAGTATATAGAAAACGGCTCTTTCCCGTATATACTTGAGTTATCGGGGAAAAAAGCAAAAAACATATATCTTGAGGGGATATACAACTCTGTTGTTCTGAAAGATATTGTTGCAAGAAAGAAGATAATGGATGTCCCTATGCTTGAAAATGTGATACGATTCATATTTGACAATATCGGAAATCCAACCTCGGCTACGAAAATATCAAATGCACTTGCATCGTCAAGAGGCAAGGTGTCTGTGAACACCGTCGAGAACTATCTGAAAGCTTTGCAGGAAAGCTTTATAATATATAAAGCTGAAAGATATGATATAAAAGGTAAACAGCTTCTTGAAACAGGCGGAAAGTATTATGTTGCCGACATTGGATTGAGATATTTCCTTCTCGGGACGAAAAGAGCAGACCGCGGACATATTTTAGAAAATATCGTTTACCTTGAACTTTTAAGACGGGGATATGAGGTTTATGTTGGGAAAATAGGCAATGTTGAAGTGGATTTTATCGCAATCAATGATGAAGGATGTGAGTATTATCAAGTAGCATATCGTGTTGATGACGAAGAAGTTTTGGAACGAGAGCTTAAGCCGCTTGACAGTATACCGGATCACAACCCTAAATTCTTGCTCACAATGGATGAAGAGCCGATGACCTCGCACAACGGAATAAAGCAAATTAATGTTCTGGACTGGCTTTTGAAATAAGAAATAAAAAGATTTGCGTTATGAAAAATCAGTACACTGAATAAACCACAACCGCCGCGGGATTTCCCCGCGGCGGTTTTGTGGTTGTGTGTAAGTTTTTTACGGTGTGACAACGCCTTTTTGAAGCAGAATGTTTGCGTAAAGCGCGGTTTCGCCGGTTGCGACTATTGCGTATGCTTCTTCAGCTTCGCGGTAAAACTCAAAGCGCTCAATCTCGCCGATGGCATCGGCACCACGAGAGTCGTGGCGCTTCACAATCTCGCAGTACTCATCCCAGATGGGTGTCTCAACGTCATCACCCGGCATAACCTGCATAAGATTTACCGGCTTGTCAACATAGGTGTCGAGCGGGAAGAGCGTGAGAATGGCATCAAGCAGCTCGCACGCACCGTGACCGTCGGCTCGGATTACAATTGCATCTTTTCCGAGTGCTTCGGCTGGGAAATTACCGTCGGCAATTACGATGCGGTCGCTGTGTCCCATTTCACAGAGAACCTTTAAAAGCTCGGGGGAAAGAATTGGCGGGATGTTTTTTAACATATGTATCGTCTCCTTATGAAAACTATTCTTCGTTAATTTGGGCTTTAAATTTGCGAGGGGAAATGCCTTTGTATTTTTTAAATGTACGCGAAAAATGCGAAAGCTCGTTAAATCCGCTTTCATATGCCGCATCCGTGACGCTTCTGCGGTTGGTTGACATCTCAAATGCGGCGCGCTCAACCCGCAAACGGTTTATGTATTCAGTCGGTGGCTGACCGGTAAACTCGCGGAACACGCGACATAAGTATTTTTCGTTAAATCCTGATTGTGCGGCGAGGTCGGCAAGTGTGATTTTTTCGGTGTAGTTTTTCTCAATCCAGCTTATCAGTGATGCAACAATCTTCTTCTTGTGTCCGCGCAGATTCTTTTCCGATTTGCGTATTCGCCCGTCCGAGAGAAGGTGGAAAAACAGCTTGTTCAGTATCCCGCACACAGCAAGCTCGTAATATTTATCCGCCGCACACATGGTTTCAAAAAGCTCGACTGTGGTTTTGTACAGCGGCGTGTTTTCGGGATGAAGCTCGGGAACAAGCTCGGAATCTCCGGCGAGAAGAGGAACAAGATACCCCGCCGCTTTGCCCTGATGAAAGCCGCGAATCATATTCAGGTCAAAGACAATGCACTCGTAAACGCAGTCCTCCGGTTCAGCGCGGGTGAGAGTGTGACCGCTTACGAAGATGATGTCTCCGGTTTGGGCGAGATATTCTTTGTTGTTCAGAAAAACGCGCAGTTTTCCGGCAAGAACGCGGATGAGCTCAAATTCCCTGTGCCAGTGAAGCTGCATCACATAGCGGATGTGGCGATGGTCGAGAAAATAATACTCTATCGGAAAATCCGGTGAGCCTTGCTGTTTTGTTTCTTCATAGTCAATAATATTCATACAAAACCTCAAAAAGTGAAAATACATCAAGTTTGGAAAAGGATATGACAAGTATTTTGCAGTAAAAGATACTATAATTCAAATATAGCATATAATATGTGAAATTTCAACCTTAAATATATTTTTGGAGGTAATTTTTTATGGCAGAGAACAGATTGATAGGGGAATATCCCGTAATAGGTATCCGTCCGACGATTGACGGACGCCGCGGGCCGCTTAAGGTGCGCGAGTCGCTTGAGGTTCAGACGATGAATATGGCAAAGAGCGCCGCCCGTCTTTTTGAGGAAAACTTAAAGTATTCAAACGGTGAGTCTGTGAAGGTTGTTATTGCCGACACAACGATCGGGCGTGTAGCGGAGGCTGCTGCGTGTGCAGACAAATTCCGCCGAGAGGGTGTTGATATCACTCTTACCGTCACTCCGTGCTGGTGCTACGGAGCAGAAACAATGGATATGGATCCCAACACGATAAAGGCGGTGTGGGGATTTAACGGAACAGAGCGCCCGGGTGCGGTATACCTTGCATCAGTGCTTGCAACCCACTCGCAAAAAGGGCTTCCTGCTTTCGGCATCTACGGAAGCGAGGTTCAGGATGCTGATGATACAAGCATCCCGGCGGACGTCACGGAGAAGCTTTTGCGGTTTGGCCGTGCGGCTGTTGCGGCGGCGACAATGCGCGGAAAGTCATACCTCCAGATAGGCTCTATCTGTATGGGAATCGGCGGCTCGATTATTGATACGGATTTCATCGAGGATTATCTCGGAATGCGCGTTGAGTCTGTTGATGAGGTCGAAATTATCCGCCGTATGACAGAAGAAATATATGACAAGGAAGAATTTGAAAAGGCGCTTGCGTGGACTCGTGAAAACTGCATTGAGGGCTTTGATAAGAACCCTGAGAATATGCAAAAGGATCGCGCGAGAAAGGATGCTGACTGGGAATTCGTTGTCAAGATGATGCTAATCATCAAAGACCTTATGAACGGGAATAAGAACCTTCCCGAGGGCTGTGAGGAAGAGTCTGTCGGTCACAACGCCATTGCTGCAGGATTCCAGGGACAGCGCCAGTGGACGGATTTTTATCCCAACTGCGATTTTCCCGAAGCTCTTCTCAACACGTCGTTTGACTGGAACGGCGCGCGAGAGCCGTATATACTCGCAACTGAAAATGATGTTCTCAACGGTCTTGGTATGCTCTTCATGAAGCTTCTGACCAACCGCGCACAGATGTTTGCCGATGTGCGTACATACTGGAGCGGAGATGCCGTGAAGCGCTGTACGGGCTATGATATAGAAGGACACGCAAAGGACAGCGACGGATTTATCCATCTTATCAATTCCGGCGCGTGCTGCCTTGACGCAAACGGGCAGGCTCGTGACGAAAGCGGAAACCCCGTTATGAAGCCGTGGTATGAAGTTAACGAGGCTGACCAAAAGGCTATTATGGAAAACACGACTTGGAATTACGCAGACCTCGGATATTTCCGTGGCGGCGGATATTCCTCACGCTTTATAACAAAAGCTGAAATGCCGGCTACAATGATAAGGCTTAATCTCGTAAAGGGACTCGGACCTGTTCTTCAGATTGCCGAAGGCTGGACGGTTGAGCTTCCCGATGACGTTACCGATACTCTCTGGAAGCGTACTGACTACACGTGGCCGTGCACGTGGTTTGCTCCGCGCTGCACCGGCAAGGGGGCGTTTAAGAGCGCTTATGACGTTATGAACAACTGGGGCGCAAACCACGGTGCAATTTCTTACGGTCACATCGGCGCTGACCTTATCACGCTCTGCTCAATGCTCCGCATTCCGGTATGTATGCACAATGTTCCGGAAGAGAAGATTTTCCGCCCGAGCGCGTGGAATGCTTTCGGTATGGATAAAGAGGGACAGGATTACCGCGCTTGCGCAGCATTCGGACCGCAGTTTAAGAAGTAGGTGAAAGACTATGCAGACTTGTCTTGCAATTGATATAGGTGCCTCCGGTGGACGCCACATTCTCGGCAAATTAGTGGACGGACGGCTTGTAATGCGTGAGGTGTACCGCTTTGAAAACGGCATCGAGGAAAAGGATGGAGCTCTTACCTGGAATATAGATTCGCTTTCCGAGAATATTATCCGCGGGCTTGAAGCCTGCCGCGATGCGGGAGAAATCCCCGATACTGTGGCGATTGACACGTGGGGTGTTGACTATGTTCTCCTTGATGAGAGCGGCAAGCCGATTTATCCGTGCGTTGCATACCGTGACGGCAGGAATGAAGCGGCGATTCCCGAGGTTGAAAAGATAATCTCATTTGACGAGCTTTATGCAAGGACCGGCATCCAGAAAGCAAGCTATAACACTGTTTATCAGCTGATGTGTGATAAAATAAGCGGAAAGCTTGCAAAGGCAGCGTATATTCTCCTTATGCCGGATTATTTTTCATACGTCCTTACGGGCGTGATGAAGAATGAATATACTATGGCAAGTACATCCTCGCTCGTAAATGCGAAGACACGACAGTGGGATATGGAGCTTATTGAAAAGCTGGGATATCCGAAAAAGCTGTTCCACCCTCTTTGCGAGCCGGGAACAGCTGTCGGTCGCTTCTCACCGGAGATTGAGGCGCGCGTCGGTTTTTCGGCAGAGGTAATCTTTGCACCGGCGCACGATACTCAGTCAGCCGTTCTTGCGTGCCCGATAGACGATGAAAGCGTATACATCTCATCCGGTACGTGGAGTCTTGTCGGTACAGAGCTTGAGAGCCCGGTTTCGACGGATGCCGCGAAAACAGCAAATTTTGCAAACGAAGGCGGAGCAGAGGGAAGATACTGCTTCCTCAAAAATATAATGGGTATGTGGCTTTTCCAGAGCATCAGGAAGGAAATCGGCAAAGACAAATACAGCTATGACGATATGATGCATATGGCAATGGAAAGCACATATGACAGCGCAATTGACCCGACGGACAACGCGTTCCTTGCGCCGAAGAGCATGGTCGAGGCAATCCGCACATATCTCGGGGAGCCTGAGCTTCCGATAGCAGATGTTCTGCGCTCGGTTTATCTCGGGCTTGCTCGGTCGTATAAAAAAACGGTTGACGAGATAAGCTCGGTTACAGGAAAAAAGGTAAGCCGTATATGCATTGTTGGCGGCGGAAGCCGTGATGAATACTTAAACCGCTTAACGCACGAGGTCACCGGCTGCAGAGTAAGCGCGGGACCGACGGAAGGCACTGCGGCAGGAAACATCCTTTCGCAGATTATGGCAAAAAATCCGTCCTTCTCTCTTGCTGATGCGCGAAAGTGCATAAAGGATACATTTGCAATCAAAGAAATATAACGAAAGGATGCTGAAAGTCACGGACTTTCCAGCGTCCCTTTTGTTATAGCATAAAATCTGGAATATTGTTTTATTTGGCGTTTACAAATTCGTAATAATATGGTATACTAAAATAGTATTTGAAGATAGCGAAGGCTGTCGAAAAACAGTGTTAAGACAGGAGAAAAGATATGGGAATTGCAGCAGTAGAATATCAAAAATATATAGATATATGTAGGAAAATTGAAAATGATGAAGAAATATCCGATATACGCCGGGAAATATCGCGGCTTGAGGGTGAACTTAAGAAAGCTGAGAAAGAATACAGGCAGATAGCCAATGAATCGGATGCGGTTATTGACAGTATGGTGGACTCGGATATAGCTGAAAGGTTTGGTGATGCTTCAGCCGGACATAAAAATGAATTGGAAAAGTTGGAAAAGAAGAACAATTCTTACATAGCTGCGCTTACGCCGGAACAAAGAAGATATCCGGAAATTCTGCGTGAAAACAGGGAGTTTGTTGCGTCTTTTCACAAATACAGGGAACAGTATGAGAACGATGCAAGTACTCTGTCGGAAATGTTCCCGCAACGCGATATAAAATCGGATATTGAAGGTTGGTTCAAAGAAATACTGTATGGACACAGCACAAAGTGGGAGTTTGACGAGATTAAAAAAATGGACATACCCGGACCGGTAGAGTCTGATGGACATACCTATGGCAGAACCGGTGTGTTCAGCAGGATTAAGGATATCTTCTATCCGTTTGGGTATAACAATTCCGTACCGTCGCACAAAACAGTATACATACTCTCGGGGATATCCTATATTCTTCCTGTTGTACTTGTGTTGTTGTGGTTATTAGGAAAGATTCCGGTATTGTTGACTGTTGTGGGAGCCTCGCTTGTGTGGAGTATGTGCTGCTCCTATCTCGGTGTGAGAATGGATGGGGATCCTCTTGAGGTGTTAGGAAAAGATCGGGCGTTGCTGTATCACTTCGCATTGAACGGAGATACGTTGGTGGAAGAATATACACGCGATGTTTTGAACATACCGGAAATGGGACCTGAGCAGCTTGAAAAAGAGCTTGCGCAGGAGTTGAATGCCTTTAAGGAACGAGAAAATGAAATTCGAGCTGAACTTAAGAAACTGGATGCGCAATATGCTGATATAAAGAATGAGCAAGGTCAGATTGATATGTTGTTCGGGCAGCTTGAAGCAGATGCGCAGGGAGTACGTCTGTCACGTGCACTGAATAAGGCTCCGAAAGATCGTACAGACCATGAAAATATGATAGTTCGTGAGTATGAGGAAAAACGTCTCCGCGCGATCGAACGCCGCAATGCTGCCGAACAGAAGTTCAAAAATAATATCAGTGCATCATCCGCATTGAAGTCCGAACTTTGGGATATGCCGGATAAAGTTAAGGCTTATGAAAAGGATATGCAGCGCCAGATACAAGTGGCATGGGGAATTGCTATTCTGCTTGAGGGAGAAAGTGCGCTTAATAAACTTCGCCACCAGGTGGATTCAGATGCAGAGCTTGAGGCGACAGAGCGTGAAAAACTCCGTAACAAATATCTCAAAGAACGCCGGTGCCGACGTGATAAGGCACAGCAACGCTGTGATGTGCTGCGCAATCAGCTTGGTGAGGTTCAGCGACAGCTGGGAGAGGTTGAGGCGTTGCGCCATAAAGAAATGGAAGATGCGCGTGCGTTTATCTCCGGCGTGGAATCGCGTATGGAAATGAGCAACGAGGAAACTAAGTGTGTGCTCAGTCCCTGCACGTTTGTGATGAGCAGTGATGCACATCACGGTCCTTGCGGACCGAAACTCAGCAAGTTTGTCCACAATGGCAAACCGAGCGTACTGCTGTATACGCTTGATGGAAGTAAGACTGATGCAACCACGCAGCTGTCACCGCTGCTTGAGCGTATGCTGCTTAGCTTCTTTACTACCAACAGCATGCTCACTGTATGTCCGCAAAAAATTGTAGATACCATCACAGGAGCCAAGAATTTCAAATCAAAGGATTATGAAAACTTGGTGGAGGTTGTCGAAACTTCGAATCAGATACGCAAGCTGACTGATTCTCTTGACGAGCTTGCTGAAATGATAGTAACGAACGGAGTACGGTCGCTTGACGAACTCAACGAACGGCGTGTGAATGACTCCGGCGTTCCGGTGGCAAATAACGTGGTATACTTTGTTCTGCCGAGTGATTCAGGAGCAGCTTCGCGCGTGATGAGCGAAGAAATGTGGCGTCTGGTAAGGCGCGGTCCCAACTATGGATTTTTGCCAATATTCCTCATTGAGCGTCGGTGCTGGGAGGAGTATGAAAACAATGAGGATAAGTTCAGGCATTCATCAGATTTCTACACCTCTTTGTTTGGCATAATTGATTCTGAGCAGATATATGATGTTGACTTGACGGCATGCACGCTCAAGCCCCACAATAGATAATGGAGGAATAATAATGAAAAAGACATTTAGTTTCAGAGAAGAAGAACAGGCAAAAATAATGCAGTTGTATCAAAAGGTCGTTGAGGATATGAACGTTGCACTTGACCGATGCATAAATCAATTGCAGGAAAACTCGGCTAAGACTCGTTTTGAGGGTGTTCTTAAGGCTACAAATGAAATTATAACTTTTTATAATGACGAAGTGTCGCGTATCGTTATGACAGGCTACAATCAGTGGCAGGATTCTATGGGATGTCTTCTCGGTTTCGCAAAGACGATGCATGCCGGGGAAGAGGCGGAGAATACGGCAAGAAAGCTGCAGAGAAATGTTCAGAATTCTCTTGAAATGCTGCTTAACAAAAAATATGATCCGATATCAATTTCTACAGCAGATCCTGCAATGGATGAAGAAGCTTACACAAGGCTTGGCGACAGTGCCGGAAAATTAGTGCTACGATTGGAAGAGATAAAAAACACTGCCCTGAAGCAGATACAAAACCGAGGTGAGAGCAACCGGTTATTTCTTTGCATAGAAAGCGTTGTGCGTATAACAGTAGAAGCGGTAATTGGCGGATTTGCGACCTTCAGCGAAAGTACGAAAAAGCTCACAGAAGGAATGCTTGAGGATGAGCGTCAGGTGAGAAGCAATATAGATGAGGCTGCTAAGGATTTGTCAAGAGCAGGCAACGAGGCGGAAGAACTGTTCCGCAACTTTGGCAGCGGCTTCCGTATGCGCTGAAATTAGAGTTTTTTAACAAGTAAAAGTGTCCCGGCATATCGGCGGATATGTTGGGGTGAAAAAAGGACGGGACAAAGAATGAATCCGATGCTTAAAAACTTTGCCAGTGCAGCAAAGGAACAGATAGAAGCAAGCAGAAAACTGCAGCACGAACGTTTTTTCAATGTGCTGACGTCTGCTAAATTGAGCGAGCCGGCGGTTGAGTACGGCCATGGCAAGCAAGTTGTGCTCTGTCCGGAGCCGGTGAGCTTTATGGACGAGTTTTTTGATATATCAAACAGTCAGCAGCTGTGCATAGATAAGTTTCGCGAGATGATAAAAGAATTTCCGGCGGTGGATATGTCTACTCCTCCGGAGGACGGAAGCTGGTTCCATTCGACTATGGATGGAATAAACCTGAGACCGGGGTTCAGAAACAGTGATCCATCTGCTCCTGATGCGGTTACTATGGGGGATAAGGCTGTTCATGGCGTTGTTGTCGGACGTACGGGCTCGGGTAAATCTGTGTTTCTGAATAACTTAATATTTAACATGATGGCAGAATACTCACCGTGGGAACTCAATCTATATCTGGCAGACTTTAAAAAAGTTGAGCTCAGCCGTTATCTTGCAGATGAACATGCTCCGCATGTCAAGGCTGTCGCTGCTACGAGCGAATTGCGATATGTTATCTCCATGATTTCGTGGTTAGTATCCTGCATGCAGGCACGGCAGGACCTTTTTGCCCGTCTCGGCGTGCAAAAACTGGCAGATTTCCGTACAAAGTTCGGTGTGATGTTGCCTCGCGTACTGCTCATTGTGGACGAATTTCAGCAGATGTATTTGTCCGCTACCAGCAAGGAAAGCAGTATATTGCAGGAAATGCTCACCGCCATAACCAAGCTTGGTCGTGCTACGGGTTTTCATCTGCTTTTTGCAAGTCAGGAAATGTCCGGAGCGCTCAGTGGCAGTGATCTGGCAAACTTCAAGTTGCGTTTTGCACTGCCTTGCGAGAGTGAAGTCTCTCAAGCCATACTCGGCAACGCCAAAGCTTCTTCTCTTGAGATAGGTACGGTGTACGTGAATATGGAGTCAGGTGCGGAGGAAGACAACATTCTCTTCCAGGTGCCGTTTATTCAGGATAAAGAAGAAAGAACAGGGGCAAAGCCATATTTTTATGATTATATTTCGCGTACAGTCAGCAAGGCAGAACAATTCGGACTCAAACCGTTTGGCAAGCTGTATCAGGAGGACTACATAGAGCGCATGGATTCATTGCTGGATGTGCTTGAACAGGTACGGTCTACGCGTCGCAGGATTATAAATCACTCCGGTGGGCAATATCTTGATGTCTGCACGCTTGGACCTGCTGTTGTGTACAGCACGCGCCGTCACGATTTGGAAACGTTTTTTATCGAACGCGGTGTAAACAAGAATATACTGACGGTAACGCCCGAGATAGATGATGCTGCGTATATGCAGCGCTTGTTAGCGGAGAATTTTATATCTTCTCCACATGAAGAAAATGGTTCGTATGACAAATATCAGCATGTGGTTTTTGCCTTGAATCCGGTGATTACGGCAAAATATGATTTGTTGTCTACCCTTGAAAATAATTCAAAGTCAGAGGTGTTGATGTATAAGGATCCTGATGCAATGCAACTTGTTTGCGGAGCTTATTTTGAGAGAAGCGCTGTGGCAAGTGCGCTGATTACCGCACAGAGCGTCTCGGAATTTTTGCGACTTTATTTTAAGGAACTTGGGCGCCTGGAAGGAGAAAACTTCTCTGAACAGGGCGAATATGCATCAAAAATGTTTGATGGTGTGCGCGATGATGAGATTTCGGATGCGTGCAATCGCGTGCGTGAAGAAGCGCCTGAAATGATGAATGCGATAGAGGATAAAATAGGCATTTATCAGGATAAGAAGCTTTATGGTCTTGAACGCTATGAATATTTCGCGCCGATGGTTGTTTGGATCAGTGGGATTGAGACTCTGGACAGTATTCCAAGCAAACTGACACTGGCAATGAAAAACGGGATGCAGGTCAATATGCTTTTTGCAATGTTCTCTGTTGGTGAGCCGGAGTCAATGTATGATTTTCTGAGTACATCGGATTATTTGTTTGCCAGCGGTACTAACGAGAAAATATATGATAAGCTCGGCATACAGTATACAAACAAAACGCGGGGTAGTATCGTAATCGACTTTAGAATTAAGAGTCTCGATACAGTGCGTTCTTTTAAAAAGTATCTGTTCCGTCTCGACGAATGCGTTGTCCCATCGATTGACTTTGATAATATTCTGGGATAAGATTCCGGAAAAGGAAGTGTGTTGAAATGGAGATCAGGTTTACGGAAAAAGAACAAAAAGATTTTCGAAGAATGTTTAATGATTTTTTTGAGGATCGGAAGAATATAACACAGGATTTTTTTGATGGACTTAAGGAAGAGGCTGAGAAGAAAAACTATGAACCACTGACCACGTTTATCAAAAACGCGGGAGAAATTTATAAAGAATTAGAAAAAACGACAAGAGAAGGGCTTAATAGTTGTGCATCCGATATTGTTCCGCGTGAACTTGGACGTCTTTCGGGTGGTAGTGAGTTCGAAGCAAATTTCAATAAAGCGTTTAGAGGTGCCATTAAGCCAATGGATAGCAGTACTGTTATTTCATTGCCTGTGATAACATCTGGTGAGGCGCTGATGGATAAAGTGATATTTGACGAAATCAGGGAGAAGGTCAAAAAATATCAGGAGTCAATGCGGAAATCAGTGGACTCATTGGAAAGATATCTGAAAAGATATGACAGGAACACTCTTAGTTGTCTTTTTGAGCCAATAGGAAGGGCAGTAATTTATGCACACAACGATTTCTGTAGCGCATTTAACGCCAAGTTCGGTGAGTTTGAAGGGATATACAGTCGGTTGCCGGATCATATTCAGATGGGTTCAACCGGGCAGTCTGGGCAGAATCCGTTTCAGTTGGGCAGCGGCAATTCACAACCGAATTATCAAAGAGATGCGCTGCCCGGAGCAACGCGTCGCAGAGGTCAAGGTGAGCGACCGTCAGCGCCGGATTCAAACCAAAATCCGAACGGACAGACTCCGACTTCAAATGCTGATCCGCGGCAGGGGATAGAGTTTAAAATTGAGAAGTTCAGAACTGATATTCTGAAGCTTCGTGAGGGTACGGTGGACGACCGCTTTCGGGCGTTGCAAAGCCTTACCAAATCTATTTCGAATGCGGTGCCAAGTGGAAGCATTCTCACTCATCAGAGCGGGCCAGACGCCAGTAAAACAGCGGATGCCTATAAGTATTTAATTGATAATATTGCACCGTTTGTGGTCCGTGAAAGCAGGGCAACCAGCCGGCATGAGGAATGGAGCAATGGTCCTGAAGGTGAAAAGAGCACCGAAGAGTTGGTAAAGGATATCACCGGAAAGGAAAAAAAGGAGCTTAAGTTTGATGATTGGAAATATTATAGTCAACAAAAAGAGGCTTTGAATAAAATCACTGAAACCGATTTTCAAAAGTTCGGAGCAGTTTTTGCACTTCTCAAACGCAATCTGGCAGAAGGAACCGTTCTTTCTTCGGGAAATTTCCGTTTTTCGCGCAATGATAGAAGCCAATGGAAAAACACAGGAAAAGATATGGGGTTGCTGATTGTAGCAATGGTGCGCTTTTCCGGCTTACTGCTTGGCGATAATGTTGATTGTTGGTGGTTGGATGAATACGGGACACTGAAATATGAGGAAGAGCCGGTCGTTGCCACTATGGACGATGAACGCGCCGCGGCAAATGCGCGCTTATTGCTTGAAAAATACCGTCGCGAGGATGCCAGTTTCAAGAGTTTGTATAAAAAGGCATGGGATGATTTTCGTTTTGGAATTTCTGTCGGGGAAAAAGCAATACAAGCGGTGTCATCGCTGATAAGAATGGGATGTCTGGTGGTAAATCCGCTTGGATATGTAACTGTTGATGTAGTTTTAAAAGCAATGGAAAAAAGCGTGGAAATAGCTTCAGCGGCAGGCAACGAAGGAATGGCCGGCATAGCGAAGATCGGCATAGAAAGTACGGGAATTGCTGAACGGATTGAGGACGCTATTGGCGATGCAGATAAACAAGTAAGAGATAAGGTTATTAATTTGCTTCGTAGCAAATCGTTGGAGAGAATACGAAATATAAGTGATACCCTGATTGCTAAAGACACGAAAGTCAGCGATGCAGTAAAAATGGCTAAGGAATTTATGGAACCACTGGTGTCGGAAGGACTTTTGCAGCTTTCAGATGTCCAAGTGATAAGCGATGCCCTTGATATGATAAGCGGAGTGAAAGAAACACTCAGTAATTGTGTGGCTCCTGCGGCGGAAAAGATCGGCAGAGCTGTTGATAAGGCAAAACAGTTTGTTTCTCCTGCTACTGATTGGATTGATAAAAAGTTCGTCTCTCCTGCTACTGACTGGATCGACAAGAAGGTTCCGGATAAGGATAGCATACCAAACTGGATGGAAAATTGGGTCAGAGAAGCTCCGGGAAAAATCCGGAAACATCGCGGTTATGAAGGCTCGTGGGATGATGTGCGTGCTTATCTTGATATGGCGGGAAATGAATTCCGCGAGTTGGATACATGTATTCTTGATTGCCGTGCAAAAGTTTCCGGATGGATGCAGGATACACAACTTGATGTTGAGTCGGCATATCTGGGCGTTTATATCAAAGAGAAAAAGAGCGGTGTAGTACCCCCTGATAAACATATGGTGGCAGAAAAATGCAGAGCGTTGCTAAAATCATGGGGTTACGAAGTAGATGAAGATCCGCTGCAGACATGTCTGAACAAACTTGATTAAAGGAGATTGCAGGATGAATTGTGGATTTATGAAGAGAAATTTCGGAAAGCTTGGAGGTTTTTACACCTTCGCTGTACCGATATATATTTTGCTTCTGATGATGTGCTTCAATCGAGGCGGAAATGCAAATGCCGGTGTTGGTATAGCATCCGGTTTTCCGGAGAATTCGAACACAGCAGTGGAAGAAATATTCGATTACTACACGGTATATGACGCTGACGGTGCGGAAGAGATATACGAGGCGGGCGAGCGCGTTGTGAAGTCTATGGATGAAACCGCGGATACGCTTATGTCCGGCGGCAGTGCATATTTTGACGATGTGGATTGCGTTTCACTGACAACGTCGGTGCAGTCGAAATCCAATGTACTCTACCATTATATGAGTCTGGGCGGGGATCTTGGTCAAGCAATTTTCGGTGCCGTGGAAAACTCCGGTAAATGGGAATATTTCTTCGTGCCTGCGGACGGTAGTGAGGACTATTTAATATCGTTTACACTTCCGTCTGATGTTGCAAACCGCAAAGGCGTAATAAAGGAAGGCGCACAGATAGATATATACAGTGAACCCGGTTGCTATGACAGCTATGCGACGCTTGTTGTTGCAATAAGGAAAGAGAATGGCTCGCGGCAGATAATGTCCTACTATGTAGAAACTGCGGCAGACGGGAAGCAGAAGTTTACTGAGGGTGAAACAGTCAAGATAAAGGATAGCCAGAATGCGTATATGTATAGCTATAATGAGCTTCATCTTGTGACAAACGGATTGCTTGGACAGAAGGTGAAAAGTTATACTTTTGAGGGCGGTACGGTAACCGAAGCAGATGTGGAAAGATAATCTGTACGAAATTGAGTGAAAGAAGATGTTCCTTTCCGTGATTTATCATTGTTGCGGCAGGGGACATCTCTGTCTGTTTCAGAATAATGGCTATGTTTTGTAGATGATATAAATCAAACATTACATTTCAATAATCTTTTTGACGTACATTCAATAATCTTTTTGATTTTTCTTGCAAATGCGATGTGTTTATGCTACAATATAGGGTGGAAATTAATCAGGAGGTCTTTTATATGTCAGGAAAAGTCATCCTCGGTGCTCAGTGGGGCGATGAGGGAAAGGGTAAATTTATTGATATTTTCGCATCGGAGGCAGACCTTGTTGTTCGTTCTCAGGGCGGTAATAACGCAGGTCACACGGTTATCGTCGGCGATAACGTGTATAAGCTCCATCTCATCCCGTCGGGCATTCTCTATTCGGGAACAATGAATGTTATCGGTTCGGGTGTTGTGCTTGATCCGAAGGTTATTCTTGCTGAAATGGACGAGCTCGCTTCAAAGGGCGCGCCGCTTGATAACCTCTTTATCGACGAGCGCACGCACGTTATAATGCCGTGGCACATCGAGCAGGACGGGCTTGAAGAGGCTGCCCGCGGTGCAGGCAATATCGGAACAACCAAGAAGGGCATCGGCCCGTGCTATATGGACAAGGCTCAGCGCATCGGCATCCGTATGCATGACTTCATCTCAAAGGATAAGTTCTTTGCAGCGGTAAAGCGCGTGGGCGAAATGAAAAATAAGCTGTTTGTAAGCTACTATGGCGGCAAGGCTCTTGACCTTGATGCAATCGCAGAGGAATACTGGGTATATGCCCAGCGTCTCGCACCGATGGTGCGTGACACAAGCGTTATGGTCTTTGATGCAATCAAGGCAGGGAAAAAGGTTCTTTTCGAGGGCGCACAGGGTACGCTTCTTGATATTGATATGGGAACATATCCGTACGTTACATCCTCTCATCCGGTTGCGGGCGGCGTTTGCGTAGGCGCAGGCATTGGACCGACTCTTATCGACGAGGTTGTAGGTATCTTCAAGGGTTACACCACACGCGTCGGTCAGGGACCGTTCCCGACAGAGCTTGATGACGAGGTCGGCGAATACATCCGTCAGGCGGGTGCAGAGTTTGGCGTAACAACCGGACGCGCACGCAGAACGGGCTGGTTTGACGCAGTTATGGCGCGCTATGCAGTCCGCGTAAACGGTCTTACATCTATCGTAATCAACAAAATCGATCCGCTTCGCGGGCTTCCGAAGATTAAGCTTTGCACAGCTTATGAAATGGACGGCAAGATTATAAACGATTTCCCGGCAGACCTTGATAATCTCGCAAAGTGCAAGCCGGTTTATGAAGAATTTGACGGATTTGATGAAGATCTTTCCGGAATCAGAAACTACAACGATTTCCCGGAAAGTGTGAAGACATATATCGACGCTGTTGAGAAGGCTTGCGGCTGCAAGGTTTCCATAGTTGGTGTAGGTCCTGACCGCGAGCAGATAGTTTATAAGGATTAGGAGAGCTTCTTATGTCTAAAATAAATGTTGTAGGTCTCGGGTATATCGGACTTCCGACTGCGCTTATGTTTGCCTCTCACGGCGTTGAGGTTGTGGGAACAGACTATAACGCAGAGCTTGTTGCAACGCTTAACGCAGGGAAAACAACCTTTGAAGAGGATGGGCTTGACGAGCTGTTTGCCAACGCTCTTTCCTGCGGAATAAAGTTCACTACTGAGTATATCGCAACGGACGTTTATATCGTTTCGGTGCCCACTCCATATGACAAGGCAAGCAAGAAAATTGACCCGAAATACGTTATAAGCGCGGTTGAGAGCGTTATGGCGGTTTGCCCGAAGGGTGCAACGGTTGTTGTTGAGTCAACCGTATCACCGGGAACAATTGACCGCTTTGTGCGTCCGGTTATCGAAGCGAACGGCTTTGTTATCGGGCGTGACATCAATCTTGTTCACGCGCCGGAGCGTATTATTCCGGGCAATATGGTGTACGAGCTTGAGTATAACTCAAGAACAATCGGCGCGGATGATAAGGCAATCGGCGAGAAGATAAAGGCTCTTTATGCTTCTTTCTGTAAGGGTGAGATAGTTGTTACCGATATCCGCACGGCAGAGATGTCAAAGGTTGTTGAAAATACCTTCCGTGATATCAACATCGCTTTTGCAAACGAGCTTGCAAAAATCTGCCGCAGTGACGGTATGGATGTTTATGAGATTATCCGCATCGCAAACAAGCATCCGCGCGTAAATATTCTCCAGCCCGGCCCCGGTGTCGGCGGTCACTGTATTTCCGTTGACCCGTGGTTCCTTGTCGGAGATTATCCCGGTCTTGCAAACATCATTCTTGCGGCTCGTAAGATAAACGATTCTATGCCTGAGTTTGTGCTTGAGCGCATCCGTGAGATTATGGATGAAAACAATATCACCGATATTTCGCGTGTCGGTCTTTACGGTCTTACCTATAAGGAGGACGTTGATGATGTGCGGGAGAGCCCGGCACTGCAGATGCTTGACAGCATGAAGCGTCATCTCGGCGGAAAGATTTGTGCTTACGATCCGTTTGTTAAAACCCGTTTGTGTGACGGTCAGGTATTTGACTTTGATGAGTTCTTATCATCGGTTGATATCGTTGTTGTGCTTACATCGCATACACATATAAAAGAAAACGCGGATCGCCTGAAGGATAAGATTGTTTTCGACACACGAAACATCATTTCCGGCGAAAAGGTATATAAGCTGTAAGAAAAGTATAAGCATGCCCGTAAAAAGCCTTTGGCTTTTTACGGGCGTTTTACATTTTTATATCACTCGTCCTTCTCTGTCATTATGCTGTTAAGCTCGGCACCGAGGAGGAGAATCATTCCGGCAAAGTACATCCAGAGCATAAGAAGCATTACGGCACCGACGGAGCCGTAGAAGAGGGAAGAAGATACAATGTGGTTTACATAGAACGAAAATCCTCCGGTGAGAATAAGAAATCCGACAATGGAAAACAGCGTTCCGGGGATTGTTTCGGAAAACTTAATCTTTTTTGAGGGAATTATTTTATAAATAACAGACATTGTGAAAAACAGAATGACTGCCATTGTTATCCAACGCCAAACAGAAAACAAATCCACAAAGGCAAAAGCAAGTGTAAGACTTGCGATAAGCTTTGAAACGAAGTCGTTTCCAAAGGCTACGAGAACAACGCAGGCGAGGAAGATAAGCGCAAATAAAAGAATGAAAATCATTGAGAAAAGAACCTGGGCGAAGAAGCCGCGCGTCTGCTCTGTATGGTATGCGCGGTTAAAGGCGCTGTTGAGTGACCTTACGGATTTTGAAGCAGAAAAAAGTGCAAGAAGAATACCGAATGAGAGAAGGCTTACGCCGCTCTGCGTATTGATATATTCCAGATACTGAGCGATAAACGACACAATCTGCTCCGGGAAAAGCGGCTCCAAAAACGAAATTGCGGCGTTTCCGGGGATATCAAAGGATGCGATAAGCGCATTTACGAATATAAGAAACGGGAATACGGACAGAATGAAAAAGTATGCAATCTGACCTGCGGTATAGCTTATGTTGTGTCTGCGAAAACGCGAATAGAGCTCGTGCACGATTTTCCGGGAGTGTGAAAAACATCTTTTCGGTTTGCTTAGCATATACGCTTCACCTCGCTCTTATTATACACCATATGCTTCGGTTTGAAAAGTATATAATATGTGTTAATTGTAAAATGTTTTTGTATGCAAATACTTTATATTGTATTTTCCGATTAATTTTGTTATAATATATAACATAAATAATAAAGGAAAAAGTGATATGAAAAATACCAAATGGATAACGGGAAAATATGACGAAGCTACGGTTGCTCTTCTCGAAGAACGTCTCGGCGTTTCGTCGCTTACGGCAAAGCTTCTTTCCGTGAGGGGAGTAACTACACCTGATGAGGCGGTTGCTTTCACCAAAAAGGATATTGAGGAATTATACGACCCCTTTCTTATGTGCGATATGAAAAAGGCGGTTGACAGGATAGGCTCGGCGATTGCCGGCAATGAAAAAATCGCCGTTTACGGTGATTATGACGCGGACGGCGTTACGTCTACATACATACTTGTACATTTTCTTCGCTCTCTCGGTGCGGATGTGACCTACCACATTCCGGACAGGTTTGAGGAGGGCTACGGCGTATCGCGCGGCGCGCTTGAAATGCTTGCGGAGAAGGGAGTCACTCTCGTTATAACGGTTGACACGGGGATAACTGCGATTGAAGAGTCTGCGTATGCAGCAGAGCTTGGTCTTGACCTTGTTATAACGGACCATCACAAGTGCGCGGAAGAACTGCCGAAGGCGTGCGCAATTGTAAACCCCAACCGTGAGGACTGCACATATCCGTTCAAAACCCTTGCCGGAGTGGGCGTTGCGTTCAAGCTTATTTCGGCGATGAGCGGCGGGGTACGGGAAATCACTGAAAAATACCTTCCGTATGTATGTATAGGTACGGTTGCGGATGTTATGCCGATTATAGATGAAAACAGAATCATTGTTTCAACCGGGCTTAAGCTTATTGATGAGCGGCGCGAAGCAGGAATTTCTGCGCTTTTAGAGGAGGCGGGCACGAAGAAAAATGAGCCGCTTACAGCCGGCGCAATAGGTTTTCTTGTGGGACCGAGAATGAATGCCGCCGGACGTATGGGAAGTGCGACGCTTGCGTTGGAGCTGCTGTTTGCCGAAGGTGAAGAGGCAATGACGTTAGCCGCGCAGCTTGGAGAAAAGAACCGTGAGCGGCAGAAGTGTGAAAGCGATATCGTAAAAGAAGCTCTTGCGGTAATGGAAAAGAATCCGGAGTATAACAGCGGAAGTGCCATTGTTCTCTCAGGAGAGAACTGGCACCACGGAGTTCTCGGAATTGTGGCATCAAGAATTTGCAATATGTTCGGTAAGCCGACAATTCTTATTTCGGAAGAGGATGGGCAGTGCCGCGGCTCGGGACGCAGTGTAGAGGGAGTAAGCCTTCATTCCGCTCTCGGAAGATGCTCGCATCTGCTTGAAAAGTTTGGCGGGCATGACCTTGCCGCCGGAGTGGTTGTCAGGCGCGAGAACATAGAAGAATTCCGTCGTCTTTTAAATGAAGAGCTGCATGAAGAAATGCGCGAGTATGTTCCGGTGCTCAATATTGATTTTGAAGCAAAAGCTAAGGAGCTTACTCTTTCCCAGCTTCACGGGCTTCGGGTTATGGAACCGTACGGGAAAGATAATGAAGCGCCGAAGCTTCGTTTGAATAAATGCAGAATAACCCGTATTGTGCCGATAGGGAATAACCGCCACACAAAGCTTACGGTTGAGTGTGCAGGAAAGTTCCAGTGCGTGTTTTTTGGACGTCGTGCAGAGGAGCTTCCGGTTTCTGAGGGCGATATGGCAGATATCGTGTTTACGCCGGAGATAAACAATTTTCTCGGTGAAAGCGTTCAGCTTCACGTAAAGGATTTAAGACCTGTCCAGGCGGATATTTCAGAGTTTGAGCTTGCGTTTGATTGCTTGAGAGAAGCAGAAGAAGGAAGGCGGAAAGCTGAGGGCGAGATAAGCTATGAGGAGCTCGGGAAAATCTGGAGAATGATAACCCGCGCAGACTTTGTTACCGATGCGCCTTTGCTTGCGATAAAGCGTCACGCTTTTGCCGTAACGCGGACCATAACGCTTCCGAAGCTGCTTATTGCCATGCAGATATTCTCAGAGGTTGACCTCATGAGCTATGAAATCAGCAATTACAGGGTACGTATAAAAATAGCGGAGCATAATAATAAAGTAGACCTTAATGATTCAAAGACTTATAAACTATTTAAAAGTTGTGGGAGTAGATGATATCTTATGATGCCCGAAGGAAAATATCATGAACTGATAAGTAAAATAAAGGGATATATGCCCCAAGCGGATGAGCAGAGGATTCACGATGCATACGACCTTGCCACTGCGGCACACGAGGGGCAGAAAAGACGCGACGGCAGTGATTATGTGACTCATCCGATTGCCGTGGCGGAAATCGTTGCGGATATGGAGCTTGACACCGATTCCGTTGTATCTGCGCTTCTCCATGACTGCATTGAGGATACAGACTTCGGATATGACAAAATCAAATCGAAATTCGGCAAAGAGGTTGCGGATATCGTGGAGGGTGTCTCAAAGCTTACCCGTATGCCATATACCAGTAAGGAGGAAGCCCAGATAGAGAACCTTCGCAAGATGTTTCTTTATATGGGAAAGGATATCCGCGTTATCCTTATAAAAATTGCAGACCGGCTTCACAATATGAGAACTATTGAGTTTCATAAGCCGGATAAACAGCGCGAAAAGGCATTGGAAACGATGGAGGTATATGCTCCTCTTGCTCATCGCCTCGGTATGCAGAAGGTGAAGTGGGAGCTTGAAGACCGCTCTCTGCGCTGTCTTGACCCTGTGGGATACAGCGAGATTACGGAAGAGCTTGAAAAGAGAAGCGAGGAACGCGACGAATTTTTGAGCCATATAAAAGAAAGCCTTGTATCAAGGCTTGATGAGGCAGGAATATCTGCGACTCTGCAGAGCAGAGTTAAGCATATTTACAGCATTTACAGAAAAATGTACACCCAGCACAAAACGATTGATGAGGTTTACGATCTATATGCGATGCGCGTAATCGTAGAGACTGTTGCTGACTGTTACAACGTGCTCGGATTCATTCACGATATGTACCACCCCGTGCCGGGACGCTTCAAGGATTATATAAGCACGCCGAAGCCGAATATGTATCAGTCTCTCCATACCACGGTTATCGGGCGCGAGGGTATTCCTTTTGAGGTGCAGATTCGCACGCGCGATATGCACCAGACGGCGGAGTACGGTATCGCCGCGCACTGGAAATACAAATCCGGTGTCAGCAAGACGAATCTTGAGGAAAAGCTTGCGTGGGTGCGCCAGCTTCTTGAAAATCAAGAGGTTGAGGATGAAGATTTTGTCTCATCGCTCAAAACCGATATGTTCAGTGATGAGGTATATGTTTTCACGCCGAACGGTGACGTTATAAGCCTTCCGGCCGGTTCAACGCCGATAGATTTTGCGTATTCCATCCATTCCGCTGTCGGAAACAGAATGGTTGGTGCAAAGGTCAATAACCGTATGGTTCAGCTTGATTATAAGCTCCAGAACGGTGAAATTGTAGAGGTTCTTACATCGAATGCAGGCAAGGGACCAAGCCGCGACTGGATTAAAATTGTAAAAACAGGTGAAGCTCGCAATAAAATAAAGCAGTGGTTCAAGAAAGAGTGCCGTGAAGAAAACATTCTCCGCGGCCGCACGGAGCTTGAGCGGGAGCTTCGCCGTGAGGAAATCAATTTTGCAGACGAAGAGGTTGTCGCTGCGATTGCGACCGTTTCGGGCAGAATGTCGTTTTCAAAGGTTGACGAGCTTTTTGCGAGCATCGGTTACGGCGGAACGAAGATTTCCCGCGTTGTAAACCGTGTTAAGTCAGAGCTTGCGAGAAATGCGCCGCCACCGGAGAATGCGGATGAAGCGGTAAGAGAGAAGATTGCGGCATCTCCGAAGCCGAAAACCTCAAATTCCGGCGTTATTGTTCCGGGAGTTGAAAATTGCCTTGTAAAGTTTGCGCGCTGTTGTACGCCTATTCCGGGTGACAGCATTATCGGCTTTATAACGCGCGGATACGGTGTTTCCGTTCACCGTTCTGACTGTCAGAACGTTGTCAACGCAATGAAGGATGCAAATGACTTAACTCGCTGGATTGCGGTTTCGTGGGCAGATGATATCAAGGATAAGTTCCAGACCTCTCTGCAGATATCTGCAAAAGACCGCAACGGTCTTGTTATGGATATTGCGGCGGTTTTGAACAACATAAAAATTCCCGTGCATCAGCTTGATGCACGCCGCCTCGGTGACGGATATGCAGTGATCAATATAGTAATGAACACCAACGGCAAAGAACAGCTTGAATTTGTGATGAACAAGCTTCACAGCGTAACAGGTGTGATAGATGTAAAGCGTGCACTCAGTTAACGAACTTTTAAGGAGGAAAAGACAGTGAGAGCAGTAATTACGCGGGTGAAATCCGCCAGGGTCAAGATAGACGGAAGAACCCATTCGGAGATAGGAAACGGACTTCTTATTCTTCTCGGTGTATCAACCTCCGATTCTACGGCGGATGCAGAGTATCTTGCAAAAAAAATATCGCAGATGCGTATATTTGAGGATTCTGAGGAAAAGCTCAATCTCTCGTGCTCGCAGGTGCACGGCTCAATGATGGTTGTGTCAAACTTCACGCTGTATGCAAATACACAGAAAGGTAATCGTCCGAGCTTTGTCGATGCGGCGCGGCCGGAGCTTGCACGCCCGCTTTATGAGTATTTCGTCGCCTTGCTTCGCGATGCGGGGTATAAGACGGAAACAGGTGTGTTCGGTGCGTATATGGAGCTTGAATCCGTAAATGACGGACCGGTTACCGTGGTAATGGATACAGAGGATGTGTTCGGAAAGGTTGAGAAGAAATGAACATAAAAACAATCCCTGTCGGATATCTTGGCACAAACTGCTATCTTGTGCACGAAGGGAACGATGCGGTGGTTATTGACCCGGGAGAGGATGCGGAAAAGATTCTTGCCGCGGCAGATGAAGCCGGAGTTGAGATAAAATGTATTTTTCTTACCCACGCGCATTTTGACCACGTGCTTGCCGTTTCGGATATACAGAAGAAGACCGGGGCTGTGCTTGTGGCAAATACCGGAGAGAAGCAAAGATTGTGTGACGCACGCCTTTCCGGCGGCGGAGCTTTTGGTGAGCAGAAGTTTATCCCGCTTTATGCGGATGTGGAAATAGATGAGCGCGGCGCACTTGATGTCGGAAAAATGCGTTTTGAATTTATCAGAACTCCGGGACACACAGAAGGCAGTATGTGCATAATATGTGATAATGTTATGTTCTCCGGTGACACGCTCTTTGCCGGAACCTGCGGAAGATGCGATCTTCCCGGAGGAGATTATGAAGAGATGCTCACTTCCCTGAAGCTGCTTTACGAGCTTCCGGGGGATATGCGTGTACTTCCCGGACACGAAAGAGAAACAACTCTTTCACACGAGCGTGTGTATAATCCCTATATGGCAGAGGCGATGAGACGGTGAAGGTATATTTAGACGGGCATGATTTTGAGTTTGCCGTGCAGCAGATATATATGTGTATGTTCCCGAACTCCCATGCGGAATTTGAGAGCGAATGCCCGGATTGCGGTGATTTCATTAAATCCTCGCTCTCAATTCTTGAAAATACGGCATTTTCTGAAACACAGATACGCATCGGAGAAAAGGAGAGCGCAGGAAAAGCGGAGTTTTCTCTCGGAGAAGAGCGGGATGCGGAAGAGATAAAGCGAATAAAGAAGCGCGCCATTAAGACCTCGTTTTACAGGGCGAGCCTTGCTTTTCTTCCCAAAGCGCCTGTGTGGGGGGCGCTTACGGGCGTGCGCCCGTCAAAGGTTGCGGCAAAGTATATAAATCTCGGAAAATCCGTTCCGGAAACGGCGTGTCTTATGCAGGAGGATTATTTTGTATCAAGTGACCGTGCGCTTCTTGCGGCAAAGTGTGCCGCGCGCGCAGAAAAAATGGCAGAAAACACAGGAAAGAGCGATATGTCGCTCTATGCGGGAATACCGTTTTGCGCATCACGGTGCAGATACTGCTCTTTTGTAAGCCACTCTATAGAAAAAGCAAAGCATCTTGTGTCGCCGTATCTTGGAATGCTGAAAAAAGAACTGGATGGGATTTCCGGGGCTTGCAGAGAAGCGGAACTGAAGCTCCGTTCAATATATATCGGCGGAGGAACGCCGACTGCGCTTTCAAATGAAGAGCTTTCTTTTGTTCTTGATTGTATATCCCAAAATTTTGATATAAGAAATATTGATGAATATACCGTAGAGGGCGGACGGCCGGATACGCTCAGTATTGAAAAAATACGGACGATTGCGGCATCCGGTGCAACGCGAATAAGTGTGAATCCTCAGACGATGAATGACGATATTCTCAGGCAGATGGACAGACGGCATACAGCCGCAGATGTCGTGCGGGCAATTTCGGATGTCAGGCGCGTGGGCGGTCTTGCGATAAACACAGACCTTATTGCAGGACTTCCGAACGACACCTTCGACAGCTTTAAGCTTTCTGTTGACTCACTTATTGGTCTCCGTCCGGAGAACATAACCGTTCATACGCTTGCCGTAAAAAAAGGCTCGGAGCTGCATCGTGAAAACTATATGTTGCCTGATGGTGACGAAACTGCGCGGATGGTGGAGTATGCAATGCAGGCGCTGGGAGAGGCGGGGTACAATCCGTATTATCTGTACCGTCAGAAATATATGTCCGGAAATCTCGAAAACGTCGGATATTCCTTGCCGGGATATGAGAGTGATTACAATAATTATATAATGGATGAGCTCCATACAATTATTTCTGCGGGAGCAGGCGGAGTGACAAAGCTTATCGACCGCGAAAACGCAAGGGTTGAGAGAATATTTAATCCCAAATACCCATATGAATACAATAATGCAGACGAAAAGATTGCCGCAACAAGGCAAAGAATAATTGATTTTTTCAACGAACAGGAGGTGCGTGAGGATGGCACTTGATGTGAGAGAGATAAACGCGAGAATAAAAAGCGATCCGGTAGCTTTCGTTTCGGAATGTGAGGAAAACTACGGGAAAAACGTAAAAGCGGCGGCGAGAAAGATTGCCGATAAGGTTTCGGACAATTGTGTTGTTCTTCTTTCGGGACCGTCAGGCTCGGGAAAGACTACTACCGCAATGAAGCTTGAGCGGGAGCTTGAGTCACTTGGTATAGGAACTGCGCTGATATCGCTGGATGATTATTTCAGAACGGTAAAGCCCGAGACGGCACCGCGGGATGAAAAAGGCGATATCGATTATGAATCTCCGCTGTGCCTTGATCTTCCTCTTCTGAATGACCACATAAAGAATATAATAGCGGGACACGAGATACTTGTTCCGAAGTTTGATTTTGCAAATCAGTGCCGCGCGGAAGTGGCGGTACCGCTTAGCCTTAAAAAGAACGAGGTTGTAATTTTTGAGGGCATCCACGCGCTTAACGACGCCATAACCGGCGCGGCGGGAGAGCATGGGCTTAAGCTTTATATCTCCGCAAGAAGCAACTTTATGAAGGATGGAAGTGTTTTTTATAAGGGAACGTGGACTCGCTTAACCCGAAGAATTGTCCGGGACGACCTTTTCCGCGGTGCGAACTCTGATTTCACGCTTTCTATATGGGACGGAATTCGCCGCGGTGAAAAAATGTATATTTCTCCGTTTAAGGACCGGGCAGATGTCATTATTAATTCCACGCACGATTATGAAATGACGGTGTTGAAAAAACACTTGCAAAAAGCCGTAAAATCAGTACCTGCGGGCATTGCAAGATATGATGAGATAATGCGTATGCTTGATAATCTGAACGGATTTGATGATCTTGATGATAAGTTTGTGCCAGGAGACTCGCTTTTGCGCGAATTTATCGGCGGAGGAAGCTTTGAGTATTGATTTTAAGAGCAAACGGTAGTATACTGAGAATATAAATGAATTTTGGGGAGGTTATCTTATGAACGAGAAAATGAAAGCTATATGGGAAAAAATATGTGCGGGGGCATCACGTGCCGGAGAGTTTGCAACAAAAACTGCGGAAAACGCCGGCGAAAAAGCGAAGGATGTTGTAAATTCTTCAAAAATAAATCTCAAGATTTTTGATCTCACAACTGACATTGACATTCTTTACAAAGAAGTTGGCAAGCTCATATATGCGGCGCATACAAATGAGGAGTCCTCGACGGAAGAGCTTGAAGCGCGCCTTCTTGCGATTGATGAGAAAATGCGCGAGATTGAGGATCTTAAGGCCTGCCTTGAGAATCGCAGGAGCGAAAAAGAGTGTGAAGCCTGCGGAAGAAAAAATGAGCCTGACAGCGCGTATTGCTCCGGTTGCGGCGAAAAGCTTGATTAATCTTATTCGGCGGTGTGCAACAGCACACCGCTATGTGAATGACAGAGGAAAATGTTATGGATATTCTTTTTAAAAATGCAAGGGTAATTACCATGGACGATGCCCGCCCCGTTCTTGAAGATGCGTTTGTCGGGATAAAAGGGAGAAAAATAGAGTATGTAGGGAATTCAGAGCCTGAAGGTGAGATAAAGCGTGTGATTGATGCACGAGGAAAGGTGCTTATGCCGGGTATTGTCAATACGCACACTCATGTTCCGATGACGCTGTTCCGCGGACTTTCTGATGACTGTGAGCTTGACGTGTGGCTGCGTGAGCACATCTGGCCCGCTGAGGACAAGCTTACCTCGGAATCCGTGCGCGCAGGAACAGAGCTTGCCGTTGCCGAGATGATAGCTTCGGGAACAACCTCTTTTTCCGACAGCTATTTCTTTGTTGACGCCATTGCAGATGTTGCGCTTTCATCAGGGATTCGTGCAAATCTCTCGCGCTCAATTGTGGGTGACGGAGAAAATTTTGATGCCATGCCGTCAGTTTCGGAGGCAAAAGAGCTTTTTTCGCGCATTCATATGGCAGATGGAGGAAGGCTTCGTGCTGATGCATCCATCCACGCGGAATACACATCGGAAACAAAATGCAGGCAAAGAGTTGCGGAAATGGCGCGTGAAAGAGGGCAAATTCTGCAGATTCACACCTCAGAAAGCAGGTCGGAGCACGAAAACTGCATCGCGAAATACGGAAAGACGCCTGCCGGACAATTCCTTGCAGAAGGGCTTTTTGAAGGCACGCGGCCGCTTCTCGCCCACTGCTGTTATATAACGGAAAACGATATGGAAATAATAAAAAGTGCCGGCGGTAGTGTGGCGCACTGCCCCGTCAGCAACTTGAAGCTTGCTTCAGGAATTGCGCCGGTACCTGCGATGCTCAATAAGGGCGTAAACGTTGGTCTTGCAACAGACGGTGTTGCAAGCAACAACAGTACCGATATGTTTGAGGAAATAAAGCTTGCTGCTGTTTTGCACAAGGGAATAAGTGAAAATCCAACAGCGGTAAATGCATATACCGCATTGCGGATGGCGACGGTAAACGGAGCCCTTGCGCAGGGAAGAAATGATTGCGGAAGAATAAAGGAAGGCTTTGATGCCGATGTGATTATGCTCGATTTTGACCGCCCGCATCTTATTCCGTGTCACAATGTGGCATCAAACGCCGTATATGCCGCGCGTGGAAGCGATGTCGTGATGACGATGGTTGCGGGAAAGGTGCTCTATGAGAACGGAGTGTTTACAACCATAGACATAGAGCGCGCAAAGGCTTCAATAAAGGCATAAAATACAAGAAATATACATAAATTCACATATAAGACAAAAAGGTGTGGATTTGTGTGAACAATGAAAAAAAGCAAAGCTTTGTAAAGGGAGCTGTCATTCTCGCCGGTGCGGGAATAGCGGTAAAAATAATCGGAGCGTTTTATAAGATTCCGCTTGGCATAATTCTCGGACCCTGCGGGATGGCGAATTTTTCGCTTGCGTATAATATCTATGCGCTTTTGTTTGTGCTGTCAACAGCGGGAGTGCCTGCCGCAGTATCAAAAATGGTTTCGCAGGCAGAGGCGAAAGGCAGAAGTGCTGACGCCCGGAGAATATACCGTATAGCCTTTTTTACGTTTGCCTGTGCGGGGGCTGTCGGCTCGCTGCTTTTGTTTTTTTGTGCCGACAGGCTTGCACTTTTAATGGGAAGCGCGGATGCGGCGATGTCCGTGCGGACGATAGCGCCGGCTGTGTTCTTCGTATCTGCGTCTGCAGTAAGCCGCGGGTATTTTCAGGGGAAGGCGAATATGTATCCGACCGCAATCTCTGAAGTGCTTGAGGCATCGGGAAAGCTTGTTTTCGGCATAGGTCTCGCGTGGATAATAAAGCGAACGGGAAAGACTGAGGCATTTGTGTCGGCGGGTGCTGTGGCGGGTGTCAGTGCAGGTGCGTTTTTGTCGGCAGCATATTTTGTTTTTCGGCGTGATAAGAGACAAAAATTGCCGCGCGGCGAAAGGCTTAGGAGCAAGCGCAGCATCCTGCGTGAGCTTGCATCTCTTGCAATTCCGATTACCGCCGGCGCTGCGGTGATAAGCCTTACAAATGTTATTGACAGTGCGCTTGTTATGAATCTGCTTGCGAAAAACGGTTTTGGCGTCGGGCGCGCGAAGTGGCTTTATGGAGCATATAACTATGCAGCAACGCTGTTCAATCTTCCGTCTGCGCTTGTGACCACCCTTGCGGTGTCGCTTATTCCGGCAATTGCATCTGCTTATGCGGGAAAGAATTATATTCTGGCAGATAAGACTGCAAACTCCGCAATGAGCATTGCAATGATGGTTGCCGTTCCTTCGGCGTGTGGGCTTGCGGCGCTCTCTTATGGGATTGTTGACCTTCTTTATGGTGCGGGGATCACGGCAGAATGCATTGCCGTTTCGGCAAGGCTCCTGACGCAGCTTGCGTACGCAATTCCGCTTCTTGCAATAGTCACTGTAACCAATGCAATTCATCAGGCTTTGGGACATCAGAATGTGCCGGTTGTGTCGATGGCAGCAGGTGCTGCAGTGAAGGTGATTTCAAATTTAATTCTTGTCGGACGCGTGGATATAAATATATACGGCGCTACGGTAAGCACTGTTTTTTGCTATGCTGCAATCGCGGTTTTGAATATCGTTGCTTTAAAAAAATATCCGTTTATTGAGATGAGTATCTCTAAGATTTTCATAAAACCTGCTCTTTGCGGCATAGCTGTCTTTGCAACTGCAAGCCGGGTGCATAGCTGTTTGAGTTCTTTGATTGGTGGTAGAATTTCGACAATTTTGTCTGTTTTTGCAGGAATTGCGGTGTATATATTCTGCGTATTCTGTGTCGGGGCGATAAGCAAAGAAGAGAAAAAACTCGTTTTTGGAGAGAAAAACATATCTAAATTTTTTAATAATGATTGAAAAATTTAGGTATTTGAAAAAAATACTTGCAGGAGAGCGATAAATATGATAAATTTTTTAAGGAAAGAAAAATACGGCTTTGAGGATCTGGTGGAAATCACAAAGATTCTCCGCTCGGATGAAGGCTGCCCGTGGGACCGCGAGCAAGACCACAAAAGCATCCGTATGAATTTCGTCGAGGAAACTTATGAGGCATGCGAGGCTATCGACAATGACGATCCCGTTCTGCTCTTGGAGGAACTCGGCGATGTTCTCGCGCAAGTCGTTTTTCACGCAGAGCTTGAAACTGAGGCAGGACGGTTTGATATATCGGATGTTGCCGACGGTGTTTGCAAAAAGTTTATTGAGCGCCATCCGCACGTGTTCGGCGATACACAGGCAGATACTGCGGCGCAGGTGCTGAAAAACTGGGATGACATTAAGCGTCGGGAAAAAAAGCAGAAGACTCATTTCTCGGCAATGGATTCCGTGGCGAGAAGCCTTCCGTCGCTTATGCGCGCAGAGAAGCTTCAGAGCAAGGCAAAAAAGGCAGGGCTTCCGCAAAAGAGCATTTCCGAGCTTTCGGAGAAAATCTCAAAAGAGCTTGCGCGCGGAGAAAGAATGGATATCGGAACCGTACTTATGGATGTTGTCCGGGTGTCGCGCCTTCTCGGTGTGAATCCGGAAGAAGCACTTGACCGTCGCAATGAACAGTTTCTTTCTGCTTTTAAAGCGCTTGAAAATGAAGATGGCGATATTGCCGTTCTTCTTGCGCAAAATGAGGACAAGCTTTGATTTTTATGTACGACTAAACGGTGGGGATGACAGTTCACGCCTTTTAGATATAAATTAAGATAGGAGGCAAAACAGATGAACAAGACAGAATTGGTAAATGCAGTTGCTGAGAAGGCAGGTCTTTCCAAGAAGGACGCAGAGAAGGTTATCAACGCTACAGTTGATTCCATCACAGCAGCACTCGTAGCTGGCGATAAGGTTCAGCTCGTAGGTTTCGGTGCATTTGAGGTTAAGACTCGTGCAGCTCGTCAGGGCCGCAATCCGCGCACAAAAGAAACCATTACCATTCCGGCTTCCAAGAGCCCGGTATTCAAGGCAGGCAAGGCTCTTAAGGACGCTGTTTCGAAGTAAGAAACACTTCGGCGACTTTATCGGGGCAGGCGAGCTCCTGCCCCGATTTGGCAACCGCTAAATCTGATCATGGGCGAAGTGAAGGTTGTAAGAATTACGCTATGAGAATTGATAAGTATCTCAAGGTTTCACGACTTATAAAAAGAAGGACAGTCGCAAATGAAGCTTGCGACAACGGCAGAGTCTCGGTAAACGGAAAACTGGTTAAGGCGTCTTATGACGTTAAGGTTTCCGATATTATTGAGATTTCTTTTGGTACACGCACACTTAAAATCCGTGTGCTTGCCATCTCTGAGCATATGAACAAGGACGAAGCGCACACTATGTATGAAGAAGTGCGCTGATTTTTGATTTTGAGAATAAAACTGTGCATCGCCCAATATACTTTACTAAAAAGTATGGAGGTGCGCATATGCAGTTTGACGATAAAAATGCTTTACGCGATGTTCCGCAGAACATCATCATTGAAAACAGGTCGCGGATGAGCGTTTCCGGGGTTTCCGATGTTGAAAACTTTGACGAAAACTCCGTTGTGCTCTATACAAACCGCGGATTGCTTACCGTAAAGGGCACGGGGATACATATAGAACGGTTAAGCCTTGAAACGGGTGAGCTTTCGCTTGAAGGAACCATTGACGGCGTTGAATACAGCGAGGCTGAGACGGGCGGTGGCTTCTGGTCACGTCTTTTCAGGTAAGATATCGTGATAAATTCAGTTTCTGCACAAACGGCAGAGTTTTTATTCTCTGCGCTTTTGGGGATTTACCTCGGTGTTTTGTTTGATGTTATACGCACTGTCCGTGCGTATATGCCGAGAAATCGCGCGGTAACGGCGATATTTGACGTGTTGTTCTGGCTGATTGCAGTTATATCCCTTCTCGGGTTTGTTATGACGGTTTCCGGAGGAAAAATGCGTTGGTATGTACTTGCGGGGGCATTTTGCGGCGGATTCGTTTATATGGCGGCACTGAGCGAAATTATATATAAGATATTCGTTTCTGCCGTGGCTGTGTCGAAAAAGGTTCTCAGGCTTACTACGCGGCCGGTATATCTGCTTCTCGGTTATATATGGAGAAGCGCGAAGAAAACGGAACGGAAAACAGAGGCGCGTTTGCGCGAAGGAATAAGAAAAAGAAGAATGAAAAAAAGAAAGGCGGTTTGTGATGGCAGCAAAAAAAAGAAAAAAAAGGACAGGGCTGTTTCCTAAGCTGCTCCTTTTTGTGTTTGTGGTTTACGCTGCCGGGATTCTTATATCCAATCAGATAAAGATAAACCGGCTGGAAAGTGATACAAGTGCTCTCGATGAGCTTATAGCTACGGAATCAATGAAAAAAGCTCAGCTCGAGCAGATTCTCAGCGCTGAAATAGATGACGATTATGTTACGAAAGAAGCGCAGAGCCAGGGCTACGCCGCGCCGAATGAGCGCGTTTTTGTAGATGTTTCGGGAAGCTGATAAAGAAAGGCTTTCTAAAAATACAAAGGAGGACGCAGTACGGAGTATGGGACTCGAAGTAGGTACTATTTGTAACGGAAAGGTCACATCTATCGCGAAATACGGAGCGTTTGTCTCGCTTGAAGAGGGAAAGAGCGGGATGGTACATATTTCCGAAATTTCGCACACTTATGTAAACGACATAAGTGAGCATCTGAAGGTTGGTCAGGAGGTAAAGGTAAAGGTAATCGGCATTGATGAGAACAAGCGCATAAGCTTGTCGATAAGAAAAGCCGAGCCGAAGCCCGAAAGACCTGCTCAAAGCTTCCAGCCGAGGAATAATCCCGTGCGTGAGCAGTCGGAAATGTCGTTTGAGGATAAGCTCAAGCAGTTTATGCAGGACAGCGACAGCAAGATTTCCGGCATAAAGCAGTATTCAGACAGAAAAGCGGCAAACAGACGTCCGCGCAGATAACCAATGCACTAAAGTCCGGGCAGGACTGCAACAAAATGTAGATTGTTGCAGTCCTGCCCGGTATTTTTTCGCGAACTTCTTAATATAATTAAGTGTCAACAAAAAAGGAGATACATCTGTCTGAATAAATTCAGACAGATAAGAGATAAAAGAGAATAGTGAAGAGGTATGATCGTAAAAATGAGAAAGAGAAGAAAAAAACGCGGTTTATTGCTTCTTGCGGCGGTGTTTATGCTCAGTGCCGCAGCGATACGCCTGCTGTCATCAAGCGGCGCGGAAAGATATATAAAAGAAAAGCTTGTTAACCTGCTGTCTGATGAGGAATTTGTAAGGTATGCAATGTCGGGGCAAACACCTCTTATCCACAGTGACGGAGAGAAAAAAGTTTTGCGTGTCTTTGCTTCTCCGCTGCCATATACGGGAGATGCGGAAGAAACCGCGCCGGAGGCTGAGACTGAGCAAGCGGAGGTAGGACAAGAAAAAAAGGAAAGCCTTACGGTGTGGGAATATACCCCGGGCGGTGAGAAAAAAGAGAAAACATATCCGATAGAAAACACAACGATAAGTCCAAAGTCTGATAAGGGGTATGTGCATCACGGAAACATATGGGTAAAGAATGACAGCACAAAGGGAATTGATCTTAAATGGCTGCTTTCTGCAAAGCTTCCGTTCAAGCTTACGGGAAACGGCCCGCATGTGCTTATAGTGCACACTCATGGAAGCGAGAGCTATCTCCCGCAGGGCAGGGACACATATACCCTTACGGACGTGGAGCGCACATCGGATAAAAAATACAATGTTATACGCGTCGGGGACGAGCTTGAAGCGGCATTAAAGGCAGAGGGAATATCTGTTATACATGAACGCAATATTTACGACAGTCCGTCGTATAACGGCTCTTATACCCGAACTCTTGAAAGCATAGGCGCACATCTTAAGAAAAATCCGTCGATCAAGGTCGTGATAGATGTTCACCGCGATGCCATGACGGCAAACGACGGAACAAAATACAGAACGGTGGCCGAGGTGAACGGTCAGCGTGTAGCTCAGATGATGCTCGTTATGTCTACCGGCGAGAGCGGATTGCCGCATCCGGATTGGGCGGAAAACTTAAAGCTTGCGGTTAAGCTTCAGAATGCAATGGCGAGTAAATACCCGGACATAATGCGCCCGATAAACCTGCGCAAGGAGCGCTTTAATATGCACGCGACAAAGGGATCTATGCTCGTTGAAGTGGGAACAAGCGCAAATTCGCTCTCGGAAGCGATTGCATCCGTGAAGCTTTTGGGAAAAGAACTTGCAGGAATACTGAAAACAGCAAAATAAGGTGTGGCGATTTTAGCTCGCCACACCTTATTTGAGTAAATTACTTCCCGACGCAGAAGCGGCTGAAAATTTCGTTGATTATCGTATCCTGCGCAGAATTGCCGGTTATTTCGCTGAGAATGTTTATTGCAGCTTCAATATCGCTGACGGCAAGATCGGCGTAAATTCCGCCGCCAAATGCGTCTGCGGCGGCGCGTATGCGCTCTTCCGCACGGTTGAGCGTTGATGCGTGGCGGGGATTGGTAAGCGTCCTTCCGTCGCAGGGAATATCTGAAACGTTGAAAATTTCGCATATCTTGTCAACAACAGCGCGTGTTCCGGTGTTCAGCTTTGCGGATATTTCGATAACCGGAAGGTCGCCGAAAACGCTTCTGTCTATGACCGTGCCGAGATCGTTCTTGTTTATAACGCAAAGGCTTCTCGCGCCCTTTGCAAGGTCGAGTGTCTGCATATCATATTCATCAAGAGGTGAGCTTCCGTCAAATACCGCAACCACGATATCGGCATCGCGTGCTGCCGCTTCGCTTCGCTTGATACCGAGGCGTTCAGGTTCGGTGTCGGCGTTGCGGAGTCCCGCGGTGTCAATAAGATGAAGTGCAACGTTTCCTGCGCGTAGGGATTCTTCCACCGTATCGCGCGTTGTACCCTCAATATCGGTAACAATGCTTCGCTCGGTGCCGAGCAGTGCGTTCAAAAGTGAGGATTTTCCGACATTCGGTCGCCCGATAAGCGCAACGCGTATTCCCTCGCGGAAAATTCTGCCGGAGGAATATGTTCCGGCAAGCGCTTTTGCGCTGTCAGCGCAGGCGTATAGCTTTGCGGCAAGCTCATCGCGCTCCGTCTGTTCAATTTCGTCATCGGGATAATCGACAAACGCGTAAAATTCTGCAGCTATGGAAGTGAGAGAAGCCGAAATTGCGGAAATTTCGCAGCCTAACCGTCCGTTCATCTGCTCGGCGGCATTCTTTGCGGCAAGCTCGGTTTCCGAGTCGATAAGGTCAATTACAGCCTCTGCCTGAGTCAAGTCCATTTTTCCGTTTAAGAATGCCCGGCGGGTAAACTCACCTGCAGCTGCGGGGCGCGCGCCGGCGTGAAAGAGGGAGGAGAGAACGGTTCTCAGAACGGCAGTGGAGCCGTGGCAGTAAAGCTCGGCAGAGTCCTCTCCGGTAAAGCTTGCGGGGGCTTTGAAAAATACGCCCATGCCGTAGTCGCAGACCTCGCCGATTTCCGAAAGCATTTTCCCTGTGACCATTTTGCGCGGCTCGGAGATATCGCCGGAAAAGACTTTTTTAGTAATCTCAAAGGCGTTATCGCCCGAAATGCGTATTATACCTATTGCACTTTTGGCAGGCGGGGTTGCAACCGCCGCAATTGTATCGCTCATAAATAAGATAACCGCGCGCGTTATCAGCACGGTTTTCTCCTTTCAGATAAGTTTGATGTCAGTTTCGTCTTGCAACATAGAAAATGCGTTGCTCATCATCAGCGGGGGGATTTTCGGAAAGCTCTCCAAAAACGGCGAGAAGGGAAAACTCTGCATTTTCCAGTGCGTTTTTTATCTCATCGTATGAATGGGCACGCTCTGTGTGTTCCTCCTGCTCCCTTGACCACAGCTCGCCGCAGTTTTTGAATATATCATAAAAAAACGTGCACAGCTGCGAGTCTTTATCATATTCCGCGCTCCATGTGCAGAAGAAATCCTCGTTTTCGCGAAGAAAAACGGAGCCGTCAAGATTTCGGAATTTTGCATCGGTATTCACATCGAATATAAAAAGACCGCCGGGACGGATAAAAAACTTGAGCCGCGAGAAAGCCTGACTAAGAAGCTCACGGCTTGTAAGATAATTTATGCTGTCAAGACAGCACACCGCGGCATCAACAGTGCCGTAAAGGTCAAGCTCTTCCATGCTCTGGTGGAGAAACATCGGCGGAGTTCCGGAAACGGTCCACGCTTTTGCCTGAGCTTCAGCAAGCATATCCTCAGAGGCGTCCGTGCCGATGACCTCAAACCCGCGCTCGGCTAAAATTACCGAGAGAGAGCCTGTGCCGCAGGCAAGATCAAGAACGTCGTGTACTCCGTCTTTGTCGGAATATTTATCAAAAAGACCGGTGAGATAGTCTGCCCATAGCGAATAGCGGACGTCGCCGGTAAACTCATCGTAGCATTCTGCGAGTGAGGTATAGCTGCTCATAATTTTTCCTCCGGTTGGGATGATTGTATATTAGCTTTTGTTGTTTTGCGTTGTTTGTATTGCAGCTTGCCGAGCAATGTGAAGTATCCGATAAGGGTTACGGCAAAAGCACCTACGGCATCAATTATGATATCCTTCATGGTATCGCCGAGAGCGGCGTGGCCGATAAGATCGGTTCCGTCAGAAAGACGGAATTTTTGCATGTTCAGACCGAAAATTGCATCGCCAGTAAATTCGTATATCTCCCACAGCGCACCTACAGCGAGTGCGAAGCAAAAAGCAAACAAGCATATAAAAAGCGGACTTAAGGTAACGTGTATTTTTTCGGAGTCATTCAGTATTCGTACAAGCGTAAAGCCAAGGGCACCGAGCATGGAGCCTGAAAAAGCATGGAGAATGGTATCCCAATGGGGAACAAGATAATAAAAGTTTCTTACTTCACCGAGGTATATGGCACAGTACAGAAAGATAAAATAAAGAATACTCATATAGTTTGGAAGTTCAAAAGACCATTTGCGCTCAATAAGCGCAGGAAGTCCAATGACAAGAAGCCCGAGACAGCATTGAATAAGCATAAGAACATAGTCGCTGCGCACGTGAGTTCCCATATCCGGAACAGGAACGCGCTCGGGGGTTATTGCAATTTTTACAACAGCATATCCTATCGACAGAAAAAGAGTAATAAAAACAAATATGCCGATACCGCGCTTCCAATTGATTTTCTTTTTCACAGCAGTCACCGCCTTTATAAAAATTATATATTATCAGGATAAAATTGTCAACAAATCCCGAAATATATACTTGCACAAATTGCGATATACATATATAATATACAATGGATGAAAATAAAGGACGTGGAATTGTATTGACCTATATAGTAATCGACCTTGAATGGAATCAAGCGAGAAGCAACCGCGATGTCGTTGAAGACAGCGCGGGCAATAAGCTTTACGGGGAGATAATTCAGATAGGAGCTGTAAAGCTTGGAGCGGACTTGAAAATTGCGGATGAGCTGAAAATAAATGTGCGCCCGAGGTATTATAAGCTGATTCACAGGAAAGTGCGCCAGATAACAGGCATAAATCAGGATGATCTTGAAAAAGGCGAAGAGTTCCGGAATGCGATGCAGACTCTTCGTGCATGGTGCGGAGAGGATTTTGCATTCCTTACGTGGGGACCCGATGATATAAGGATTCTCAGGCGTAATATAGAAATGTACGGTGATGATTCCTCGTGGGCAGAAACCTGGTTTAATCTTCAGGCGATATACAATATCCAGACGCAATCCGGAGATAATCAGAAATCCCTTGCCACTGCGATGGAGCATTTTAGTATCGTGCCCGAAGAACCTCTTCACGATGCTCTCAATGACGCTTATTACACAGCACTTGTTGCCGAGCGGCTTGATATCATACAGGGAATAGCAGATCTTCTTCAGGCAGAGCGCCGGCGCACCGTCCTTGATGAAACACAGCCGCTTCTTGCAGAAGTGTATTCCGGATATAAGCTTCGCCGTGAGATATTCCGCGACAAAGAGGCAACAAGCGTCCGGTGCCCGGAGTGCGGAAAAGAGTGCTTGGATGTAAAGAAATGGGTGAGCGAAAAAAACGACAGTTATATTACGCTGGCTTCATGTCCGGAGCACGGAGAATATATTGCACGTATGACCGTAACGAAGAGCGGAGCTATCAACAATGTGTCAAAGATTGTTTACGCGGCTGGCGGGGGTGCGGCGCTGTTTTATTCAAAGCGGGCAAAGAAGGAAGAAATGCGGAAAACCCGCAGAAAAAAGAAAGTTAAGAGTGTATCTCCGCGAAAAAAAGCAAATTCTGTTGAAAAAAGTTGAAAAATATGATATAATTGGGAGCATATTTGTGGGATGAGTATATGCGGTGAAAATTGCAAATTAAGGGGATAAAGTATTTATGGGAGAAAAAAATAAGCGCAGGCGCCGCTTTGGGGATCGTTATGACGGCTACAGGGTAAAAAACTTAGACCCTGTTTTTACTGTTATTCCTCATATTATGCGCACGCGGCTTGACAGTCAGATTTTTTTTGAAGAGCAGATAGATATTTCAGGGCTTCGCAAGTTCATCGTCGAGAACCGAAAGGATATACCGGGGCTTTCGATGTATCATTTTTTTGTTGCGGCGCTTGTCAGAACCGTTGCACAGCGTCCTCGCGTAAACCGCTTTGTCAGCGGAAGGAAAATTTTTGCGAGGAACTACATAAGAGTATCGCTTACCGTGAAAAAATCCATGCATGAAGACGGTGAGGAGGGAAACCTCACGCCGGATTTTGAACCTACCGACACATTGCAAGATGTAACGGAAAAGTTTAATGCCGCGCTTGCAGAGGTGCGGGCTGAGGAGGAAGCAACAGCGAGCGGAAATGATACGGATGCTATAGTAAAGCTGTTG
The DNA here is from genome assembly GCA_015068085.1 of Oscillospiraceae bacterium. GTDB lineage: Bacteria > Bacillota > Clostridia > Oscillospirales > JAAYXM01 > SIG480. Next base: position 49,149 of record SVLF01000005.1, read on the forward strand.
AATTACCTTCCCGGTTTTCTTATAAAATTTGTTGTGTGGGCAATCCGCTCTCTCGATTCCGTCGGACTTATGCCGAAGATAATAAATAAGGTGAGCCCGTTCCATTCGTCCGTGTTTGTAACGAATGTCGGTTCAATCGGGCTTAATCCGGTGTATCATCATTTGTATGAGTTTGGTACAACGTCTATGTTTATGGCAATCGGGAAAAAAGAAATTGTGAACACGTTAAACCGTGACGGAACGCTTGAGCATAAGCATGTTATAAATATGCGCTTTGTTCTTGATGAGAGAATTTGTGACGGATATTATTTCGCATCTGCCATAAAGCTGTTTAAGCATTACGTTAAAAATCCAGAGCTTCTTCTCGCTCCGCCCGATTACATAGGCGAGGATGCCTGATTTTTTCAAAGAACAGTCTCAGAATTCATAAAAAAGAAAAACAAATGCCCGCACAATCGGAAAATCTCCGACCGTGCGGGTTGATATTTTGTTGTTTTTACCTTTTCTCCGAGATGTCGTTTACCGGAGAGTCGAGGAATGTTATGGTGTAGGTGCGGTAATTGTTGGTGTTAAGATATCGCAAAATGCGAGTCAACGCACCGGTATGAATATCCGAGTCGGAAAGCGTAAGCACCGGAACAGAGGCAGAGGTTGCTTCAAGTCGTGAAATTGCGGAGCTGTATATGCGCGATGAGGTATTTCCCTGCGGGGATATATGTCCGTCCCAGATGCGGTAGCCGAGTGATATGATGTGGTCAACCGCGTCTTTTGAAAGGGACTTGCTGCCACCGGGAACACGCAGAAGGCGTGTTTTTATTTTTACGGCTTCAAAAAGATTTTCATTCGCAAGGTCAAGTGCCGTTGTCAATGAATCTCCTCCGGCGGAAAAGTCAGGGGCACCGTTCTGAGAAAGCGTTCCGATAGCGTGTCCGGCTGCGAAAGCACGGCGCAGCTCGTTGTCATATTCGGGAATTACATTGCCCTGCACAAAAAAGGTTGCACGATATCCGTAACGTGAAAGCGCGTCGAGTATGCTTTTGAAGTTTTTACCGTCAGTTATATTGAAAGAAAGCCTTATGTTTTTACGCGTCACTTCCTCCTCCGGATGATCATCCGGTTGCGGTTGTGGTTGGGGAGTGACACTGCCGGCATTCTGTTGCTCCTTGCTCGCTTTATATGCGGCGAGGAGATCCGGAATCTCGTTCTGAGCGATATATATAAACATATTGTTCGGAATATCGCTTGAGCGCTTTATGCGTATCATGGGAAGCTCGGAAAGATATGTATATTCAAAGCCAAGCATCTGAGCCGTGAACTGGACAGGAACATAAACCGTTCCGGAGGCAGCAAAGGAAACTGCTTTATACGGTATTTTTTCCGTGGCAGTATATGCAACTGTTTTGTTGAGGTCGAATATAAGCGTTGTGTCCCATGTGTACAAAACGAGCATTCGTTCTGCAGCGTTATAAGAGCTGTTGACGTTGAGGTTCCCCTTCGTGAAGCATTGATAATCTATGTACCACACGCCGCTGGAGCGTATCGGCATAGCATCGGTAAGAGGAAGCACCGTGTTTCCGGCAGCAACAAATACCTCACCCTCGCCGCTTGCCGGCAACGCAAACAGCAAAGTGAAAATACACACTACAAGGATTAAAGACACTGCTTTTTTCAAAGTAAATCACCCCTTTACACCTTATATTATACAGTTTCAGCACGTATTTTGCAATATACAAATTTTTTGAAGCTAAGAAAGGTAATACTTTGCGGGGAAATTTCATATTCTCACATAGAACGGAGTGAGGATATGAAAACAGGTTCGCAAATAATACAGGCGGTGAACGGTACGCTGTGGGGAGTACCGATGCTCGTGTTGCTTATGGGATGCGGGGTGTATCTTACGTTTGCTTTGCACGCTTTTCAGCTTACGCGGGCACGTATGTGGATGCGGGAGACCTTCGGCTCGCTGTTCGGAAAAAAGAACGGGAATGGAAACGGAATTTCGCCGTATCACGCCGTCAGCTCTGCGCTTGCATCCTCGATAGGTACGGGGAATATAGTGGGGGTTGCAACGGCAATTGCTGCGGGCGGCGCGGGTGCCGTTTTTTGGATGTGGGTGTCGGCAACCTTTGGAATGGCGATAAAATATGCAGAAATATTCCTTGCCGTAAAATTCCGACGTAAAGACAAAAGCGGATATTACGGAGGACCTATGTATTACATCGAAGAAGGTCTCGGAAAGGGATTCAAATGGCTTGCTGCAGTATTTGCTTTTTCAGGAACGCTTGCCTGCCTCGGTATGGGGGCTATGAATCAGTCAAGCTCAATTGCGGCCGTGATACAGCCGTACACTCATATATCAAAGCCTGTGTGCGGTGCAATTCTCGCAATAATTGCAATTCTTGCAGTAAGCGGGGGGATTGCACGCATATCAAGCGTGACATCGGCGCTTGTTCCGATAATGGCAGGAATGTATATCCTCGGCGGAATAGTCATTATATGTATTTCACCGAGGGATATATACGGAGCTTTTTGCGAGATAATATCTTCGGCGCTTGCGCCGTGTGCAATATACGGCGGAGCAGCGGGAACGGCGGTACGAAGCGCCGTGCGCTATGGAGTTGCAAGAGGTGTTTTTTCAAATGAGGCAGGACTTGGCACTTCTCCGATAGTACACGCTGCGGCAGATGCAAAAGGTCCGGTGCAGCAGGGCTTGTGGGGCGTATTTGAGGTGTTCGTCGATACAATTGTTGTATGCACGGTAACGGCGGTTGTTATCATCGGCTCCGGCACGCATCTCGGAGAAGCTTCCGGTGCAGGGATGGTGACGCTTGCGTTTGAAAAGTATTTCGGGCACTTCGGCGGTGTATTTGTGGCAGTTGCAACGGTAATGTTTGCCATTTCAACCATTCTTGGCTGGTCGTATTATGGCGAGAGTTGTATCGGTTATCTCTGCGGAAACAGACAGAGCATCGCAAAAGCGTACAGAGCTTTGTTTGCGGCGGCAGTTTTTCTGGGCGCGGTTATGCAGGCAGATGCGGTGTGGGAGCTTGCAGATATGTTCAACGGAATGATGATGGTGCCGAACCTGATCGCGGTAATATCCCTTTCGGGAATTGTCGTAAAAGAAACGAAAACCTTTTTATTGACTGAAAACGACAAAAGGAGTATAATAAAATCAATACACAAAAGAGAAAAGAGGAAGCCCGGTGCAAGACGAAAGAAGACAGGAAGCGCGGCGCACAATGATGCTGTCCGAGCCGATACATAAGATTATACCGAAGATGGCGATACCGACGATTGTAGCATTTCTGATAAACTCGATTTATTCGCTTGCCGATACTTATTTTGTAAGCTCGCTCGGCACGAATGCCACGGCGGCGGTCAGCGTCAATTCATCGCTCGATCAGCTTATAATGATGTGCGGCTCAATGCTTGCGCTTGGCGCTAACAGCTATATTGCGCGTCTTCTCGGAAAAGGCGACGACAAAAAGGCAAGCTGCGTTTTATCCACGTCTTTTTTTACGGCACTCGGAATAGGACTGCTTCTCGCAGTTTTCGGCAGTATCTTCATAACTCCGATGGTACGGCTTTTAGGCGCAACGCCCACGTGTGAAAAATATTCGGTGGAATATGCCGCATATGTTTTGCTTGCGGCTCCGTTTATGGCGTCAAGTTTTGTTATGAATCAATGTCTGCGCTCTGAAGGCAGTGCAACGCTTTCGATGATAGGAATGGGCTTTGGCGGAATTCTCAACTGCATTCTTGACCCGATTTTTATTTTCGGTCTTGATATGGGTGTTGCGGGCGCATCGCTTGCAACTGCAATTTCAAAGCTTGTAAGCTTTTCAATTTTGATTTTCCCGTACATCACACGCCGCAGTATGCTGCATTTATCGCTGCGCAATTTCAGCCCGACAAAGGATATTGTATATGAGGTTATAACTGTCGGATCGTCTTCTATGTTCAGGAGCGGGCTGGCTGTGGTTGCAAGCATTATGCTCAATGATCTTGCAGGAAACATTTCGGATTCCGTTCTTGCGGGAATCGGTGTCTGCACTAAGATAATGATGTTTCCGTTCAGCATAATTCTCGGCTTCGGAAGCGGGTTTCAGCCGGTTGCGGGATTTAACTGGGGCGCAAAGCGGTATGACAGGGTGCGTAAAAGCTATGGCTTTTCTTCTGCGGTTGCGCTTGCCGGCTCGATCGCGATGGGGATTATTCTTGCTGTGTTCGCGGACTGGCTTATCGTGAGGTTTGCGGGAACGGACATGGAAATGCGCAGAATAGGTGCGTTGTGTATACGCCTGCAGTGTATTGCGCTTCCGATACACGCGTGGGTGGCGGTGGTCAATATGCTGTGCAACAGCCTCGGGAACGCAGGTGGGGCTTTTTTGCTTGCAACCTCGCGGCAGGGAAGCTGTTTTATCCCGATTTTATATCCTCTTGCACATATTTTCGGTGCTGTGGGAGTTGCCGCCGCACAGGCAGTGGCAGATGTTCTTACGCTTTTGCTCGCTGTGCCGATAATGATTTTCGTAACAAGGAAAATAAAACGCGCAGAAAAAGAAGGTTAAAAATCAAAGGGATTGTAGCGAAATGCATTTTGCTACAATCCCTTTGGGGATTTAGAAAAATAGTGCAGAATGAGCAAATCGGACCCGAAGTAGTACATAAGTACGTCGAGAGGTCCGATTTGCTTATAGCATAAAGTGTAACAAAATCCTCAAATTCGGCTTCTGCCGAATTTTCAATTTACTTTCAAACTTCAAACCATATACTTTTTTCTATGTTATCTGCAATAAATATCACTTTTACACTTTATGTGGTCTGGGCTGTTTTGCTACAGCCCCTTTGCTATACCGTTACTTTTTCAGAAATACTTGCGGAATACTCTTTTACACCGGTTACGGTCTCGCCGTCCACCTGCATGGCGCACGGCTTGTCGTAGATGATAGTTACTTCCTTTGCCGTATATTGCTTTACGTATTTTTTGAACTTTATATGCTCGCCTTTAAAAATAGTGGGAAGAATTGTCAAAAGGCGGAGCTTCCCGCATCCGTGAGCGACAAGGACGGTAAGCTCTTCGTCCTCACGCCGGCGTGTCGGCGCAACCATCATTCCGCCGCCAAAAAATCGTCCTTTCATTGTCGGGGTAAGCCAAACGCGCTCGAAGCGGTGCTCAATACCGTCGAGAATGACGGTTGCGTTTACCGGCTTGAATTTAAAGAGAATTGCCTCGACGGCAATGGCGGTATAATTTATCTTTTTACCGGTCTTTTTCCTGCGTTCATTTCCAAGCTGACACACAAATCCGTCAAGCCCGTAGCCGATGCCGTTGATGAATCTGCGTCTTTGTCCATCCAGACACATATACGGAAGATCACGTATGTATTCGTTTATGCTAAAAGGCTCAGAACCGTTTGGCTTGTTAAGGTCGTGCAGGAAATCGTTTCCGCTGCCGATTGCATAATAGAGAATATTGTTTTTCACTTCAATTCCGTCAATAGAGTTTACAAATCGGCTGAGCGTTCCGTCACCGCCGCAGATGATAACTTCATCTTCGAAATCAAGTGAAGCAAAAAAAACATCCCAGTCAGAAATCTTCGTAAGGTCTTGGTAAATAAGCTCGTGACCGATATACAGCGCATAGAGTTTCTTTGCATTTTCTGCACCGTGTTCATCTCCTGCGTGCGGATTGTATAAAATATATTTTCTCATATTCCCATCACCCTTATGTCGAACTATGTCTATTATACTTGAAATATGCAAAAATTTCAAGTACAAGTGCTTCTGGATGTTGATTTTGTGCAAATTGTGTGCTATAATTAAACAGCATATATAATACAATGCCATAGTTATATATTGCGGGCGTATATCACACAAAATTTTTTGTGTGATGTAATGATTAGAAGAAAGAAGATGCAGATAAAAATGGCAATAACTTATGAAAGAAAAAAGCAAAAGCACAGTAACATTTTATACACAATTATCACTGCGATTTTAATATGTGCGGTTTTTTTGGCTATGGTTACGTCTTTTTACACTAAGGCTGAGGGTGATGCATATGAAATGCTTCATATCCAGACGAAACAGATAAAAGACGATTTGACCTTGCAGTTAAAATCAGACAGAGAAAATCTTGTTACTATGGCAAGCTTTGCAGCAAAGCTTTACTCAGACGGTGAAAGCTACAATATCATGTTTGAATCGTTTAAACCGATTGGTTTGCTTTCTAATATCGGTATATTAAATCCCGATAACACCTTTGTTACAAAAATGGGCACGATTAATCTGAATGGCAAAATTTCTTTTGCGGAGGAAGCAGAGCGCGGAGAATACATAAGCGGAAGAATTCCAGACCTTACAGGTGACGGCAAAGAACTTATAAGAAGCGCAGTTCCGATTAAGGTAAATGGAAAAACGATTGGCATTTTATACGGCGTAATTCCTCTCGACACCATAGGCGAAAAGTATAACAATATGGCAAAAAAGCTGAATGCCCAGCTTTTCGTTTATGATAAAGAAACAGGAAAATTTGTTATAGACACGCTGGATAAGAATCCGGGTGAGCTGTCGAATTTTAAGGACAGAGAATATAATAACGGATATTCTTATGAAGAGTTAGCTAATAACGAAAAGGGCTATTCCTCGTTCAAGTCGATACTCACAGGGGAGGATTTGTATATTCACTATTCCACTCTTGAGGATTTTGACTGGGGGCTTATGCTTGCGCGTTATGAAAATCAGGTGTTTGAGGAAACGCATAAAATATCCCGCAAACTGCTTATCATTTTTACCCTGATCATTCTGATTATATTAATTTATCTTGAGTTGATATTAAAGAGCGAAAAGGGAAGAGCAAAATTAAATTCCGAGTCTTCAACCATCAGACATCTTCTTTTGGAAATAAACCAACAGCACGAAAATATAAATTCGGCTTTAAAGCGAATAAAAGAGTTTTCGAGTGCACGTTCCTGCTTTTTTGCGGATACCGACGGAGAAGATCATTACTATATCAGACCTTCTTTAAAAGAAAAACGTTTGTTGGGAGACGAAAGAAAATATTTTATCGGTGAGCTTTTCAGGTATGCCGCGAAAATCCATACCGGCGATTCTTCTACAGGCTTTATGCGAATTATTCCGAACGGACATCTTTTGCAAACGAATCCGGAATTATATCACTTTTTGTTAAATAACAGCATTAAAGATGTATCTTTTGCTATTATAACCGACAAGAATAACCACGTCAGCATTCTTGGCACAATCAATTCGAGGAGAAGCTCAGATATCAGAAAGCTTATTGAAGATGTTGTAATTTGCTTTTCAATCGCTATATACAACAAAAAACATCTTAACAGAACGGAGCTTGCCGCAACAACGGATTCTCTTACCGGAGCTTTAAACCGTGTTGCATACAAAAAGGATATTCTGATGTTTGATAAAGAAAAACCGGAAGAATTTTCCTGCATTTATATTGATGTTAATGAGCTTCACATCAGAAACAACAAGTACGGGCACGCCGCGGGCGATGAGATGCTTATTTATATTGCCAATTCGTTAAAAGAAGTGTTCTTCGGACATAGCATTTACCGTATGGGCGGCGATGAGTTCTTAGTATTCACAAAGAAAATCTCACAGAACGATGTCAAGCAGAATATAGAGACATTTATTGAGCAATTAAAGCCTATGGGTTACAATGTGGCTATCGGTATGTCTTACAGAATGCAGAACACAAACTGCGAGGAAATGGTAAGAGATGCTGAAATAAGAATGTATGAAGCAAAGGCTCAGTATTATCAGAACAAAGAGCAGATAAGCATTTCTGAGGACAAAGACAAAAATTATGTTTACACGAAAACAGGAATAAGAGAAATTGATACTATGATATCCGTTATGAAAGAGCATTACAACGGCATATACAGAGTGTCGCTTGAAAGTGACAATGCTCACAGAATTCTTATGCCTGCTTATCTCGGTTACAAGGAGGATGAAGAAAACTTCTCAAAGTTGCTCTCAAAATACATTCACGATATTGTTCATCCTGATTTTAACAGAGCTGTTATGAGCTTTTTGAATTATGATGCAATAAAAAGGCAGATTTCGGAAGGTAAAACACCGTCAATTACATACAAAAAGACAAATGGCGAAACGGTTACGCTCAGCGTATACAACCTGACCAACGATAAAGATAATGTAAAAGATACTCTTTGGGTTTTTGCCAAATAATAAAGTCGATAGCAAACGGAGGAATCATGAATTGACACTGCAAGTAATCAGGTTCGCAATTGTGGGAGCAATTTCCGCTTTTGTGGATGTGGGAGTTCTTGTTGCATTAAAAGAGCTTTTGTGCGTGGATGTCCTTATTTCTTCCGCAATCTCTTTTTGCGTTTCCGTCACGGTAAACTATTTTTTGAGTATGACCTTTGTTTTTAAAGGTAAAAATCAAAGTAAGCTTTATGAATTTATAATTTTCGTATTGCTCAGTCTTGGAGGACTGATGTTAAATCAGTTGATTTTGTGGATTGGTGTTAAATTTACGTCCGTATATTACCTTGCAGTGAAATTTTTTGCCATGGTAATTGTGCCGTTTTATAACTTCATAACAAGAAAAATGTTTCTTGAGTCAAAGAGAAAATGAGTGTGAAACGTTATGAACAATGTTTTCAAAAAAGATTTATACAGATATTACGGCGAAAACAGAGCTCCGCTTTTGAAAAAGATATTCGCGCCGCTTGAATTAAAATACATATCTGTGTTCAGAAAAGCAAATATGTGCAAAGTTTTGCCTCTGAAGATTTTTTATATGTTAAGGCTTATGTATTTGTCGCATAGGACACATATTCAGATTCCGGCACGAACGCGCATCGGAGAAGGCTTCTATATCGGACATCTCGGCCGTGTTGTAATTCACCCCGATGCAGTTTTAGGTAAAAATATAAACGTTGGCACAGGTGTTACAATAGGTATGGAAAATCGCGGAAAAAGAAAAGGTGCGCCGCAAATCGGTGATAATTGCTGGATTGGAACAAATGCCGTTGTAGTTGGAAATGTTAAAATCGGCAGTGACGTTCTTATCGCGCCGCTATGCTATGTCAATTTCGATGTTCCGGACCACAGTGTTGTCATAGGAAACCCCGGAAAAATAATTTCCAAAGAAAATGCAACTGCAGATTACGTCTGTAACCGCGTATAAAATCCGGATTGAGTTTGTTTCAGGGTAGGGAGGTGCCAAGGTGGAAGAAAAAGACTCCAGAATTAAAAACAATCTGGTATCGTCGCTTGTGTATCAGGTTGTGCTTATAACACTCAGCTTTCTTTTGCCGAGATTGTACCTTGAGAATTTTGGCTCAGAGGTCAATGGAGTTCTTTCTACGATCAAGCAGATTTTTACATATATGTGCCTTCTTGAGGCTGGCGTGGGGCTTGCCACAACTCAGGCATTGTATAAGAAAATCGGCGAAAAGGATTACGAGAGTGCAAGCTCGGTTCTTTCGGCGACCAACGTTTATTACATTAAAACCGGAATAGTATACCTCCTTATTGTTTTTGTCATTGCGGCAGTGTATTCTTGCGCAGTATCGACATCAATAAACAGTGCTGTGCTGTTTTTTATCATTATATTGAATGCAATTCCGAGCCTGTTCAGTTATTTTGTTCAGGCAAAATACAGAATCCTTATGGAGGTGGATGGCAGAAGGTATGTAATTAACAATGCTGAAACAGTGCTTCAACTTGCTTCAAACGCAGGGAAAATACTTGTTCTGCTCCTTACTGACAGCCTCGTTCTTATCCAATTGGTTTATTGCATAATTGCTCTTTTGCAGCTTGGCTTTTTGTATATATACGCAAAGCGCAGATATATATGGCTTGATTTAAAGGCAAAGCCGGATTTTGATGCTATCTCTCAGAAAAATTCTGTTTTGGTGCATCAGCTTTCGGGAATGGTGTTCAACAACACCGATGTGATACTCATTTCTCTCCTTTGTGATTTTAAGGCAGTAAGTATCTATGCCATATACAATATCTTCTTTTCGCAGGTGCAGAATTTCATAACGAATGTTGTTTCGTCATTCACTTTTGCTTTGGGACAGATGTTTAATACAGACAGAGAAAAGTTTGACAAGCTGTTTAATGCATATGAAACCTTTTATGTAATGATAACCTGCGTGATTTACACGCTCATGGCGGTGTTTTTGCTGCCTTTGATACAGATATATACAAGCGGAATAAATGATGCAGAGTATACAAATACATTTCTGTTGTTGCTGTTTGCAATAATGAATTTGCTTGCGTGCGGCAAGCTTCCTGCAACAGGTATCATTGAATATTCAGGAGCTTTTGGAAAAACCCGTTCTCATGCAATACTGGAAATGGTTATTAATATAACAGTTTCAGTTGTGGCAATTGCATATATGGGAATATGCGGAGCAATTCTCGGAACAATTGCAGCGCTTGTATATCGCGGGATAGTAACGATTTATTATTCAAACAGGAAAATTCTGAAAAGAAAACAAAGCTGTACATACAAAATCCTGATTTCAAACTGGGCAGTTTTCGCTTTGGTTATGGCGGTGCTTTTTGTTGATACATTCAGCAATATGTCTTTTCTGCGGCTTTTGCTGAATGGAATAATCCATTCAATATGGATTGCCGGGGTATACTTGCTTGTCAATTTTGCATTTAACAGGTCTGCGTTTAAAACGCTTTTTGAATTGTATAAGGGGAAAAGGTCATATGAGCATTCCTAAAGTGATTTATTATTGCTGGTTTGGAAAGGGAAAACTTCCGAAACTTGCACAAAAATGTATAAAAAGCTGGAAAAAATACTGTCCCGATTACAGAATAGTCTGCATAAATGAAGAGAATTTTGATGTGAGTCAGAACAGATATGCCGCGGAGGCATATAAAGCCGGTAAGTGGGCGTTTGTCAGCGATTATGCACGGCTTTGTGTGATTTATGACAATGGCGGAATTTATCTGGATACAGACGTTGAGCTTATAAAGCCTCTTGATAAGCTTGTTGAAGGAAGCGGATATATGGGCTTTGACGATAACGGAATAATTTCAACAGGACTCGGCTTTGCATGCGAAAAGGGAAGTGAATTAATTGCCGCGTTGCTTGCGGATTATGAAGGAATCCCTTTTATTCTTCCTGACGGCACATATGACATCACCCCCTGTCCTGAGAGAAACACAGAAACTTTGATAAAGCTCGGAATGGACATTGCCGATAAAGATCAGGTGTTTATGGGAATGCGGATGCTGCCTGAAGATTATCTATGTCCGATGAAATATTACAGCGGAAGAAAAATAATAACCGAAAACACGTATTCAATACATCATTTTTGTGCATCGTGGATATCTCCGACAGCAAAGAGAACGCTGTTTGTAAAACGGATTGTCGGTGTAAAGCTGTATGATAAGCTGTACGGAAAATTTTTGCATAAATTCAAGTGGTTGGAGTGGTAAACTTGCCTGAGAGAGCATTGAAAAAACTTAATGCATATATTTTGCCTGAGTGGAAGGTCTGTTTTTTTGCGGCTCTCGTAGTTGGCATACTTTCTCATCTGTATAAAATAACAAACTGGCTTCCTAATTGGGATTCGCTTGTGTTCAGATACGATTCGCAGAATATGATTGGTCTCGGACGGTGGTTTTTGCCCGTTGTCTGTTCGTTCAGTTCGTTTTATGATTTACCGTTTTTAAACGGTATTGTGGCAATTCTGTTTCATGCACTCGGCGCTGTTTGTATCTGCAGAATACTCAATGTCCGAAAAAAAATTACCGCATTTCTAATAGGAGCAGTAATTGTTTCGTTTCCTGCGGTTACATCTGTTATGATGTACAACTACGTTGCAGACGGCTACAGTATAGCGTTTTTTCTTTCAACGCTCGCGGCGCTGCATATGACTAAAGGAAAGACCGGATATATTATCTCAGCTGTGCTTATCGCGTTGTCAGCGGGTATTTATCAGGCGTATATTACCGTTACAATAATGCTTGTTTTATTCTGGCTGATTGATGAAATAATTTATAATCACGAAGCTTTCGGGAATGTTCTGAAAAAAAGCCTGTGTATGCTGCTGTCCGGAATATCCGGTATGGTACTGTATGGCATTATTCTAAAAGTGATTCTTGGTGTTTCTTCTGCAGAGTTGCTTGATTATCAGGGAATAAATTCAACGGTATCTTTGGCAAATATAGACCTGCCCGGCTCGCTTTATGCAGTAAAAGAAACTTTTGTTAACTGCTTTTTTGATTTATCGGAAGGCGTAAATGTATATGTTGTTTTGAATGTTTTTATTTTGCTGTTCACACTTTCTCATTATGTTAAGTATATAGTGAGAAATGAAATTTACAGGAAAACCATTAATGTTTTTGCTGTTGCACTCTTAGCAGTCGCGCTTATATTCGGAGCCGGCGCGCTGGCATTTGCAAATCCGGAAATTGATTATCACAATCTTATGCTTATGGGTTATTCCGTCTTTTATATATTTTTCATTATCCTTTATGAGAGGGGAAACGATACAAACGAAAGACATACCTGCATCAAGTGCTGGATTGTGCTGATAGCATCGGCGGCAATAATCACAAATCAGGTTGTTATATCAAATGTGAGTTATCATAAGGCGCAAATAGCCTATGAAAAGTCATACGGTGTTCTTATGCGTATAGCAGACCGCATAGAAAAAACGCCCGGTGCGGAAAATTGCGATAGGCTTCTTGTTATCGGGGCACTTGAAAACAGCGAAAGATACAGCGTTAACCTATCGCCGGACATTACCGGAATAACGGATGGATATATAATCCGCGCAGATGATGAAACGGTAGGTCAGAGCGTGCTCAGCAGCGCACTCCGCGACTATTGTGAAATGGATTACGAGATTGTGAGCGGAGAAGAAAAAAAGATGCTGGCACAGAATGAAAAGATTGAAGCTATGGGCGAATGGCCGGCAAAGGACTGTGTGGTAGCAGTGGATGGCACGATAGTGATAAAGCTTGGAACAGAAGGTGAGTGTTAAGTGGTATATCTTTGTGCCGATGATTACGGATTGTGCAAAGAAATCTCCGAACACATACAGCGGTGTATTGACGCGGGGGCGCTTAATAAGGTCAGCGTTTTCCCGAATTTTGACGCGGTGGATTTGCAGAAGATACGGAATAATAAAAACATCCGTATGTCCCTGCATCTCAACCTTGTCGAGGGGAAATGTATGTCAGAGGCTTATGAAATTCCCCTGCTTGCAGATGAGAAAGGGAATTTTAAGCAAACCTTTATCGGACTGCTGGTACATAGCTTAATCCATAGAAAAAAGTTTGAAGCGCAGGTGTGCAAGGAAATCAGGGCACAGGTTTTATTTTGGAAAAAGGCGATAGGAGAAGATGTTCCTTTTTGCATAGACAGCCATCAGCATACGCATATGATTCCTGCCGTGTTCAGGGCGTTGCTTAAGGTTCTCTGTGACGAAAAAATCAAACCGGAACACATAAGACTTCCCGCTGAACCGTTTTGGATATACATAAAAACACCGTCACTATATTTCACATACAGTGTGGTTAATGTTATCAAACAATGGCTGCTGAGCTTCTTATGGCTGCTGAATAAAAATCAGGTAAAGAAACATAAAATACCGGTATCGCATTTTTTCGGGATTCTTTTTTCGGGAAAGATGGATGAAAAAAGAGTAAGCAAAATTCTGCCGAAGTACGTTAAAATGGCAGAAAAAGACGGACAGGATATAGAGGTTTTGTTCCATCCGGGATATATAGACAAAAACAAACTTGGGTTTAAAGAAAAAAATGTAGTGTTCGAAAAATTCTATATATCGGAAAACAGAAAAACAGAATTTGATTCTGTTATGAAAATATCAGAAAGAAGTGTGCTGTAATGCCCTACATCGAACAGGATAAGGTGGATGCAAAGACAAGAGAAAAACTTGAGGCAATTATTGAAAAATCATATGCCTCTTACTGGAGGAAAAAAAGACTTTTCGACATCTTTTTTGCAACGCTGATTTTGTTGTTTTTTCTGCCGCTTATGATAGTTATTTCTTTGATAATCGTAATTGACGACCCAAGCGCAGGCCCTTTTTTCAGGCAGATAAGAGTTGGGCGCCACGGGGAAGAGTTTTATATGTATAAGTTTCGGACTATGCGGGCTAATGCTGATGAGATGATTGAGGAGCTGGCTAAACGTAACGAAATGGACGGACCGGTTTTCAAAATGAGAGAGGATCCGCGAATAACGAGAGCGGGAAAGTTCCTGCGAAAAGTTTCTCTTGATGAGCTTATGCAGTTTTTCAATGTACTTAAGGGTGATATGACTCTTGTGGGTCCGAGACCTCCTCTTCCGAGAGAGGTTCAGTTCTATACGGATTATCAGAAGCTGCGTCTTCTTGTTACGCCCGGCATAACCTGCACGTGGCAGATTTCAAAAAACAGAAATGATATTCCGTTTGAACAGTGGGTTGAAATGGATATCGAATACATACAGACAAGAACATATCTCAATGATTTGAAAATAATGCTGAAAACGCCGATAGTTATGCTTACAGCTACCGGCAGGTGATTGGAATCCGGAGGGAAGAAAATGAAAGTTGCTATGATTGGGCATAAGGTTGTTCCGTCGCGGCGCGGAGGAATAGAAAATGTGCTCACAACGCTGTGCCCGATATTGGTAGAGATGGGGCTTGATGTCACCTGTTACAACCGATCTTCAGATAAGGTTGAAAACGAATATGTGGGAACAGTTAAGAACGGGATGTATAAGGGCGTAAAAATCAAGAATGCATGGACACTGAACGTGCGTGGCTTTGCCGCAATGATAGCATCCTTCACTGCGGCGATAGCAGCTTCGTTTAAAAATTACGATGTTATCCATTTTCATGCGGAGGGACCGTGTGCCGCTTTGTGGATTCCGAAGCTTTTCGGCAAAAAATGCGTGGCAACGGTTCACGGCCTTGATTGGCAGAGAGAAAAATGGGGAAAAGGTTTTGCGTCTAAGTACATAAAATTCGGGGAAAAAATTCTTGCAAAATATGCAGATGAAGTTATTGTGTTAAGTCAGGCTGCGCGTGATTACTTCAAAGAAACGTATAACCGCGAAACCGTAATTGTTCACAATGGGATAAGCCGTCCGGAAAGACGCGACGCATGCATTATCACAGAAAAGTACGGACTATGCAAAGACGGATACATATGTCTTGTATCAAGGCTCACTGCAGAAAAGGGTGTTCACTATCTCATTGATGCATACAGCAGAGTCAGAACGGACAAAAAGCTTGTTATTGCAGGAGATACAAGCGATACGGATGATTATGTAAGGATGCTGAAGGAAAAGGCTGCGGGGAACCCTGATATCATTTTTACAGGTTTTATATCGGGTGATGAGCTTTCTGAAATATATTCAAATGCGTATATAGCGGTGCTGCCCTCTGACCTTGAAGGAATGTCGCTGTGTCTTTTGGAGTCTCTTGCATATAAGAACGCACTTTTGTGCTCGGATATTCCGGAGAACACGTCGGTCGCAGAGGATAAGGCGGTTTACTTTCAAAAAGGAAATGTTAAGGATTTGGCAGAAAAGCTTCAGGTTTTGTGTGACGATAGACATCTTGTGGAAAACTTAAGAGATGGTGCGGATGAGTTTATTTTAAACAAATACAGCTGGCAGGATGCTGCGAAGGCGACCTGCAGACTTTATGAAAAATTAAAGTAAGGGTTTGTTAGATATGTATAACAGAACAAATTTTGAAGAAATGGAAACGAGCAGGGAAAGCGTGAAAGCGTTTTTTCGGCAATTAGTACCGGCTGAGTTTTATGATACATGGGCAGAAACGTTTGAGATTGAGTATGCCGACGAAAAGCAGGTGTTGGTTACATATCACGGCGCTGAGAGTATCAAAAAATTCAAAAAAGAATGCAAAGAACCCCTGTCGCTCTGCATTTATTCGATAATGGGTTATAAAAAAAGAATAAAAATATCAAAAAAGAAAATTCACAAAAGCTCAAACCACAAAGCAAAAAAGAAAATACGGGCTGCAAAATTCTTTGTTATAGGTATGATATTTGTCTTTTTTGCAACATCAATCATCGTTGTTATGTGCAATTATATCGGCAATCGGGATTTCAGAGAAACTTTTTACAACGTTAGCAGCCTGAAGGTTGACAGCTCGGTTCGCGTTATTCAGTTGTCTGATTTGCATGGCTCCTCCTACGGTGAAAAGAATGCAAAGCTGCTCTCTCGTGTTGAAGCTTTGAAGCCTGATATAATAATCTGCACCGGCGATATTGTTAATTCGGCGCGTGATGACGTTGATTACGCTGCGGATTTAGGTGAGAAGCTTGCAAAGATTGCACCTTCGTATTATATATACGGCAACAACGAGGTTGAAAGCATTTACGGCTTTCCGCTTAATGAAGCAGAGCTTGATCGAAAATTCGGCTTTCGGAAGGATAATCGCGACGAAACAGCACTTTTGAAAATCGAAGATTCTTTTGAAGAAACACTCGAGAGTACCGGGATAAAGGTTCTGAAAAACGAAAAGGACACAATAAAGGTAAAAACCATGACAATTGATGTGTATGGAGTTTTAACCTCGAATCCGTCCTCATTCTGGTCATATTCGGAAAAAGCCTTCGCGGATTATATCTATGAAAACACAGACAATCTTAAAATAACCGCAGTGCATGAGCCGTTTATTTTCCAGGAGTTCCAGCCTGAGTTTTGGGGAGATTTGATGGTTTGCGGGCATACTCACGGCGGTGTGGTCCGCGTGCCGGTGCTCGGTCCGTTGTTCACGCACGAGGATGGCCTTTTCCCCGAAAGAGACGGAAACTTTGTTTACGGAAGATATGACGCTGCGGGAAAACCTCTCATCGTAAGTGGCGGACTTGAAAATTTGAATGTTTTCCGTATAAATAATCAGCCGGAGCTGGTCATTATCGATATTAATAAATTTTAATTTTGTGAGGAATAGAGAGAATGGTTACTGCACTATTTCAAAAATTAATCATTTTAATTGTCGGTGTATTGTTTCTGACATCGGCGGCTTTGATATATTTCCGTTCTAAAAATGTAAATCGCGCAGAGCGCACCCAGATTTTCAAAACGGCAGAATATCTCAATGCGTGGATAATTCTCATCTGCTTTATCACGACGATGGTGTATGGGATTTTCAATCACTATGAACTTAAAAAATCCGTTCACGCAATTATCTCGCTGAACTATTCCGAGGCATCGCAAGCGCTCAACTCCAACGGCACCCGATATAATATGGCAGAAATTATCAGCGATGAGGTTGTGGACAGAGCTATAAAAAAGGGCGCACTTGAGGATGTGACGGTAAAACAGCTTAAAAGCTGCCTTGTGGTTTATCCGTGTGTGCAGGGCGGTGTCGGAGATGAGTCTGAATATCATATTTCCACAGAGTTTGCGGTAGAGTATCACGCATCAAAGGATACAGACCATCTTGATTCGGAAAATGTTATTAAACTGATAACTGCGGCTTACAAGGAATACTATATAGAAAAATATACTGATAATTTCAGCCTGTCTTCTGAGAAACCGGATTTTGCAAAAATGGAGTATATGGATATAGTATCGTATCTTGATAAGGAAACGGGCGCTGTTCTTAATTATTTGTACGGTATGGCTGAAAAGAACCCGAGCTTCGTTACTGAAAACAACAGCACCTTCAATTCCATTGCAGGCAAGGTGTATCAATTTAAGGAGACCCAGATAAATCAGAATTTAAGGTCTCTTATCCTGCAGAACGGAGTTGTAAGGGACAAGGGTGGATACATCGACCGATTGGCGTATCAAAATAAAAATGTTGATTTTGACCGCCGGAAAAACAATGCTTCCTATAATCTTTGCAACCAGGCAATTGAAATGTACAGCGAGGAAATGACCAGGGTGGTTCTCGTTCCGACATGGGATCAATCCGGCAAATACTATATGGGAAGAACAAAGGTCGGCGTTGATGAGTTGTCCGTTATGGCAACAAATTTCAGCAATTATGTGGCATCTAACGAGAAGGAGATTATGGACAATAATCTTATAATCAATAAGATAGCTGAAAAGACTCCTAATGCCGGACTTTATGCGTCGGCGGATTCGTTGATAGAATCCATTTATAACAGCATCAAGGGATTTGAAAAAGAAGCGATAAACGCGGGCAGAGAATATTCAAGCCACAAAATGAACCAGTGCATTGCAGTGACCATTTACGGCATCTCGCTTATGAATGAGCTGAAAACGCTTTTGCTTTTTGCAGCATTTGTGTATGTATCGCTTATTTTGCGTCATATTTCGAAGAAATTCCCTAAAAAGGCATAAAGGGCTGAGGGAGGATAATGATGAAAAATTTTCAGATTTTAAGATATTTAAAAAAACTTTTGCCACTGATAATAGTTTTTTGCTTGGTGGCGACATATGCTGTTTATTTCAAGCTTTCAGGAGCTAATTCTTATATAGCTTCTGAGGTTATCCATTATAATGACGAGCAGGCAGAAAAAGGCCTTGCTCCCACCGGCGATAAGCTGGATGTAAACGAAATTAAATCATCTGCGGTAATGTCAAAGGTTGTTGACAAGATGGGGCTTACGGGTATTTATTCGGTTGACAGCCTTATTTCAAGAATAGACATAACGCCTATTGAAGACGCAGACAAAGTTGCTCAGAAAGAGGCAAAGCTTGAAGAGGGTGAGGAATACATATATGAGCCAAGCACATTTATTGTTTCCTTTGCGGCAACGAGCGGGGAAGGACCGGATTTTGCCCGAACAATACTTGATGAAACACTGGATGTTTATTTTGAACGCTTCAGCCAAAAGTATGTAAATGTTGCTCCTGCAAACAATACCATTGAAAATCTTGATAAAAATGATTATGATTTTATTGAGATGATGGAGCTGATTGATACAAGTATTGACAACACGCTCAGTACGTTGTATCAGAGAATGGAGCAGAACAATTATTACCGATCAACCGAAACCGGGGTCTCATTTGCAGAGCTTGCAGATGATTTTAATTATTTAAGACAGGTGAAGGTTTCGTCTCTGTTTTCCAAGATTTACAAGTACCAGATAACGAAGGACAAATCGGTGCTAATTTCAGACTATACAACAAGAATAGATAACAACAACATTTCTAATGCAAAAGATGCGAGCATCGTAGAAGATGTTGTAACCGTAATTGATGCTTATGTCAAAAAAATGCGCGAGTCGGGGAATACCAACATCACATATGAGTATATCCTTGATAATCTTCACGAGAGGAATCTGCAGGAGTATGTCGGTGATCAGACAGTAACATACGATGAGCTGATTTACAGCTGGCGCGATCATAATGAAAGCCGCGAACATGCAATTATTGATTCTGCATATTGCTCTTATGTAATAAACACGTTCTCGAATTGCACAGGAAATTGCGGAGAGCAGTGCAAAACTTCGGGAAAGACCTGCACAGAGCTTTGCAACACCCAATATGCCGCTATAAGAGAGAATGTTGAGAAGGAAATCAACACGCTTCTTGACGAGTTGACCGCTCTTTACGGTATAACCATGAAAACCAACGATGAATACAACAAATACCTCGGTGCAAGCTATATTTCAGTGCTGTCTTCGGCGTCTGTAAGAGAAAGCGTTAATGTTCCGTTGTATACGGCAATTGCATTTTTCTTCCTTGTGGTTCTCTGCTGCGGAGGTGCAATTGTTTTAGGCCGTGCGGGCGATATAATAAACTACATCTTCTATACAGACCATCTTACCGGATATAACAACAGAGCATATCTTGATAAATACTTAAAATCAAAGGATAAAAAGCTTCTTGATGACGGCGTTGTGTACTGTTTGGTTGATATATCGAATCTGGTGCACATTAATACAGAGTACTCAAGGGATGTGGGCGATGAGATTATAAAGATGTTCACAAGCTACATAAAAGAAACTTTCGGCAAATCAAAGACTGAATATATTTATAACGGAAACGGCAGCTTTGTTATGTTGACGGAAGAGGCTGATTACATCACCGTTGAAGATATTATGCGGCTGTTCAGACTGCGTCTTGATGAAAGAGAAGAACACAGAAATGTCGTTATTGAGTACAAGATTGGTATTGCTGAAACCTTTAAAGAAAACAAAACGGCAAGGAAATTGCTTTCTGAAGCAATTGAAAGCAAAAAAGGTTATGTTTCTTTCCTTGAGCAGAACAAAAACGAGCAACTGAAGGTATAAAAGCGTAATTATCAGCTTTAAGAGAAAGGGGGGGCAGACGTTTGGAAAGTAAAATTCTTGAGAAAACCAAAGTTTTTTACTTTATGGTTGTGGCTGTGATGATGTATTATTTTCTCAATGAATACATTGATATAGGTCTGCACGTTACATACCGCCATGCATTCGCTCTTGTTCTCTTCTTTTCTGCAGCGCTGCTGTTTCTCTATAAACCTAATATTGCAAGGGGCGTTACGGCTTTTGGCGATGCGTGCGTTTACAGCGTTCCGCTTGCCGTCACAACTGTGGTTTCTCTGTTCATATGGTTTATGGAAACTGTGGATGTGGGCGTTATTTCGAGAGGACTTTCAAGCTCATTTATATATGCGAATATGTTGTCCTTTGCTCTGGCAGCCGGCGCAATGCTCTATATCTTTGGCAGACGCGGCGTGTGGTATAATCTTGCGGCTATTCTGATTGCGAACATCCTTATGATTGTAACAGTTATTGCCGAGAACGGTCTTGGAAATTATATTTCAGAATTCATAACCCTCATAACTACCTTTGCAGGTGTGACGGGAGATATTATAGTTCAGGCAGAAATTCATGAGCTTGCATTCTGTCTTGGAGCGTATCTGATTTATATGCTTTTCAAACCGAAAAAGGATATAATATACTTTATACTGCTTCTTTTAAGTCTTTTCTGCTTCTTATCGGCATTCAAGCGAATTGCAATTATCGCAATTGCAATAGCGCTTGTGTTTGGGTATCTTTTAAAATTCATTGCGCGATACAATAAAAAAACAGCAAGCAGACTTGTTACATTCCTTACGCTTGTTGTGATAATACTTCTCATAAGCTATATTGCACTTATCAAGGCAGATGCCTTTGAACTTCTCGAAAAAGCGGGAATAAATACAAGCGGACGCGTTGAAATTTATAATGCGGTGGACGATTTTTACGAATTCAATCCCGGTTTTTTAGGTAATGGAATAGGATTTCTTACATATCAGCTCAACACGTTTATGAATGTCGGTGTTGCCTCTGTTCACAACGATTTTCTCCAGCATTTTATTGATCTTGGTTTCTGGGGATATATTATATGGCTTGTTTCAATGACGTTGGTTAGAGTGTGGTATTTCGGAAGGCGTGGCAACGTAGAGAATGCAATTGTTGCATTTATGCTTACCCTTTATCTTATAATCGTATCCACAACAGACAACACAATGAACTATCCGCTTCTCACAGGGGTTCTTGCAATACTGATGATGGGAAACGGATTTGAAAAAAATGTACGCGATACCGAGCTTAAAATGTTTCATTATGTTTCAGAGGAAAACAGGGAAGAGGAAAGTGACTCATTGTTATGAAAATTCTGATGGTAAATAAGTTTCTGTATCCCCGCGGGGGAAGCGAAAGCTATATGCTGTCTCTCGGGGCACATCTTGAAAAGATGGGGCATGAGGTAGAGTATTTTGGGATGTATGATGAAAAGAATACAAAAGGAAACTCGGCGGAAAAGTATACACAGAATATGGATTTTCACTCAAACGGAGCAGGGAGATTTCTCTATCCTTTCAAGATAATTTATTCCTTTGAAGCAAAGAAAAAAATAATGCAGGTGATAGAACGCTTCAAGCCGGATATAGTACATATGAACAATATAAATTTCCAGCTTACCCCCTCGATAATCTACGGCATTAAGAAAAAAAAGATTCCGCTTGTTCAGACCGTGCATGATTATCAGATGATTTGCCCGAATCACCTTCTTTACAATTTTGATAAAAACTGCCCTTGCGAAAAGTGCGTTAACGGTTCACTTATCAGTTGCATAAAGAATAAATGCATTCATGGATCTGCGGTCAAGAGCGTTTTGGGTGTCGTCGAGGCAAAGCTTTATTCGTGGCTTCGCACTTATAAAAAGGTTGATTTATTTATTTGTCCGAGTAATTTTCTTGAAAAGAAGCTACTTGTGGCAAAGAAGTATTACAAGGGAAAAACAAAAACAATACATAATTTTATAAACAAAGAAGCATTCGCACCATCTGACCGGAAGGAAGACGACTACATTGTATTTGCAGGCAGGCTTTCGAAAGAAAAAGGCATTGGGCATCTTGCCGAAACGGCACGTCTTTTGCCGGAATATACTTTCAGGGTGGCGGGAAGCGGTCCCGATGCGGATATTCTCAAAAGTATTCCCAATATCAGGCTTGAGGGGTTTCTTGAGGGCGAAACGCTGACGGAGCTTATGAAAAGCGCAAAGGTTCTTTTTTTGCCGTCTGTATGCTATGAAAACTGCCCGCTTTCCATACTTGAAGCACATTCTATGGGTGTTCCCGTTGTTACGATGAACAGCGGCGGAATGGCAGAGCTTGTAAAGGACGGAGTTACCGGTACGCTTGTAAATGAGCCTACACCTGAAAAAATTGCGCTGAAAATAAAAGAAACAGTGGAAAATGAGGATTATTACAAGAGCCTTCGGGAAAATTGCAGAAATGAAAAGGATAATATCCTGAGCGTTGAAACATACAGCGATATTTTAATCGGAGAATATGAAAAGCTGATTGTGAGGTGAGACCGTGGCACAGCCGAAGGTAAGTATTATTATTCCGGTGTATAATGCAGAGAAATATCTTGAAAGATGCGTGGAGTCCGTAAGGCATCAATCTCTTGAGGATATTGAGATAATCCTTGTGGATGATTCCTCAAATGATGCATCACCGCAAATGTGCGATAAGATGGCTGAAGAAGATGCGCGCATAAAGGTTATTCATAAGGAAAACGAAGGTGCAGGCAAGGCACGTAATGTCGGACTGCAGTTTGCCACGGGAAAATATATCGGTTTTGTTGATTCCGACGATTTTGTTGAGCGCGATATGTTCAAAGTTCTCCATGAACGGGCGGAAACCTATAATTCAGATCTTGTGATGTCCGGGGTTTTATTTGTGGACGGGAATATGTTCAGTGAAGCCGGTGGATGTGTCCGAAAAACATATTTTACCGAAGATACTCATTTTGAGACTGCAGAAGAGATTAAAAAACTGCGTTTCGGAATTATAGGAGCATTGCCCGGGGATGCTGATGACAGCAAATACGGAATGAGCATCTGGAAGAACCTGTTTAAAACAGAAATAATAAAGAAAAACAACATCTTTTTCCGGTCCGAGCGAGAGATCCTTTCAGAAGATGCGCTGTTTATGGTAGATTATATATCATGCATAACAAGAGCAACAGGAATTTCTGATGCGTTCTATAATTATTGCAGAAACGGCGAGTCTATTTCAAAGGGATATAAAAAGGACAGATTTGAAAAGAGTCTTGTTTTTGTAAAAGAGATAAAAAAAAGATTCGACAATGGAGCAACTCCCGAAGAATACCGCATCTACATTTATAGATTCTGGCAGGCAATGTGCAGGGTGCTGTGTTCTCAGGAGATAATGAACGCTGAGAATGAACATATAAAATATACCGATCTCCGGCGAAGACTTAAGGACGTTTGCTCCCACAGCCTTACCGTCAGTGCTCTGAAGGCGTACCCCATAGGTAAATTGCCGCTTGGGCAAAGAGTGTTTGCATACGGAGTGAAGTACAGACTGTATTTTCTGTTAAAAATACTTGTCCGATTAAGAAGCAGATAGGGGATAAAATATGTTTTTTTCCGTGATAGTGCCTGTTTATAATGTTGAGAAATATTTGCCTGATTGCATTGAGAGCGTTCTGGGGCAGAGCTTTTCCGATTTTGAACTCATTCTCGTTGATGATGGTTCAACGGATTCATGTTCCGGGATTTGCGATGATTACAAGAAAAAGAATCACCGAATAAAGGTTATTCATAAAGAAAACGCAGGTCTTGCTGCTGCCAGAAGATCCGGAATAAAAATTGCCGAGGGTGATTACGTGTTCAATCTGGATTCGGATGACCTTATCGAAAGTGATACTCTTGAATGTGCACATAGGATGATAAAAGAAACAGATTGCGAAATTGTGGCTTTTGCGTACAAATGGGTTAAAAACGGAAAAACAGTAAACATTACAGACGACGGACTTGACGAAGGTTTTTACATAAAAGACGATATCGAAAAACATATTTATCCAAGGCTTCTGATGGATAAAAATATGAAGCATATTTCATATTATTTGTCGGGCAAGGCAATAAAGCGGGAGCTGCTCGCCCCTCACCAGCTTAATATGAATGAGAAAATTTCGCTGGGAGAAGACCTGTGCTGCGTTGTTCCGTGTTATCTTGATGCAAAAAGTGTGTATATAAGCAAAAAAACGGCGTATTTGTACACCGTGAGAGAAAACTCAATGTCAAAAGGGTTCAATGCAAAGCAAATCAATCTTGTTGAGAACATTATAAATGAAATATACAAAATAAATACAGAAAAAGTGGTTGATTTTGAAGAGCAGATGTGCCGTTATTCGTGCTTTATGTGTTTTGCGATACTTGCAGCGGCTGCCGAAGGGAGCCATTTTGAAAGTATAAACGAAATTCGCTCATATATCATGCGTTCTTTGCACAACGAAAAAATTAAAAATGCGGAATTTGGGAAAATATCGTTCAAAAGCCGGATAACCATTTCCCTTATGAAATGGAATCGCTACAACTTAGCGTTTTTCTTCCTTAATATGTGCAAAGTCATAAAAACTGTTTTGAGGAAAGGATGAAGAAGCCCATGAAGCCGGATGTATCAATAATTATGAGTGTGTATAACGGTGAAACATACCTTAAGGAAGCGATAGAAAGTGTAAGGAATCAGAGCTTCCGGAATTGGGAGCTTATTGTCATCAACGATTGCTCAACCGATTCTACCGCTGAAATTCTCGCCGATTTTGCGTCAAAAGATGAACGTATAAAGGTTCATACAAACGAGATTAATCTGAAGCTGCCTGCCTCCCTTAATAAGGCCATTTCCCTGTGCGTAGGCAAGTACATAGCAAGAATGGATGCAGATGATATCTGTCTTCCGGAAAGATTTGAAAGGCAGTATAAATTCATGGAGGAGAATCCGGATGTGGCATTATCCTCCTGCAGATTTATGACGGTTAAAAACGGTGTGTATGCATCAGGCGGTGCGGGCGGCAGATGCGATTTTGAGGCACTGCGTGCAATGCTTCTTGTTGTTAATCCAATATTACACCCCGGCGTTATTGCAAAGGCTGAGGTTATGAAAAAATTCAATTACGACATTACCCTTACCTGTACAGAAGACCTTGAGCTATGGACGAGGATGGCAATGGAAAATCAAAAAATGCAGATTCTTCCGGAGTGTCTTCTTATATATCGTCTCCACGACAAGCAGATCACAAGCACAACGCGAGAAAGACAGCGCACAGAAGTGCTCAGAATACAGCGAAAATACTATGGAACGCTTCTTCAGGAAATGAATGAGGAAATGCAGGCGTTTTATATAAGAGGCATTTACTTCAAAGAACAAGCGGACATACACAAATTTATTAAATATGCAAAATGGCTTAAGGGCGTGGCGGGTAAAAACTTTGATAAGCGCGCAGTGAATTATGCACTTTTTGAGATTCTGGCAGAATACAAAAGATGCGGCGCGGCAAAGATGGATGTTTATAAGGCAATGCTTATCTTTAACCCTTTCTTTTTGGTAAAAGAAGTTATCAGGCGAAAGAAAACAGCCCGTGGAGACATTGAAAAATGCAAGCAGGTTGCAAAAAATATAGGACTTAAACAAATATCAGGAAGAAAAGAATTTCCAATTTTTGAAAAACAAGCGGCAGGAGTTTGAAAAATGCACATTTTAGAATATCCATATGCGATTATAACTATTCTTGCGATAGTTTTTCTCGTGATGTGCCTTATAGGTCTGTACTTCACTGTAAAATCCGTAAAAACGGCAAAAGAAACGCCGGAAAAGAGTTTTTGCGGCATGGGTAAAATAGAAAATGATTTTGAAAGGATGGGAAATGCACGCCAAAACCGCTGTGTTGTATATATCTCAATATCGCTTGATAACATGAAGCGTTTGTATCCGGAATCGAGAGCCGGCAGGATGCATGAACAGCTCAGGAAACTTTTGCTTGAGTTTTTTTGCATTGCTGCAGGCGGAGAAATTTCGATTTACGGAAAAGATAATTTTATTGTGTTGAGCAGATTGGAAGCAGAGAAAACGGAAAAATATATTGACAAATGCTTTGGAGAGATTAATGCACTTTTCGTAAAGCACAGTGCGGTAAATGTTGTCCGTGCGAATTTCGGTTATTATTGCACAAGTGCAACAGATGTGCCGTTTAAAACCGCGCTTGGAAGAGCTAAGCAAGCGTGCAGTATGGCTGAGGACAAAGGCGTTTTGTATTGCAGATGGGACAATCTCAACGGAAAAGAATTTGAAAGAAAAATAAAAATAGAAAACAGCATACACAACGAAATTGACAACAACAGATTTTTCCTTGAGTATCAGCCGATTATGGATGCCGGAACACAAAAAATCATAGGTGCTGAGGTTTTGTCGCGTCTTAATTCTCCGACAGAGGGAGTTCTCACACCGAACTTTTTCCTTTCGGCGGTAAACAATGTGGGGCTAAATGAAAAATTTGATTACTACATATTTGAAAAAAACTGCAAGTGGATTTCAAGCGATAAAGAAACACGTATGAAATATGTATATACAATCAATTTTTCACGAAGCACTCTTTGTGATGCAAATCTGGCAGACAATATAATAAGAATTGTAGAAGAGTACGGTATTAATTATTCGTGCATAGCAGTTGAAATTCTTGAGGATAAAAGCCTTAATGGTGAAGAAAAAGGAGTAATGGTTAAAAACCTATCCCGTTTGAAAGAAAAAGGCGTTCTTATTCTTTTGGACGATTTTGGTAAGGGATATACCGGTTTTGGGGATTTGTCAGACTTTGACATAAGCATTGTGAAAATTGATAAGGCAATTACGCAGAATGCAGTGAATCCAACGGGAGCTCTGATTCTTAAGAACATTATCAGGACAGCACATGATTTGGGGTATAAGGCTTTGTGTGAAGGTATAGAGACCGAGGAACACAGAGAAAGGGCAATAGAGGCAGGCTGTGATATGCTTCAGGGATATTATTTTTACCGCCCGATGCCGGTTGCAAAATTTGAAACTCTATTTAAAAAATAGCAAGGTGATTTTATGTTATCCGTAATCGTTCCTGCATACAACGAAGAAAAATGCATTAAGCGCGCATATTCTGCAATACATTCCGTGCTTACGGAGAATAATATTGACAGTGAGTTTATTTTTGTTGATGACGGCTCATCCGACCATACGTATGAAGAGATATGCGAGCTTTCTTCGAAAGAAGAAAATATATCCGGAATTCGGTTTTCAAGAAATTTTGGCAAGGAATCGGCAATATCGGCGGGACTTGCCGCTGTGAGCGGAAGCTGTGCCGTTGTAATCGACTGCGACCTTCAGCATCCACCGGAGAAAATAGTCGAAATGTACCGTTTGTGGGAAAAAGGCTATGAGATTGTCGAAGGAATAAAAAGAGAACGTGGGCAGGAAAAAAAGACGTATAGAGTAGGGGCAAAAATCTTCTATTATGTTATCAGCCGTATGGCAGGTTTTGATATGGCAAACTCATCGGACTTTAAGCTTCTGGACAGAAAAGTGGTGGATGTTCTGAACCGTATGCCCGAAAAAGGATTTTTCAGAGCGATATCTTATTGGGTGGGATATAACAAAACAACGGTTGAATATGATGTGGCTGAGCGCGTAGATGGTCAGTCAAAGTGGACAAGCCGGGGGCTTATAAAATATGCGCTTTCAAATATTTCGTCATATTCTACCGCACCGATGCAGACCGTAACGGTTCTGGGGTTTGTAATGCTTATAATCTCGGTCATCTTCGGTATATGGGCGCTTATTGATAAGATAATCGGCAGAGCGCTTGAAGGTATGACAACAGTTATAATTATCACAATTTTTATAGGAAGCATAATTATGATAAGCCTTGGTATCATAGGTTATTACATCGCGCGTATTTATGAGGAAATCAAAGGCAGACCGAAGTATATAATATCTTCTTCGGTGAAGAGTGTGAGGGAAAAATAAAAAGGTTTCTGTAACATTTGTTTTTTATATAATAAATTGTACAAGGAGGTAGTGCAGAAAATGGACAAACTGATAGTAATTACGCTTCTGTTCGCGCTTTTTGCGCAATCTGCAATTGTTGTAGCGTTACTTCTTCGTGGCAGACGGATTAAAAAGGAAAATGAAGCAGATGCCGAAGAGCAAAGCACCTATTTGCGCATCAGGGAAGAGGAAAGGAAAATAGCGGAAAACATTTCGGAGGGCATCAAAAACAGTGAGTTTAAGATGTATCTGCAGTTTATTGTTGACGGCAAAACGAAAAAAATTGTTTCTGCTGAAGCGCTTTCAAGGTGGGATAATCCCAAGCAGGGAATTATAATGCCCGTAAAGTATATAGGAGATATGGAAACGACGGGGCTTATCAGCAAGCATGACTTTTATATGTTTGAGCTTGCTTGCCGTCAGCTTGAAAAATGGAACGGCACGGAGTTTAAAGATATTTCTGTTTCCTGCAATTTCACAAGAATAACCCTTTCTGAAGGAAATCTTGTGGAAACCTTAAAAAAGATTTCGGAGAAATACAATTTTGATAAATCAAAGCTTATAATAGAGATAACAGAGGATGCCATTGAAAAAGATAGGGAGGCTGCAAAGAAAAATGTTCTTCTTTGCAAAGAACTTGGTTTCAGAATCCATCTTGACGATCTGGGAAGCGGCTATACGTCTTTAGCAAATCTCTGTGATTATCCGATTGATGTTGTTAAAATTGACCGTGATATTCTCCTCAAAACGGATACCCAGAAGGGAAAAGCCCTGCTGTCAGGAATTGTTGCACTTGTGCACAGACTCGGCATTTCGGTTATATGTGAGGGAGTGGAAACCGAGGAACAGCACACGCTTGTGTCGGATTCCGGATGTGATTATATTCAGGGATGGTATTACTCAAAGGCGATGCCTTTGGAAGAATGTGAGTCATTTATAAAAAAACACGATCTGAAGTTTTCGTAGAGATTGCGGCAGTATTCGGATTCTGAATAAAACTGTTAAAAAAATCGGGCAGAGCGATGATTTTCGTCCTGCCCGATTTTTGCGATGATTCAGCTTTTTAGATTTTCAAAAATTCGTAAATAAGTGTGATTTGAGTGTTGCAATGGAGAAGATTTAGTTGTATAATTATTGTAATTGAATACTTTTCTTATTTGAAAGGATGATGAGAAAATGAAGTTTGACGTTCATTGCCATGCTTTTCCGAGCCATGGTTTTATCCCGAATGGCGGAAAGCTTGGAGAATCGTATTTTCTCTCCGTGGAGCAGCATCTGAAGATGTTTGAGGACCACGGAGTTACGGCAGGGCTCTTGCTTCCGCTTATTCATTATGAAATAGTCCCTTATGTTCAGAAGGTGAAGGAAATCAAGGAAACTTGTGAAAAATATCCGGATAAGTTCCTTTATTTTATGAATCTTGACCCGCGGATGTTTTTCAATAACCCCAAGGCTGATTTTTCGCGTGTTATTGAATACCACCTTGAGCGCGGTGCACGCGGTGTCGGCGAGATGTGCGTGAACCTTCCGTGGGAGCATCCGCTTATGGACAATATGCTCTTTTACATAAACAAGTACAAACTTCCGCTTACCATTCATATTTCCCCCATTCCGTACGGTACTTACGGAATTTATGACGACTATAATCTCTCCGGACTTGAGTGGGCGCTCAACAAATATCCGGATATCAAGTTCTTCGGTCATTCAGCAGAGTTCTGGAGCAGAATTTCGGGAGATGACCAGTATCGCGGATATCCCACAGGACCTGTTGAGCCGAACGGACCGGTTGTTCGCCTTCTTGAGACGTATCCGCACCTTTACGGCGATGTCTCTGCCGGAAGCGGCTTGGGCGCAATGACTCGCGACATCGAGTTTACAAAGGGCTTTATGGAAAAGTTCCAGGATCAGCTTATGTTCGGGCTTGACCTTTGCAAGCTTATCCCCGAGGATAAGATGACGCTTTCGGAGTTTATGGATCACCTTCTTGCAGACGGCTCGATTTCTCAGACGGTTTACGATAAGATATGCTGGGACAACGCGGCGAAAAACCTCGGCTTTAAATCTCTTGCCGAGCAGAAAAAGCAGGGAGGTATCACGTTATGAAAATGAAGAAGCTTGATATACATTGCCATGTATATAAGGAAAAAGGCTTCCCGAGACCGGACGGCTCGTTTTATGCTCTGCCTGAGGATATGCTCAAGATCTTTGAAAAGAAGAATGTTGCGCGCGGGGTGATTCTCCCCGAGGTACATTACGAGGCAAGCATGACCGGTGAGGTTCAGAACGTTGAAGAGGTTGCGGAAATCTGCGCAAAATATCCCGATAAGTTCTACTTCTTTATGAACCTCTGCCCGCACAGCTTTTACAAAAGACCGGATGCCGACTACTCTGCGCTTATTGAATACTATCTCGCGATGGGCGCACGCGGTGTCGGTGAAATGTGCGAGAATATGACGTTCTATGACCCGCTTATGGATAATATGCTTATGTATGTAAACAAATATAAGCTTCCGTTTATCTTCCATATGACTCATAAGGAGTTTTGCGATTACGGAATCCGCGATGATGAGAATTTAAGCGGACTTGAAAACGCTCTCATCAAGTGGAAGGACATCACCTTCCTCGGCCATTCTGCGGATTTCTGGGTTGAGATTTCGGGAGATGATATGCATACCGGATATCCCAAAGGTCAGCCGGTTGTTCCGGGCGGTCGCGTTGTTGAGCTTATGAGAAAATATCCGAATCTTCACGGTGACCTTTCAGCCGGAAGCGGATTTATTGCAATCTCGCGTGACCGCAAGTTCGGAATTGAGTTTATGAACGAGTTTCAGGACAGACTTTATTTCGGTCAGGATATCTGCACGCCCGACGGCGATATGAAGCATTCTGAGTATCTCGACGAGCTTTTGGAAAACGGCGAGATAAGTCAGGAAGTCTATAACAAGATCTGCTGGAAGAATGCAGTAAAGCTTTTGAAGCTTGATCTGACAGAAAAAGATTTTATGCTTTAATATAAGGAGACAAAGAAAAATGAAAATAGAAACAAAGGCAATACACGAGGGCTGGAAACCGGGACGCGGCGAGGCTCGCCAGCTCCCCATCGTGCAGAGCACAACCTTTAAATATGACACCAGCGAGGAAATGGGAAAGCTTTTTGACCTTGAGGCTGAAGGCTATTTCTATACAAGACTGCAGAATCCGACAAACGATGCCGTTGCGGCAAAAATCTGCGCAATGGAGGGCGGCGTTGCAGCAATGCTTACCTCTTCCGGTCAGGCGGCAAACTTCTATGCTATATTCAACATTTGCGAGTGCGGCGACCATTTCATAGCTTCCTCATCAATCTACGGCGGTACATATAACCTTTTCGGCACAACGATGAAGAAAATGGGTATAGAGTGCACCTTCGTTGACCAGACGCTTCCGGAAGAAGAGCTTGCAAAGTATTTCAAGCCGAACACAAAAGCTGTTTTCGGCGAGACGATAACAAACCCGACGGTTTCAATTCTTGATTTTGAGAAGTTTGCACGTCTTGCCCACAGCCACGGCGTTCCGTTTATCGTTGATAACACATTTGCAACTCCGATAAACTGCCGTCCGTTTGAATGGGGCGCGGATATCGTTACCCATTCCACAACGAAGTATATGGACGGTCAC
>SVLF01000070.1 GCA_015068085.1 Oscillospiraceae bacterium
TACGTGTCAGATGTTGTTCCTCTTATTATTCCATCGTCCGCAAGCGCGTTTATCGCGTCCGCTGCCCATGCGTGGTTACCAAGGTCTGTGAAACGGAGCTTCTCCGTTTCACCCGACGCGTCGGGTATCGTGGTTTCATCATCGGTTTTATCGGATGTATCAGCTTCGTCGGTGTTTGTCGTGTCATCCGGCTCATCAGACGGTGCGGCACCACCGCCACCGCCTCCTCCGCCGCCACCGGCAGGTGTGTCGGTATTATTCGTTGACGGAGTCTCCGTTTTTTCGGAGGAGGATCCTCCGGTTGTTGACCCGTAGACCGTGATATCAAAGTGAATTGTAGCTTCACGCCCGTCGCTGTCACGCGCGGTTATTGCAATATGATTTTTTCCCACCTGAGAGCTGTCCGGCTTCCATGTGAACACACCGGTTTGAGGATTTACACTTGCACCGCGCGGAAGCGTTGCGCCCTCATATGAAAGCTGCATATTTTCAATGGGGCTTTCCGCCTTAAGCGATACATTCACGGTGCTTCCTGCAGATGTTGATACATTTTCCGGTGCTTCGGTAAATTCCGGTGACTTATCCTCACAGAATGTAAGCGCAATTTTTGCCGCCTGACCTTCTGCTATCTGATAATCGTAGCCGCCTTCATCATCCCGCAGATTTGTGTATCTCTGTATCGGCGTTATTCCTCCGATATTGAGCTTTAGATCGCTTCCTTCAAACTCAGCATCAATAATTTTGAAGGCGCCGGGACGAATTGCAAGGCTGTTTTTCGGATTGTTTTCAATCACGACAAGCTTTTCGGAAAGAGATGCGCAAAGCTCTGCTTTTTCTTTCTCACCAAGCGCGCTTACGTTTGTTCCGGTAAGAACAATCTCGTTTTCAAACGCCGGCACACCTGTAAAGCTTTTAACCTTTCCGGTGATTTCAGACAGCCCGTTTACAACAGCTTCCTCTCCAAGGATGTCGCCGTCGTGGAGATATCTGTAAATTACTTCTCCGTTCTCATTTACGCTGTATACTCCTACAAAGCCACGGAAGGATATATCCTTGCCGTTGTCGGATACAGTATACATCACCGAATTATCCGTTGCCCAGAAAACATAATCCACTCTGCCGTTTACGTGAGTTATCTTAACGGCACGCGCAGAAGCATTTTTCTCTGCCTCTTTGTCGGAAGAGAGCGAAAGCTCTTGGGCATCGCCTAAATATCGTTCTGTGCGATACGGCTCAAACACAGTTGTAAACGTTGTTGCAAGATTTTCACCTGTGTTCTTGACAAGAACATATTTAAGCTTATCTACATTAGCGTTCTGTGATACAGCCGGAGCATGACCGTCTGCAATGGAAATTTCCGCATCTGCGCCTTCGGCAACATTGCCTTCATTAAGCACCGTCATATAAAGGTTCAGACCGTTCGGATTTTTCAGATGCTTATTGAAATCCTTAATCTTAAAGTTTACCTCAACCTTATTTTCCGGGTCGATATCGCGGTCAACGTTATGAAGCCATGTATATCCGCGCGGATAAAGAGTATCATATGAGTTTGCTGCCGGAGAATGCGGATCTTTTCCGTACTCGACAAGAAGCTCAACCTCGCCTTCTCCAAGCGTTCCGTCAGGAAGCCTTACCGACACCGTTCCGTCTGCGTTTGTTTTCTGTACATACGTTGCATCGCGCCCGGCATAGGTGCCCTTATAGTTCCCGTTTTCGTCAAGCTGTGAACCGGAGATATACTTTCCGTTTTCATCCTCAATGAGAGTAAAGTCAAGCCCTTCGGTCTTTGTAACTTCATTTGAGGTTGCATGCAGAGAATACAGATGCTCATTTCCGCCGATAACACGGAAGAAATCCACGGTGTAGGAATTTCTGTCGTCTACAGCAACCGTCACAAGGCTTCTTCTGTACTCTTCAACGTTTTGCGAAGCATAAACATACGGTGCGGAAACGTCAACAAGAGAAACTGCCTGCCCTTCATCATAGTGAAGCGTCTTTCCTCTCGGTTTATTCGTCGAGTCGCCGGACATACCCGTTCCGTTTACGGTAACCGTGTTATGCGAGATTGTGGTTGCTACCCACTGCAAGCGGTTAGGATCTGCTCCTGTATGCTCCGGATATCCAAGGTCGGGCATATACTCAAGACCAAATGCCGTCATGCCGAGATTTAAAGTATCAACGTGACCGTGACCGGCGTTATAGCCGTAATACATCCATGTATCACGATAGGTTATTTCTCCGGTGCTTGCAGTTTTTCCGTTTTCATAATCGGCACCGCTGCGAAGAATGGCAAAGCCAAAGTTGGTCATTATATCGGAGTCCGGATTATATTGTCCGTACTTTTCGATAACATCCTCAACCTCTTTTTCAAGGCGCTCCGGATTTTCTTCTGTAATAGAATAATGCAGACCGTCTGCAGTGTTTCCGTTAAGCTTATATATTACCTGTGCAAAAAGCGGATCTCCGGTATTTTCCCATGCACTTATCGCCTTATCCTGCGTTATCCATTGTCTTCCCTGAACCGTGAAGTTAGAGTCACCGATATTCGGCGTATAGTTTGACGACATCATGCGTGCTACAGAATAGAACATCTGTCTGTATTTAGGATGGTTCCAGAGGTTATACTCTTCCATTCCGTAATCCAATGTATACGCATTGACATCTTCAAGTGCATTGAGCCAATAGAAATTATACTGCGATGCCTCATCGCCCATTCCGTCGTTATCAACGTCACAGATAAGCTTTGCATCAATGCCTCCGCCCTGACTTTCCACTCCACCCTTTTTTTCCCAACCGGGCTGCTGGATATATTCAAGAACACCCTTTGTTTCCAGCTGACAGTCAAGCACAACAGCAGCAGCTGCAAGAACACGCTGCATATACCCGAAGTTTCCGCCGATATGTCCTTTTTTCGTTCGCTCAATGGCGCGTCTTAAAAAGTTATCCTCAATGCTCGTCCGTATCTGAGCAGGCGTATTTTTTGCATAATGCATCCTTATCTCTTTTGATTTATCCCCGATATATTGGAGAACAAAAGGATCTTCATACATATCATAAACCATATCATAGCTTAATATCAGATCGGGGATTTCACCGGACTCCCAGATTCTGCCGAGAATGCCGCCTACGTATGATCCGCCGTGAGAGTTCTGCACCTTTTTGCCATAAACCGAAAGGTCCATCGTCGGATAAAGATCCGCAAGACGGTCAAGCAGGATTGCCGCAACTCTTCCGTATTTCACATCACCGGTATAGAAATATGCATATGCACAGTAGTAGATTGCTTCTTTTACGGCGCCGCCGCCTTCTTTCATTCTTCGCCAGAGACCGCTGTGTGAAAATATTGCAATATAGGTGTGGCGTTCCGTCACTCCGTTGATAGCATATTTATACGGTGTTCCATCCGGCTTTCTCGGCACATATCCGAGAGAATCGTCAACGCCCCATGTTGCAGCAGTTTCACCGGCACGCAGACCAAAGCCGGCATTGAGAGTTTTCACGTTTGCAAGGTCATCACTTGCATAGAGCTTATTGTACAGATATCCCTTGCTGTCGCCGTAGCCGTAATAGGTGTACCAATCATTTGTCCACTCATCCGTCGGTGCCGTGCAGTCACATTCCGCCTCCGCATCACCATGGTGAATAAGAGCATGGTGCTTTCCGAGCGCACGAAGGCGATCAAATTCACCGTATTCGTTAAGCCCAAGCTTGTAAAAGCCTTCAAAATCGTTTGACGGGAAAAGGCGCTTACAATCAGGGCACTGAACCTTCCACTGACGCGAAATTGCGTTGGTCAACCAGAAATACGTTCCATAAGCCGCGGCGCAGTCCTTTCCGCAGTAACGGCAAACGTTTACATATGGATCTTCATCCTCGCCTGCGTGATATCCGCGGGGAACACCGTTTGAATGGATAAGCGAATACAATATATCCAGATTATCCACATACTTATCTGCCTTTTGCTTAGTCGTTTCAATCGATGCCTCTGCCCAATCGAATTTCTTTATGTTATCACGGGCATTTTTGCTCTTTTCCGCGTTTAAATATGTGCTGCTCTTTTTCGCGCAAAGAACGGTGAACTCCGCAGTTGTTTCTCTCTTTCTTCCGTCCGGTGTTTTAACCGTTACGCGGAAGGAAGCACGGCTTCCGTTTTCAGGATCAGCATATACAGGAATGATATTGATGCTTCCTGTGCTGTTGTCCGCGCGGTCAAGCGTTGCAATCTCCGGATTCAAAGCCTCGGCAGAGATTTCCGCACCGGTAAGGTCAACCTCGTTTCCGAGGTTGCTTGTTGCCTTCACATAAAGCGGAACGATAAAATCAGCAGCATCTGCGTTTTCATCATCCGTAAAGCGAATAAACTTACTTCCGCCCGACGTTACTTCAACAGAAGCCATACCTTCCGGCTTTATTTCAAGCTCAATTTCCGCTTCGGTAATTTCTTTTTTGTTAAACTCCGAAACGACTTTGAATTTCGCTATGCCCTCAGAAACAGCAGTGAGAACATTTCCGTCCACCATTGCAATTTCCGGTGTGAGCGCGGTTATTTTCGTCTTGTCGCTTTCCGGAAGCGGGATAATTCTTCCGCTCTCACTGAGAAGAAGCTTTAAGTTAAGAACAGCCTTATCGCCTTTGAGGACTTCACCTGCTTCCGGGACGATGAGAATTTTTTCCACATCCTCCTCGCGAACCTTAATCTTTCCTGTTCTTGAAGCCTCTTTACCTCCAACCTTTGCGCTGAAGGTTACGTCCACGCCGTCGGAATTTTCCTCTGTTCCCGTAAGAACGAAGGAGGTTTTTCCGTTATCTCCCTTTGATGCCGAATCAAAATCCGAAAGAACAACCTCATCTCCTGCCGAGGTTCCGCTGAGATATGTCTCAGCGTCTGCAGTTCCCTCGTTTGAAAGGCCGAAGCGGTAAGCCGTGCCGTCACTGAGCACAGCCTGCACCGTTCCCTCATAGACCTCGCCTACTGCAATCTCCTCGGGAAGCTCTGCTTCTACGGACTGAAGCTCCGGAAGCTCCGGAACAGGAACAAGCTTCATATAGTCAAGCAGAATATAACGAGTCTTATCTCCCCAGCTTTCGCGGGCGCGGAAAGATATGGTATGCTCTCCGCTCTCAAGATAAATCGTGTTATAGCTTTTCTCATCGTCAAGAAGATAAGCAGAAGTTACTATTTCTGTGTTTCCGTCCCAGAAATTATGGTCGCCTATATATTTGCCGTCCACATAAACCGAACACCGCATACCGACATAAGAAATACCGCCGCGGATACGCGGGCTGTAAACGCCATCAAGCGGAACATCTACCGTAAATTCAAATTTACTTTTCGCATTCCCAGGTTCCGGCCATACCTGCGTGGCATTGCCCATTGCCTTATACAGCAGATTTTCCGTGCCTACCGCCTGAGGTCTGCTCCATGCATGTCCTTCATGGGTAACAGCAAGAGCTCCGGGAATTGACGCGATGCTTTCTCCGTTGTGAACCGTTCCTTTGAAGTTCACAACAATCTCTTCCGCCTTATCAAGGACGCGGAAATCCACCTCACCCTTTAAATCCGAGCCGACGACCGTGGCGATAATCTTTGCACTTCCGACGCCAACGGGTGTTACCGTTCCGTCCGGAGAGACGGTGATGACATTTTCATCCGTGCTTTTATACTGCACAGTGAAGCCGTTTTCAAAATCAGCCGTTTCGTTATCGTTCGTCGTTCCCGACAGAGTGAGCTTTGCGCTGCCGCTAAGCGCCATTGATGTACGATCGGAAGCTACGGAAAATGCCGTAAGCACGGGATGGGCAGTTACG
The DNA here is from genome assembly GCA_015068085.1 of Oscillospiraceae bacterium. GTDB lineage: Bacteria > Bacillota > Clostridia > Oscillospirales > JAAYXM01 > SIG480. Next base: position 5,809 of record SVLF01000070.1, read on the forward strand.
GTTATTTCTTCTGTATTCGCATATACCGTAACGGCATCCTTATCCGCAGTCTCCGGCGTGGTTACCGTGGCGGTAACCTTTGCCGTTCCCGCGCCTTTAGCAGTTATAACACCGGAGGCATCAACCGACAAAACATTGTCATCCGAGCTTTTGTATGAAACCGATTCGTCTCCGCTTAAATACTTTCCGCCCTTTTCATCGAAAATCGAGAGCGAGGTTTTTATCGTTTTGCCGGCAGACATAGTGTTTCTTTCCGCCGAAAGCGTTGCCGAACCAAGGGCTGGAGGTACTCGGCTGTCAAGCGTAAGCGCAACCGGACGGAAATTTCGTCCTGCTCCTGACCTTATACGTTTTATTACAAAAAGGTATTCTTCCGCTTCTCCTGCCGTGAATTCCCCTTCAAACCTGCTTATAACTTTCAAATCTGCTCCGTCACCAAAATTACAATCGCTCATAACGGGAGTTGCCGTTGCAATCCGCCCTTTCGCATAATCCACTGCGGTAGGGTTGGTGGAATCGTTATAATCAGTTGCCCCTTTATCAAGCGGAATGATATATATATTTGCTCTTGCACCATCTTTTGTCTTTGCGCTGAGCGTAACTCTGTATTTTCCGCTTGTTATTCCACTCAGCTTATATGCTACAAATTCATTGTCATCCAGCTTGAAAATTGAAGTAGAACTATTCCAAGATGTTGCCCTTGTTGCATTTAATGCATAAAACTGTACGTTGCCGTTTCCCATAGCATAGGTTATATCCGCTGGTGTCGCAGTACCGGCTTTAGTATATCCGATATCGTCGCGGTTTCCGTCACCATCGGCATCATATCCGAGTTCATTTAAATAAAACGGGAAGATATGAAGCGTTCCTTCATCCTGCACAGCACCATCGGTTGCAACTGCCGTTGCAGGAATAAACGAAAGAAGCATACATACCGTTATAAAAAGCGAAAGCGCTCTTTTTTTCATCTATTCCGCCCTCCTTTAGCTTTGTTTTAACAAAGTTATTCGCCAAATATGCTTGACGGCATTATGAGTTTGCTATTGCATCTGTGTAAACAACCTTATTTGTTCCGTTATCATCATAGATAACATATCCGCGAGCATAGCTCTGCATTCCCTCTGTACCGTCCGGGTGAGCGGTTGCGGTAAGCTGGCCGTGGCCATTATTCTTTTCAAGGTTCTTTACTATCGCCTTTGAATATGCACCCTTGACATCCACTTCAGCTGTGCTTCCGAAGAGAATGCCTGCTTCTACTACCTCGTAGTCACCCTCGTCATACTCAAGCATAAAGTTTGTTCCATTCTTTTCAAGCACTGCAAGCGGGATTCTATCGGTTATCGCTTCGCCGTCATATGCTTTAATCTCACCGACTGCGTTAAGCCATGTGAAGAACGTATAATTTTCGCTGTACGTAACGTGATTTCCATTTCTCATCCAACCCGTCGATGATGTTCCTACCGGAGAAACGGGTTGGTCATAATTACCGACTTCGGTAAACTGTGCTACTGCCTGCGTGTCTTCAGTTATTTCGCTATCCTTTGTAAGATACTCTTCATCCGAGATTTTCCATTCATTTGCAAATGTATAACCTGTCATCGTAGGCTGTACCTCAGAAAGCTTTTCTGCAAGCTCACTCGCCGCGAGAGTTTCAATATACTCACCGTTCCAGTTATAGAGATCAACCGCAGGTTCGGTATTGTTCTGTGTGTAAACCGCGGTAAGAGAAATGTTTGCATAGGGGTTGACTGTTACGGTCTTATCCGAGCTATAGTATCTGCCTGTTGCGGCACTTCCGAGAACCCAGTGACGGAAGGTATAGCCTTCTTTATCATTAGCAGTTGCGGAAATTCTTGTTCCTGCCGTTACTGTGCCAAAAAGCTTATTATCCTCTCCGCCCTGCACTGTTACAGCATCGGAGCCGTCGATGTTATCAAAAACGCCGTAGGTAACTTTTTCCTCTTCAATCGGCTCGAGCACAAGCGCGACCACTTTGGCACCACGTCCGTTACCAGCACCAGTACCCACTCTCTTTATAACAAAAAGATATTCTCCGGGTTCTTCCACCGTAAATCCGGCAGTTTGTCTTTCTATTTCGTTTTCTACCCCTGCAGTGCCGATACTGAAGTCGTATTCGGATATAACGGGAGTCGCATCTTTGATTAAGTTTTCGGTGTAAGCTTGTGCATCCGTGCCGGAAAGGTCTTTTCCATCTTCCGGAAGCGGAACCAGATATATATCTGCCTTACATCCATTACTAAGCAACCTTGAAATCAAAGTCACATTATATTTTCCTTCTGAAATTCCCTTCAGTCTGAATGCTATAAAGTTTTTTTCGTATCTTAAAGAAACGTTAGTCGAAGTAGTAATCCAGCCTGGATTGGAAATCGTATTATGTGTATAAAACTGTACATTGCCGTTTCCCTTATCGTAGGTTATATCTATCGGTGATGCGGCATAATCCGAAGCTGTAGCAGTTTTGTATTCATATCCAATTTCATAATCATACGTTCCATCGCCATCGATATCATAATGAAAATCGTTTGTATAAAATGGAAAGACGTTCGGCATGGTTATTTCCTTATCTGCCGCAAAGGCTGCGGGAAGAACCGCGATGATAAGTGCGAGAGCCAAAGCTGTGCTGAGAATACGCGATGTAATTTTGTTATTTTTTCTTTTCATTTTGTTTTCTCCTCTCAAATTTTGGTTTTTTAATTAAAATAGGGTGCGCGCGGAAGATCAAGCTTTAAGCGCAGATTTCTCTGGAACAGGAATACATCCAGAACGTTATGAAGCTCAAGCTCGTGCTCCGTTATATATTCTTCAAGCTCTGCCTCATAAAGGCGAGCATCGTGAAGACGGTTTTCCGCTCCGGCAAGGAGCATTTTCGCAAATGAGCGCACTATCTCGGCGTGGTGGCGAAGATACACCCACGAAAGGCGGCGCGAGGCATCCGTTTCTGTTCCGATATTGCGCTCAATGGTCTTTACAAAGCTGTCTGTAAGCATCGGGATTTCACTTGCCTTTTTGGCAACATCGGGGTTATTTATCCACGCTTTGTTATCAGCCTCTATATCGCCAAGCCCACCCTCTTCAACGCCGTTTCCGCCGCCGATGCGGTAGCTTGACGGAGAAAGCAGCCTCGACATTTCTTCAAGATACGTCCGCACCTTTGCGCCGTCTTGACCGAACGCACCTTCAAAGTACGTATCGGCCACTGCATCATAATCCACGCTCTTGTCAAACAGCGTTTCACCCATCATAATGAACGGAAGCGAGGTGGGAAGATACATCCGCGGTGTGCGGTCCGTCATACAGCCCTGGAAGGACACCGACTCAAGCGCACGCATATCGCGGTAGGTCTCGCGGGAAATCTGCATCTGAGCAATATCGCAATACATATCGGTATAAAACCTGTATTCAAATATCATGCTTGGAATATTGCCGCAAAGCTCTTTCCATTCTCTGTGCCATTTAAGCCTTAAGGCGTTTGGCTCGGGGTGGAAATCATTTCTCACGAACTCCGGAATCTCGCCGGTATATTCCTCATTTATGTAGCCCTTATCATAATGAAGCCCGATCGCCGCAAGGAGCGTGAACCTTTTCGGGTTATTTAAGCGAAGCTTTACCGGAGGACGAACGGTATCGACATACATAATGAGCACTATGCGTGTTTCAAAACCCATTGCAGTAAGTGCTTCGTCAATCTCGTTTAAAAGAAGAACGTACCAATCCGACGGCTGCATCGTTATGCAGTTTTCACATTCGCAATTGTTATTCATATAATCCGCAAGCCAGACGTGAAGAAAATCTATATGCGGCTTTGCGCGGAGATGCTCTACCAACGTATCGACAAGAAGCTTTCGCGCCTCCGGATTTGAATAACAGAAATGGGTGTAAAATGTGCTTTCTTCAATAAGCTCACGCTTGCCGCCGACGAGCGCGATATTTTTCTTCTGTGCCGCGGTCAGAGCTTCAATCCCTGCCTGCTCTTCCATCGGCGAAGCGTGGCGGATACCAAGCTTATTAAACATCCAGGCGTGACCGAGGCTGTGGAACTGGAGTCCCGTTTTTCTTATATCCGCTTCAAGAAGATTGGTATAGCTCTCAAGCATATCATAATCGGTCACCTGACCTTTCGGGCGAAGCTTATCATTGCCGACGTGGCCGTACCACTTGTGCATATATGTATACGGAACAACGCCCTCAATCATAAACATATTCATGCCGATTTTCGGCAGGAAGTAAATCGCATCGCGATAATGCTCATAGCTTGCCGCGCCCTCTGTGCATTCGCCGCGGAAGGGATGGTCCGCCTTTTTGCGGTATTTATACGAATGATTTCGAAGGTCAGCCTCGGGGATATATTCTCCGTCTTCTCCCGGGCGGAAAAACCGGCAGCCGGCAGAGGTGCAGTATTTATACACGCCCATAAGAATGCTTCGCGGATTGCTTCCGGCAATATATCCGGAAAGGTTTTTGACGTCAATGTCAATTATATCCTCAACAAAGGCATCGAACAGATCGCTTGTGTCAAGAGACAGCTCCGGAAGCGTTGCAAGCACGATTGTTTCTTCGGGAATGCCCTCCCCTGAAATATCCTCGCAGAAAATCTCCGCGTTTATTTTTCCGCGCGACATTCGGAGAAGATATTTTTTAAGCTCTGCAGCGGCATATTCAACAGTTTCGTTCCGCTGCAGAAAAATTATTCTCATAATTCATCACCTTCTTTCACCGCTCGGTATTATTCCATGTCTTGAAAAGTTCAAGCCACACATCGCGGTGAGCTTCACAGTCAAGATAATGAGCAAACATCTGATCACGATCTCCGGGTTCTTCAACCTTTTCTCCCAGGCGAACACCGTTATACCATTCTGCCTTTTCTTCACAGAACGCTTTCCAGCCCTGCTTCCACTCACCGGTTTGGATTTCCGTTTCTCTCTTCTTCATTCCGGAGAGGATTTCTTCTTTCTCGGTAGCTGTTGCAAGGCGGATACCGGTAGCTGTTGCCTTTACCGGAATAAACGAAAGCTCAATTCCGCTTTTATTCACATCAGCAGAAACCACCAGACCTTCGTTCCAGCTTTCATCCGCCGCCTTTTTAACAAAGCAGAAGTTTCCCTGTCCGTAAAGAATGTGTGCTCCTTCAAAGCGCTCATAGCTTCCTATGATATGGCTATGCTGGCAAAGCACAACATCTGCGCCGCATCTTACCATCTCACGGCAGGCGCGCATAAGGCGCGGAGACGGATAACGGCAAAGCTCTTTTCCGCCGTGGTACACAACGATTACGTATTTGTTTTTTTGCTTTGCAAGGCGGATATCGTGCATTGTTTCAAATTCATCAAACGGTCTTGCGCCGCACGCATTTTCGGTTGCATAGGAATACTCATGCTCACAAACGTTTACAATCGCTATATCACCAACATCCGACGGAATGATATAATCCCGGCGCGAAGCCTCATAGTTATCTCCGATGCCGGTGTAACCGATATTGTGTTTATCAAGCTCTGCAACGGTATCATCAAGGCCTTTTTTGCCAAAGTCAAAAATATGATTATTGCTGAGCGTACACTCGGTAACGCCTGCTTTTTTCAAAGCTGCTGCTGTTTTTAGAGGCGCTTTCAAACAGGGACCGATTTTTCTTATTCCCTTTTCCTCTTCTGTAATCGCGCATTCCAAATTCACGATAACGCGGTCGGCAGCTTCAAACACCGGCAATAAATCCCCGAATGCCTTTTTCTCATTTCCATTATAAAACGATGAATATGTATCGTCTGTTACGCACAAATCTCCGCAAAATAAAAGCTTCATATCCTTTTTCCTTTCAACCGGTTTATATAAAACACTTTCGTAATTTAATTTTAATAACTATATAACTGCTCAAACAGAATCATCGTACATATTTTTGCGTTTTTCCTCAGAACTTTTTACCATTGACAGATCTATGTAAAAGTGATATATTGAAAAAAGAACTAAGCTTTGAAAAGGCGGTGAATATACAAAATGGATACAAAAAGCAAAAATGACATTATGATAATTCACGGTTTTACAAAATTTATGAGGTTCGGTTTTTCTTCGTTTTTGCTTTATAAGCAAAAGCTTCCTGCATTTTTTAAAAGCGATATCCCAACGTATCACGAATATGCGCAGGCATATTTCTGCATAAGCGGAGAATACGCTCACACGGTTGATGAGGACACCTATAAATGCACCGCAGGTGACGTTGTTATTATCCCGCCCGGCAGTTTTAACTCGATATCCGTTTCCGAGCGAGGTGCCGAGATAATAAACCTTATTATTTCTATTGATGCATACCTTGATAAGGATATTGGAAAATACATCAGCACAATATGCGCCACGCATCTTTTCGCTTTTTCAAAAGAGCTTGGATTTTTTCCGCTGATTCACACCTCGCTTTCACAAGCTTCATTTAAAATATGCCGTGAGGCTCTCCTTCTCCTTTCCGAAAAAGGAATCGCAATGCAAAGAAAATACGATTGCGTAGAGAAGATGTTTTCCTGTCCTGAATTTTGCATCTCAGAGCAAAGAAAAACACGTGCAAAAAAGGTTTCTGAAAAGTATCTTCTTCCTGTTTTGCACGCGATGGTGTATATTTCAAAAAACTATCCTCAAAGAATAACAAGTGAGAAGCTTTGCGAGGTATCCTACCTTTGCCGTACTAATTTATTCGCTTTCTTCAAGAGATACCTCGGAATTTCTTATACGCATTATCTTCTTATGATGCGCATAAGAAACGCATCGTTGCTTATAATCAACACATCTTATTCCATTGCTTATATTTCGGATAAATGCGGCTTTTCAGATGTCTCGCACATGAGCAAATGGTATAAAAAATACCGCCACGAGCTCCCTCACGAGGAACGTGCGCGACAGCCGCAAATTTTGAGCGAGCAAAGGAAATTAGCCCTTACTCATGATTTCTGGGACGAGCTGTAATGTGATAGCTTCTGTTGATTTGCAGCCTTCATCTTACCCCATTCGGAATTCCAATCTATGTACGAGGATTCCGTCTCTTCATCAAGACCTCCACTTATATAACAAACGTGGCCGAACTCATTTTCGAAAACATTAAACATTTACTCGCAGAACAAAGCAACCTTGAAACTTCAAAAGATTTTCAAGGTTGCTTTGTTCTTTATATTTTCTTTATCTGCTACTAATGTTTTCCGCAGATGATTCCAAAAATTGTATAAATTCTTTTACCGAGCCGGATAATTTATTTTCAGCTCGCACTATATATCCAATAGTATAGAATGCATCACTATCAAGTTCAACGCTTTCTATACTTCCGTTGTTGAGTTCAGATGGCATAATCCCTGTACCGATTGTGTAACAATCAGTAAGCAATAGGACATTCATAAGCGTTGCACGATCGCTTATCTCAATATGCTTTTTCACATTAAGCTCATCCATAATTTCTTCAGTAAAAAAGGATGTATTTCGATTCCCTTGTTCATAAGATACATAAGGGTAATCTAATAAAATATCATAACTTAATTTTTCGTATTTGAGCAGAGGATGTCCTTTGCGTAGAAAAACATGTGGTGATGCTGTTAGAAAAGGATTGAAACTTAAGCCTTTTTGATCGAGATACCTTCTCATGACCGTATCATCACTGTCTTTTATTGCGATAATTCCTATATCGGCTCTTGCCGATTCGATTCTCCGAATAACATCATTGGTTTTTGTTTCTATCAGCGAAAAATTATAGCTGTCAGCCTTTGTTTCCTTCAGCATTTTACCGAAAACGTCTGCAATAAAATCATAATGCTGTGTTACCACATAGAGTCTTTTGCATTTTCTTTCTGAATTATATCGTTCTGCAACAAAGTCATTATATTCAGCAATGTGACCTGCATACTTGATAAATTCAGTGCCATCATCTGTCAGGAACACTCCGTTTTTTGACCTTTCAAAAAGCTTTATTCCAAGCTCTTGTTCTAAAGCTTTAATGCTGGTGGAAAGGCTTGACTGAGCAATAAAAAGCTGCTTTGCCGCTTCATTAAAAGAGCCAACTTCCGCGATTTTCCGTACATATATGCATTGTTGAATCGTCATTTTTCATCCTCCTTGAACAACCCTTATAGAATTAAAAAGGAACACTATCAATAACCCGGGCAACATATTCACATTATTTATTTTATTCTTCTCTGAAATCAAATTAAATCCGGAAAAAAACAGAATTATGTATCCCATGGAGCAAAGCTGAGCTATCAGACTTTCGTTGAATATCGCACCTGAAAAACGAGATACAATTGCAATAATAATCTGAATTGTCGCAACCGGAATCGCTGCTAATGATGTTATTTTACCATATGTTGCGCCAAAAGCAAGAGCAAACGGAAAATCTATAAGACTTTTTATCAAAAGCTGATTACTATCTCCATTAACACCAAGCAGAATCGGACCACTGATCTGCAGACCGCCTACCCCAAAGAAAAGCATTGCATCGACAAAAGCATTATGTGATACATTTTCACCATTCGACAACTTACTGAGGTTATCCTCTATATGTATAAACTCACCTATCATACTTCCTGCAATCAGCGAAAAAACCACTACCATCAGTGCATCACTCGTCAACTGCATACCGGAAATATTGAAGATATTTTCAAGAAATCCAACAAGGCTTATAAGCATTATACTTATAGCAAGAACAGAAAAGTCCGTTATACAAGCTTTCTTTTTAAACATACTTCCAAATATGCTACCAAAGAAAATTGATGCTGCATCTACAGCGATTCCCATAAATCTCACCTCGGTATATTATTATATCACATTCCACACATCATGAATAATACAGAAAAACTATACATCGTTTTCAAAAAAAACGAATTAATCCAACACCTTTACCACCCATGCAAAGCCTTCTTCGTCTGTTATTACCACATTGTTTGCGCCTGCGTTGCAGTGGATGACGAGAAGGCTTTCGTTGTCTTTGCGTCCGGCTACTATGCCGATGTTTATCCCCCTTTGAAGGCTATTCTTCAAAAAAAGGGGGGGGTGATACATTACATTATTCAGGCAACAAATAATTTGCCGCAAGAGAATACTATTCACTAAAAGAAGGAGGTACCGTTTCATCATTCGCAAAAGCCGTCTTTTCTTTGGTTACTGCATTTTTCGCACAAAAAAGCGGGTCTTGAGGCTTTAACCCCAAAACCCACTTTTTCTGTTTTGCTTATTTCAAATATTCGTGTATTATCGGCCAGACATCATCGGGATAGAATTGATGTCCGCCGTTTCCT